>CAXTSI010000086.1:0-3693 GCA_964246695.1 uncultured bacterium
TGATAGATAATACCAATTTATCTGTGCCCCTTGCTTGAATAACTTACCTTACCTTCTATGGCTTTTTCTTGAGTTTTTCAGCAAGCCCTACATAGGGACGTGATATCATGTCCGTATAAACAGTTACGATATACCGACCGCTGCCCCCGTCCCCTCTCCCAAGCATGGGAGAGGGGTGCCCAGCGGGCGGGGTGAGGGTTCATATAATAACCGCTACACGGACATGATATGAGACGTTGAGTAGGTCTGCGGCTTCCTGTGTCGAGAGTTCTGCCTGTAATTATCTAGCGTTTCTTGGGTGCAACGAGTAGAAGTAGAAGCTGATGTTTTCCTACTCTTATATCTTCAACATCAACCCTGCTGCGCCATCCAAACGAGAAAACCCAAAATTTGCTCAACTGGAGGGAGAGAGTAATCTGTAAGGTCAATGGACGCGCATTGCCCTTCCAACTTCAGAAACCGCCAAACTGTACCACTAGTCACCGTTCCGTAAATCGTCGAGATTGGCTGTTGCTTTTGTTGGTTAAAACGTTGAGCGGCAACCATTTCGGCGAGGCATTGACCTAGCGCTGGTTTCAGGTCTTCCTTCTTTGCTTCTACTAGAATCACCGCAGGGGCTTTGATAAATAGCTGTTCTGGGGAACGACTAATGAGAAAATCAACATAGCCAGTCAGTTCAGCCTCTGGTTCTACATTGAATTCCTCCCCAGAGAAAACGCTAATCTGTCCTTTGAGTTGGCGTTTCACTTCCAGTAACACAGGATTAATGATGCCCTCAGAACGGGCTTTCTCGCTACTCACCGCGATCGCCCAGGGAATTGTTTCTTTAAGAATATCCACAAGCAAAGGGGTAGGGGTGACTGAGGGAATTTCTGGCAGGAAACGACCCTCTTCAACAATTGTGAGTTGGAAATCCTCTACAGCTTTACTGAGAGTGAATTTACTATAAGGCATAGATTTATCATCTAAAGAATTTTCTGCTGAAGCTGTAAAAACCGACGATAGAAGATACTTGCTTCGCTCACTCTACCTTGTTGTGCCAGTGGCACCGTACTGAACCCATTTTCAATCCCACACCCGACGCAAATTCAGCACAAAACCTGGTAAGACTGCTTCTCCAGACAACTCAGCCGGATTTTCCAACACGAACACTGCCAAACCTGGTCGATAAATTTCCACCCGTCGCTGCTGCGGATCGATTAACCAGCCCAGTCTCGCACCATTATCAATATACTCTCTCATCTTAGCTTGCAGGGACTTGAGGCTATCTGAGCTAGAGCGTAACTCAACGACAAAATCAGGACAGATATTAGCAAAGGTTCCTTTTTGTTCTGGAGTGAGTGCTTCCCAACGTTCTTGGCTGACCCAAGAGGCATCGGGAGAACGAGTCGCACCATTGGGTAAAATGAAGCCAGTCGAAGAGTCAAAGGCTTTACCCAAATTTTCATTTTCTTCGTACCAGCGATAGAGTTGTCCGGTGAGGCTAGTGTTGCGTTCTCCAGTTTCCCAGCCGGTTGGTGGGTTCACAATTAACTTTCCTTGTGCTGTTCTTTCGAGTCTCAAGTCTGGGTTGGCTGCTGCTAAGGCTGCAAACTGTTCCTGGGTGACGTACAACCCAATTGTAGACGGCAACTCAATCAATAGAGTTTCGGTTTCTGGACTGGGGGGAGTCTGTACCATCTTGACCTCTTACACAATAGGGATTGGGTGAAAGATGCTTGCCCTATTAACTAAACATTCTACAGGCTTGTCTTCGCGATCGCTTGTAGAATGACATATCTAATTTTGAGAGTGTATTGAACGATTTGAGAATTACCTCCTTGCACTTATTTGCTGCAATAATACTCTTTACTTACTAATTAATAGCGGTGCGTTACACTGCGTTAACGCACCCTACTTTTACGCCTAATTAATTTTAAACACCGACTCAACAGTTGATTTAATTGAATCGCGTGCATCTTTCAGAGTCTGGGCGATCGGGTGCTTTGTCTGCAAAAATACTCGCGCACAGTTGCGTCCTGGCATACCGGAAATTGAACCACCTGGATGAGTTCCTGCACCAGTGAGAAATAGATTGTCAATTGGGGTTCTGTAATTTGCTATTTCTGGCAAAGGACGGAAAAACACCATCTGATCCAAGGTCATGTCGATGTGGTAGTAATTACCATTGTATGCGCCCAATCTTTCGCCCAGTTCCGCCGGACTTTCCACACGACGGGCGATAATTGAGTTTTTCACATTTGGCGCGTAGTCTGCTAATTTATCAATCACCCTGTCTGCAACTTTGTTTTTCAGGTCGTCAGTCCACCCCGTACCTTTCACACCAGTACCATTCGCACCGGCGACTTGATACGGACAGAAAAACTCAATCCACACTGTATGCTTACCTGGAGGTGCCATCGAAGGATCTAACATCGTTGGCACTACCACATACATCGAGGGATCTGAATCTGGTATTTCACCCAAAGTACATTTACTATGTGCCTGTTCCACATGACTAACCGAATCTGCAATCAAAACAGATCCAATGAGATACTCATCCTTGTGTTCGTGGTGTTCAAAGCGCAGCGGTTCGTCTATAGCCAAGTCTATTTTGAGGATGGTTTCGTTATTGTTGACAATGCGACGTTCTAATCTTTCTCGCAGATCCGAATCCACACCATCAATATCGCTTGCGTCTATCATTTGTAAAAATAGCCGTTTAGCATCTATATTGGAGATGACGCCCTGTTTAGCACGATATTCTGTGCCACCATTCACCCGTACACCAACCGCACAACCATTATCAACTAAAACCTTCTCAACATGTTGATCGGTGAGGATCGCACCACCTTTACTTGTCACCAACTTCACCAAAGCATCAATCAATGCACCAGTACCGCCGCGAGGTCTTGCCATCCCTGGTTCATGGCGCATTGCCATCATAATAGCACCAATACCAAGGGTCTTTTGGGAAGGAGGCGCACCGAGTTCTGATGCAAGTCTTGCGAGAGGCGCTTTAAGAAACTCCGAGTCAAACCACTCATTGACAATATCCTCGGCACTGGTAAGCATGGTGCGAACAAAGTCCAGCGTTTTGGAGGGAGAACCAATGACAGAAAATAAATCTTTCAGTTTGGCAATGTCATAGTTACCAAGAATATCTAAAACTGACTTCGGCGGCGCGTTAAACATGGGAATCATCGCACCAATCGCCCGCTGCCAATATTCTGTATATTCTGCATATTTTTTAGCATCGCGTTCACTGTAACGGGCGATTTCTGCACAGGTTTTTTCTAACGATTTATGACCTAAGAAATACTTCCCGTCTGGGTGCGGACAAAAAACAACTGGATCGCACTCCAGATATTCCAAACCGTACTTTTCCAGTTCTAATTCTTGAACAACTGGTCCCAAGTGAATAAACTCATGGTCAATAGCACACAAATTAAACTTAAATCCTGGGGCTTCTTGTGGCAAACATTCCTCAGTTGTTGCTGCACCACCAGGAACAGAACGCTTTTCTAATAGCAAAACACTATAACCAGCTTTCAGCAAATAAGCAGCACAGACCAACCCATTGTGTCCGGCTCCAATAATTACAACATCGTACTCTTGCATATTTGAAACATCGTACTAAAGTAGTATTTCAATCTTACAAAGCGTTACAAAGGATTTATATCATTCGGTAGTTATAGAAATTAGCAACGGATG
>CAXTSI010000086.1:3793-22149 GCA_964246695.1 uncultured bacterium
AAATAACGGATGTAACGGATGGTTTAACTGTGAGGCGATGAGATTAAGCATCCGCAAGTAGTATTTCCATCTTACAAAGCGTGACAAAGGATTTATATCATTCGGTAGTTATAGAAATTAGCAACGGATGAAATAACGGATGTAACGGATGGTTTAACTGTGAGGCGATGAGATTAAGCATCCGCTACATCCGCGCTCATAATCCGTTGCCAGTCTTGGCGTAAGATTTAAAATATCCTTTGACATAACGGATGTAACGGATGATTGAACTGTGAGACGATGAGATTAAGCATCCGTTACATCCGTTACAAAATCCGTTGCCATATCCTTTCATGAAGAGGGTAATTGTCTGACATGAGCATCTGCCAAAAGTATTAAACTACCCTTTTGCACCTCCAGACTTTTGATGCGCAATGCCATATCATCAAACTCAATATAAGGTAAGTTTACCAGTTCTTTTACCTTGTGCATTAATGCCACAACTGTTTCTAAAGAAATCCCCTCTCCCTTAGTACAGTTAAAACTTTCCAGCATTATGGGTTGTTGCTGAGTGCGTGGACGGACCACCGCCGTAAAACTTAACGGGCGAGTATTGCCTTGTTCTTTTAGCAGCACATTTCCCGCAAATGCCAGTTTACCATCATCTGGTAGGTTAATTTGGATCACTTGCGGCTGCAAACTCACAATTTCGCCATCTACATTAAGATCAAAGCTCTGCATCTGGCTGCGGACGTAATCTGAGGTCAAGGCGCGGTTAATATCTACTTCTGTGAGTATAATACGAGCAGTGGCATTTACTGGCTGATTCAGTTCAACCTGACCAAAAAGAGCGCTTAAAGGATTAATGTCAACGCCAGCTGTTTGCAGTTTTATTTCTTGTACGCGGATGCCTTTCATTACCAAACCCTGACCAGCAAAGGAAACCCCATCAGCCTGCCCTTGAACCATTTTCAGCAGGTCAGTTTGCACATTTACGTCGATTTTTTCTACACTATCCAGCCGATCGGATACGATATTTTCGGCTGACTGCGAAAGCAGTTGCTCCTCTAGCCGTTGCTCTTCTGGCATGAGTTAATTATCTCCTAGTGTCCTGTTATTGCTCAATCTAGACCCTGGAAACTCAGGAGTGTATCTGCATCAAGGCAGAGAAATTAGACTATTATATAAGTAAGTATAAATAAACATCTGTAAAATCTGCTAATAGCTAATTGCTAATTGCTAATTGTAGTCAGGCAATTAGCCATGAACAATTAGCTATTAGCACTCTTGACAACCATCGACACACCACCAGAGGGAACAATAGTAATCCCTCGGCGTGTCGGATGCACGGGACGAGAATCAGCAAGCGCTAGTTGAAACCGTGACATAATTGTAGCCAAAACTAATTTCATTTCATACATTGAAAAAGCCGCGCCAATACAACCACGATAACCACCGCCGAAGGGCAAATATTCATAAGCTGAAAATTTATGGTCGAGAAATCTTTCTGGTTTAAACTGTTCTGGTTCTGGGTAAGTTTCAGCGCGACGATGCGCTAAATAAATGCAGGGTACTAAAACTGTTCCAGATGTAAATTTATCACCTGCAATTTCCACTGTATCTTTCACCAATCGCGGTGTGCAAATTAAAGCAATAGGATGAATTCGGAGTGTTTCTTGGCAAACAGCAGTTAGGTAAGGTAGTTGAGTCATCGCCTCCGGATTTGGTTCATCTCCCAAACCATCTAATTCTTGCATCAGCCGATCTTTTACCTGAGGGTGGACGTGAATCAGATAAAATAACCATGCCAAAACACCAGCTGTCGTTTCGTAACCCAAAAGCAACAGAGAAACCAATTGATCCCGTAACTCTACATCTGTCATCTGCTGTCCATTTTCATCACACGCCGACATCAGCAGACTCAGAATATCTGTACGGTCACCATCATTTGACAAACGCCGTTCATAAATCTCTGCATAAATCAGTTTGTCAATTTCCTCTCGCCGTCGCAGAAAACGTCCCCAAGGACTCCACGCACCCAAATCTTTTTGCAGCGGTGGAAAGAAAAACAAGCTAGAATACCAAGGTTTCGTCACATCTTCTAACAGCGAACTCAACCGTGCTTTTAATTGTTGGTAACGCGCACCAGGACTCATCCCAAACACCACTTGCAAGATAATTTGCAAAGTGATATCCGGCATCACTTCCTGCATAGAAATCGCTGCACCCTCTCGCCAATCTCCCGTGACTTCTGCAGTAATTTGACAAATAGATTCTCCGTAAGCTTTCATGCGTTGACCCGAAGGGTCTTGTCGTGAGACATCGCCATGAAAAGGCGGCATCAATAACTGCCGTTGCCGATTGTGCTTCTGCCCCTCTTGCAACACAATCGACGAATCACCAAACAACGGTTGAAATACATGAGTTGCCTTCTTAAAATCCAACTCCTTCGCCGGCACAGCAAAACACTCAGCGATCGCCTCCGGACTGCTAAAAAACACCACAGGCGGTGAACTTATCCCCAATACCCTTACAGTAAACTGTTCCCCATACCTAGCAGCACACCCCTCCAAAAACCTCGTCGGATTCACAATCAACTGCAACGTTTGTATCAACGGTATCGTCATAGCAAACCTTCAAATCTCCCCTCTTTCCTCTGCGTCCTCTGCGTCTTGGCGGTTCGTTTCTCGTTCCCAGGTTCTACCTGGGAATGAATTACCAAGAGGCTCTGCCTCTGGTAAATTTAGGGAGGCAGCAGCCCACTGAACTCATTCCCACGCAGAGCGTGGGAACGAGATAACCCTACCACTGGAACAATATCACAACTTAACCAGGAATAGCCTCCAAGCTTCGAGACTTCACCGAACGCTGACTCTTAACAACCATTTCGATAGGACGCCCAGGACCTGTAACCAAACCACGGCGCTTAGGTCGCACTTCACCACGATCGACCAACGCCAATTCCCAGCCTGAGAGGATTGTAGCAAGAGCCACTTTCATTTCAAACAGGGCAAAAGCCATTCCAATGCAGCGCCTTGCGCCACCCCCAAAAGGCAAATACTCATAGGGAGAAAATTGCCGTGACAAAAAGCGCTCTGGTTTAAACTGCTTGGGTTCGGGGTATAAATCCTCACGCTGGTGGGTCAGATAAATAGATCCGATCACTGCTGTACCCGGTTCCAGTTCGTGACCACACAGCGATACAGGTGTTTTCACTTGCCGTGGAAAGGTGAGCATCCCAACTGGGTAAATCCGCAAGGTTTCGCTGCAAACAGCGTTAAGATACGGTAATTTGAAAACGCTGCTGGGGTCTGGATTTTCACCCAAGCTGAGGATTTCTTGCAGCAGCTTTTCCCGCACTGTGGGCAGTTTGTGAATCCAGTACAATGCCCAGGCAATAGCTGTCGCCGTGGTTTCGTGACCAGCCAGCAATAGAGTCATCAACTCATCGCGCAACTCTACGTCCGTCATCGGCTGACCTGCTTCATCAGAGGCTGCCATCAGCAAACTGAGGATGTCTGTGCGAGATGGGTCTGGTTGCTCTCGACGTTCCCGAATTTCTGCGTACAGGAGTTTGTCAACTTGCTCTCGGCGGCGCACAAAGGTTCCCCAAGAAGTCAGCGGACCTAAATCTCGTTGTAGAACTGGAAAATAAAGAACTAAGGCTCTTGTTGGAGTATTCGCACCTTCATCCATCATTAGACCCAAAAGTTTCTCCAGTTCTTGAGCGCGTGGACTGTCATTTAGACCAAACACGGCTTGCATCATCACTCGCAGGGTAATGGCTTGGGTAGCAAAACGGACATTGAAGGGTTTGCCTATCTGCTGCTGGCTGATGATTTGCTCTGTGACATCCCTAATCACTTCACCATAGGTTCGCATCCTTTCGCCGTGAAAGGGAGGCATTAACAACTGGCGTTGACGCTTGTGTGCCTCACCACTCAGGGTGATGACAGAATTTTTGCCCAGCGATGGTTCAAAAACATTGTTCCAGTCACTGGGAGCTTCAAACTCCTTTGTGTCGTTCGTCAAAATCTGCTGCAGCGCTTGGGGGTTGCTAACGAAAACCACAGGAACATTCAATCGCATTGTGAAAATATCCCCGTAGCGCTTTGCACAGGCTTCCATAAATGACATGGGGCTGGCGATCCACTGGAACATCTGTACAATATCTGGAGTTTGCGGACCATTTGGTAGTTTCATAAGCTTTGTTTGCTGCTTCATATTCTTTTTTGCCACCAAAACTAACTGCAAAAAATTAATTTTTATATATTTTAAATTTAATCTATTTATGTTTATGTTGCTAAAAAACAATTAAATGTTATAGACCGAAAGTTGTAAAATCTTTGTTAAATTGATCGAGCATCTATTTTTCCAGATTTTTATTATTAGGTACTCAGCATGACAGCAATCACCCCAAAGGCAACTTCAGCGGCTCCCGATTTTTGCGAAGGTATTCAATATTTTGGTGAAGCCTTCGCAGGTTTTGAAACCTATGGCAAAACACCTGCAATAGAATCGGGTAAAGTGGCGATCGCCGATCCGACAAATCCATCTGCCATCTTCCAAACTTTACTGGCTGCCGACGCCCTACGCTACTTGACATTGCAAGTCACTGGTAGTAAAGCCTCTGGACACCCAGGGGGATTTGCCTCTCAAGCGGAAGCTTATGCTGCTCTTGTTATGCTGGGTTACAAAAACATTATCACTGAAGTGGGACACCATGCCCCTGGATTTTATAGTGCCATGTTTTTGGATCGTTCGCTAGAGGACATGGGAATTTTTACCTGCCAACAACTGCGCGATCGCTACCGGGAAAAGCACGGACTCTTGGGACACCTATCCGGCTACATTCCCGGCATTCTCGCACCCGCAGGTCCTCTAGGACAAGGGCAACACTTTGCAATGGCAGGTGCGCGGTTGCACCAGGACAAGCTGTTCCCCTTCACCGTTGGTGACGGTGGACTAGGTGAACCTTATATTATGAGTTCGATGGCACACTTCCACACGGCTTATCCAAGTGTGACCAACTTCTTACCAGTGCTGGTGTGGAATGGTTTCAGCCAAGAACATCATAGCATGGTTTCTCTCAAAACCAATGAACAAATGATCGCATACTGGCGCGGTAATGGTTTTGAAGAAGTTGTGTTAGTGGATGCTAAGGATTTTGACGACCAAAACCAACCAGGGGATTACATTGATAGTACCGCTTTTTCCTGGGAGCAACGGCTAGCTTTTACCAAAGCAGTACTTGAAGGTGTGGATAAAGCAGCGCGATCGGCACTCAGCGGTAAGCTTACCGTCTTCATCATCAAACAACTTAAAGGTGCAGGAGTCCACGCAAGGGGTGCAAAATCTCACAACCTCTATCCCAAAGACACCTTGGATGCTCCTCATATTATAAATGCTTTGAAAGCACGCGCTTTGTCTCCTGAAGCTTGGCAACTGGTACGGACAAACTGTGAACGTGCAGGCGGTGGTCCTGCAGCCAAGACAGTGGTGACAGAATTTGAATTACCATTGCCAGAACTAGGCGAATTACCTTTGGAAGAATATCCTGTAGGTGGCGAACCAAAAATTTCCACAACGTCGATGGGAAGGTTGGTAGCAAAAGTCGGACAAATAGATCCCAATTTCCTAGTCACCAACGCTGACGGTAACGAAGCATCTGGGATTGCGAACATTAACCAAGCACTGAAGATTATTCACCCTACCACTGACGACTTATACAACCAAGCACCAAACGGACAAGTTTACGAACCGTTGAGTGAAGATGCTTGTGCAGGTTTAGCTGTTGGTTTGGCATTGATGGGTGCTAGGAGTTTGTGGTGTTCCTACGAATCTTTTGCGATCAACGGGGTACCGATTTGGCAAACAGTGACGCAAGCAATGGCGGAATTGCGGCGTCCCACTCCCTCGACTATTACTTTATTCACTGCTGGGGCATTAGAGCAAGGGCGCAACGGTTGGACTCACCAACGTCCGGAAATTGAAGCTTATTTTGCTTCGATGATGCGCAATGGCAATGTTTTCCCATTGTTTCCACCTGATGCTAACAGTATTCAAGTTTGTTATGACTGGGCGCTGACTACTAAGAATAAGGGTATTGTGATTACTGCTAGTAAGTCGCCGTTGCCTATTCGTACCACTTTTGAACAAGCTCGTCAAGGGTTGCGTGATGGTGCGCTGGTGTTGCATGAAGTTGAATCTAATCAAGGGGGGAGTAAGAAAGTTGTCTTTGCGGTGATTGGCGATATGACGTTAATACCAGTTTTTGAAGCTGCTGCGTTCTTGGAAACTGAGGGTCTTGGGGTGAAGATTGTTTCTGTAATTAACCCGCGTCGTTTGTATCGTTTGGATGATACTGCATGGGAAACTTGTTCGGAACCTGAGGGTGGTTTCTTGGATGATGAGAAATTTGCTCAATTGTTTGCTGGTGATGCAATCATTGGTGTGACGGGTGGTGCTGCGGGGATGCTGGAACCGATTATGCTGCGGTGTACTGTGAAGCGGGATACTTTTGCTTGGAAGCGAGGGGAGACGACGGCGAGTGCTGGGGAGTTGATGGCGTTTAATGGTTTGACGGCGCAGGCGTTGACGAAACGGGCGCTGGAGTTGGTGCATTAAGGTTGGATTTTTTAACCGCAGATGTACGCAGATGGACGCAGATAGGTTGGCGTTTTGATGCGTGTATTTGCGGTTTTTGTTGTTGTAAAAATCCTCGATTTGAAGTACCAATAAATGATTGCACTTTATTATATTATAGCGGTTCTCGTTTGAGTCACATACAGCCCTCACCCCGCCCACTTGGGGCACCCCTCTCCCAAACTTGGGAGAGGGGCAGGGGAGAGGGCCGATCGTGTATGGGATACAACTGAGAACCGCTATATTGCGTTAATGTGTGATTACAAAGGACAATTAAAAAGGAACTACTATGCAAGCGTTATTAATGAGTGAAGAAGTAAAGCAAACCTAGACCTAAACGGGGTGCAATGGCAATTACTTATAGATTGATGCCCGCAGGAAAAGAAGCCGTTGCTGAATCGGCTGTTAAATACGGTCGTTCTGATAATCAACAAGCCGAATTTTTACTTAAAATCGGTTATTTCCACACTTTAGGGACAAAAATAAGTGATATGTCTGATGCTGAAATACTCAATAAATTCGATGAATTATCAAAATCATTAATTGATGAGGAGGTTTAAAAACATGACACAAGCACTACAAAAACTATTTACCTTCGATGAATTTGTAGACTTTTTACAAACACAACCTGAAAATATTTGCTACGAATTATACGACGGAGAGATTATACAAGTGCCTCAACCAAAAGGAAAGCATGAAGAAATTATCGCTTTTCTAGCAGCAATTTTAGGATACGAATTTGTAAGACTTAAGCTTAAATACGGTATATCTAACAAAGGTCTAGTGAAGCCAGAAAATAAACTATCGGGATACTTCCCTGATGTGCTTGTATTAAATTTTCCTAATTTAGTGAACGAACCGCGCTGGAAAGACGAGTCTATTGTTTGTAAGCCTGAGTCGATAGTTTTGGTGATTGAGGTAGTTAGTACCAATTGGAGAGATGATTATCTTAAAAAGCTTGCTGACTATGATGAGATGGGAATACGAGAATATTGGATTGTAGATTATGGTGCGTTTGCTAATAAATTACTGATAGGAGATAAACAACCCACTATTACTATTTATTCTTTTAATGATGAAGGCGAATATTACGGCAAACAATTTAAAGGAAATAACCGGATAGAATCCCCTACATTTCCAGAATTAAATTTAACGGTTGAACAAGTTTTTACAGCCCAGATATAACCATCGCCCCATCGCCCCTATCGCCGTTTGTTGGTGGTTTCTTGGATGATGAGAAATTTGCTCAAATGTTTGCAGGCGATGCAATCATTGGTGTGACGGGTGGTGCGGCGGCGATGCTGGAACCGATTATGCTGCGGTGTACTGTGAAGCGGGATACTTTTGCTTGGAAGCGAGGGGAGACGACGGCGAGTGCTGGGGAGTTGATGGCGTTTAATGGTTTGACGGCGCAGGCGTTGACGAAACGGGCGCTGGAGTTCACAATTATTTTCACCATAGAAAAGTCCTCGGCACAATCACCGGGGGTTTCTGATTATGGAGAGTGTCAATAAGTACTATCTAACAGGCTCTGATACTCCAAAAATTAAACGCTCGTAAGCGCCTAAAGTTTCTTCCTCCTTTGCCAGTGACGCTAAATCCTTTCTCATAACACCACAGCTTCCCGCAACACTTTATCTCTAATCAACTCATGTAGAGTTTCAGGTTCAGTCACATCAACTTTACGTCCTAGCAATTCTGACAAGGACTGCATCAAAGCAATTTGGTCTAACAAGGTTCGTTGTGGTTCAAGTTCCACCAGCAAATCTACATCACTGTCTGGTCTTGCTTCTCCTCTCGCCACAGAACCAAACACCCGTACATTATACGCCCCGTACTTAGCAGCAATTCTCAAAATTTCTTCACGGTAAGCTTTAAGTATTTCATCAATGCCCATAACCTAACCTCTGGATATTGTCACGAATTTATACCTGACGCTTGGCATTTTTAGGCAACTGCTGCTCTTTCAGTAAACTATTTTCATACTGAGGGTTTATGCAAAAAACCCCTTATTGAGGTTGAGCCGATATCAGGGCTACATCTGTCAATTATAATGTAATTGATATTTTACAATCAGGATGAAATCATGACTGATGCTCAAGGGATGGTTCGCTTAAACCTAGATTTATCACCTGAACTTAACCAGATATTGGAAGAACTTTCTAGTCAGATTGGTGGAAGTAAAAGCGACGTTCTACGTCAAGCTATTACGATGATGCAAATTATAGTGACAGCTAAAGAGCAGATGAAAAAATTAGGTATTACTGAAGCAGATCGGCTGATAGCTAATGAAATAATCATGCCATCTGAAGCAACACCAAAAGCTCATAAGCTTGAAGCATTTATGGAAACCTTTGGTGCTTGGTTAGACGATCGCACAACAGAGGAAATTATCAAAGATATATATGACAGCCGTAGTATGTCTAACTCCTAATACATCCTGTGACTTATTTATTTGATACTGATACTTGCATTTATTGGCTTAGGAATCGTGACTCGGTTAGGCAGAAGGTTAGGGAAGTAGGATGGAATCAAATTTCTATTTGTGTCATCACTGCTGCTGAATTGTACTATGGTGCATATAATTCCAGTAGGGTTGCAGAAAATTTAGCTAGTATAGAAAAATTTATTCAAAACTTACCTGTTTTACCTTTACCTTTAACTGATCCTGCTCTCAGACATTTTGGAGACTTAAAGGCGGAACTTCGTAGAGTAGGACAACCAATTGCTGAGTTTGATTTACTAATTGCTAGTGTTGCACTTACAGAAAATTACGTTTTAGTCACCAACAATACTCGTCACTACAACCGCATCACCGGACTACAACTGGAAAACTGGACTTGACCTGAGAAACATCGCTCATCTGCATTAAGTTGCTTTAAGCAGGCGATCGCTTGCTTAGAGTTCAGGGGATGATTACCCTGCTGTTGTAGCCACTGCTCTAAATTGACACCATCAATTTTTTCCATCACCTAGCAGTTGATGTACAGGCTCATGTCTGGTTATGGGAAGGCTTTATCCGTAGTATAACAATACTGCTCGGTTAACCCAAGAAGATCCCCCCAACCCCCCTTAAAAAGGGGGGCTTTATTTCTTTAACCCCCTTTTTAAGGGGGTCTAGCAAGCGGGGGGATCACAGACTAATGTGGAACTCGTCTTATCCGAGCAGTATTGGGTAGTATAAGGTAAATTTTCGTAATTCTGTACCCTATGCTAGATGCAACGATGGGTTGATTTGGTACTTTAATCTTCCAAGGTTAGTAAAAAAGCTTTTCTGTCTACTACTAACCGTCGATTTTCTAGCCAAGGCAACCCAATCAAAATTTCGGTAATTTGCTTACCACCTAAAACTGGGATAATTAATTTTTGACCGTTAAAGCTAACAGTTCCTTCATAAAGATAAAACTTTGCTACCCCCCGTGCTGTCTGCCTTCTTTGTTCTAAAATATAAGTCCATTCCAAACTCTCTACATCTTGGATGTCCATAACAAGCCGGTCAGTACACCCAGTGTCTAGTAGAGCATTAACTGTGATATCCGAACCATCGGCAGCTATCAAATCAATCCTAAAATACAACTCCCCATTTTCACCAAAGCTGCCGTGAATCATACTCTGCCAACAGCCCCTGTTTCATTCAGTCGCATTTCCATAATTCTGGCTTTTGGGTGCTGATCGCGGATTTTTTGAAAAGCGACTTCTGGATTGAGGTCAATGACATAATCTCCGCTGTTTGGCTCAATCATAATAGCCCAGTTATAATGGTCTTTAACTAATTCCGGGCAAACTTGCTGGAAAATTTCATCACAACGCTTGTCAAATGCTTCATCCTCCGCCTCACGTCTGGCTTTCTCTTCTTCAGAAAGAGGGGGGCGCTTATTCTTTGAGTGTTCTTGAAGAACTTCAAAGATCCGTCTGCCATGCGGTACTTGTATGTGTTGTCTTTCTTTCATAACTATAACTCCCAAAATCACTATAATAACTCAATTTTAGAATCACGAACCCCGCAACTAGATATGAATAGTCAAGATTTTTTTAATGATGAGCTTATAGAAAAAAGAGTTGATACATTTTATGGATATGGTAATTATCAAGGAAATTATTGGTTTATTGGTATGGAAGAAGCAGGAGGAGACTTTAAAGATATTAATAACAGAATAAATATATGGTCAAATAGAGGCAAACAGGAATTAGACGATGTTGTAGAATATCATATAGCTATGGAAGCAGGGGGGCTTTTTCAACTAAATACAGCAATACAACCAACATGGAATAAATTAATTCGCATTGTATTGAGTGCCAAAGGAATAGAAAATATTGATAGAGAAGATGTTCGTAAATATCAAATAAACGAATTAGGTAGAAAAAATCAAGAAACTTGTTTATTAGAGTTATTGCCTTTACCATCACCATCTCTTGCTCATTGGATATATAGTCAACATTCTCAACTTCCTTTTTTATCTAGTAGAAAAAATTATGAAAATTATTGTGTTGAGAAGCGAATAAACCATATTAGTAATCAAATCAAAGAATACCAACCTAAAACAGTTGTTTTTTACGGTATCTTATATAAAGATTCTTGGAGAAAAATAGCAGATGTTGAGTTTTCACCAACTCCAGAAGGTTTCTTTATTGGTAAAAATAGTCAGACTGTATTTGTGATAGCTAAACATCCTGTGGCTTTCGGTGTAACCATTGAATACTTCCATAATATAGGTAAATCAATCGCTGTAGTATCGCAATGGCGACTCCAAGAGTTGTCCAACGAGTGATGGTCGAAGACGCGCCAGGGGTGATCGACATCTAGCCCACCTTCACCGTACATCACCTCAGATGCAATATCAAACTCGCTGACAAAAGCTTATTACAAAACTATTTGCTTCTGAGCTATTTTATCCAGAATGCGTTTTTCTGCTGCTTCTAGGTGAGCAAGCGATAATAACGTTTTTTGTTTCTCTTGCCGAATTATTTCTAAATTCTTAATAAGATAATCGCCACTTAAATAATAATTACCAATACGTATTGTTTCCTCGTCTGCAACTTCTCTTCCAGCAAAAGCATTACTTTCAAGTTCTTCTACTTTTTCAATCCAAGCGATCGCTTGTACGTCGGTCATATCTTAGCTCCAACGCAATTTATATGCTTCTAAAAATTGTAGCGCTTTTTCCCGTGATTGCGGCAATCGCTCTTTCCGTAAATGGAATTTTGGTCACACGGAATCAGATCATGTCCGGCTGATTAGTTGTCCGAAGTGAATCAATCTCCTAACCGCAAGCGAATTGATTCGTTCCACTCGCGGCGGACATATTGTAAGTGATTAGGCGGACACGATATCAGCGGGACTGTTCTCAAGTACCCAATTTTGTTTTGGAAAATTGGATTTGACCTGAAAAACATTGCTCATATGCATTAATGGTATGGGTTGGAGGAGAGATCTTGCGAATTTTGGGTTGTGAGAGTGCGTAGATGCGAAGCGGTTACTGTCCAAAGTCTTTAGCTGTCAGGGAGAGATCAGAATAATGGTCATTAAAAAACTTAGCTAGGGACTCCGCTTGGGATCGGTTAACTAAGCGTTGACCATTAACCACTTCCCTGACAACCTCAAGAGAACCAAAGACTTCGACTAAAGAAGCTTGATCCACGTCAAATTCGTGCATTAGGGATGACAAAGTAGCCACAGGTGTAGACTCACCCATCGGATAATGACGTTGCTCGTAAGTCTCAATGAGAAGAACCAACAACTCAAAAAGCGCAGTTTCAGCCTCTGTTAACTCGCCAGACATCATCCCCTCTACTGTACTTAGGGCTACGTAATACTCTGATTCTGTTTTAATTGGCTTAGGCTGATACTGAATCAGTAGGTCAGTATAGGTTTTTTGACTAGAAGTAGGAATCATCTTTCCACTTTTCCTTATCGTACTCAGCGTGGGTAAGAACGTATTTAATAAAAATTGTCTGGGAGGAATATCTAATCTCCACAATCAAACGATAATTATTACCTTTGATGTTGAACACAGTAAAGTTACCAACCGCTTCTGCCTTGGGATACCTTTTCTGAACATCTAGTAAATTAAACCACTTCGCTTTAGAAGCGAACTTATACCAGTCATTGAGAGCATCTTCAGAATCAGCATGTTGAACCCAGAATTCCCGCAACTTGACTTTGCTGATTACGTGCATCCCTAAAGTAAGAAATCTATAATAATTCTAGCATTGATTGAGGGGAATGTCTGTGGTGTAGCATGCTCACCGCTCTTGGAAGGTACGCATGTCTAGGACATCGGATGATTTTGATATATAAGTGGAGTCCGAACTTTATGAAAAGTAAAACTTTAGCAACATCACAGACCACTAATTTAAAGGTCAATTTTTTGCTGGAAACTAGAGAGGATGGTAGCGCGTAGACGCGGAGCGGCTTGCCGTCAGGCATCGCATCTATTCTGGAACTTCCACAGTATCGTGTGGAAGCCGCAACTCGCGAACAGGCACTTACAATGCTGTTCGTGCTTTTGACTCAGCATATGAATAAAGTCGAAGTCATTCCGATGGAAATTAAATTACCATCTGCTGAACAATCCCAAAGACCTTGGATGAAATTTGCAGGCGTGTTCAAAGACGATCCAGACTTTGACGCAGTTCAGCAATATATTCAAGAGTATCGTCAAGAAAGCGATCGGATACCATAGAATGACAAAGCCAGCTAGTAAGGGAAACAATTACGGTCAAAGATGATACCCACTGCCGAACAAATGTTCGCCTGCATGCAAGTCTGCCAAACTTTGTCTACTCACATCTTGCACCATTCTCAACAAGACCAGAAAAACCGGTGAGACAGCGCGCATGAGGAGGGTTTCCCTCCGTAGGCGACTGCGAACCCGAAGGGGTTTCTTAACGATAAATTAAGGGTTCCAGACTTAACGACTTGCAAGAAACCCGGTTTTTGACCTTGGTGCAAGATATCAGTCTAACTTCTATACAGACATCCACCTATTCCGCTATGACGAAAAGCGGGAGGAAATTTACATCTTAGCCGGCGAGACGATAGGCATCACAATTAAAGGAAACGGAGACTGGGAGTTTGATGATGACACAGAAGCTTGACTTTCAAAAGATGAGTCGAAAAGAACTCAGAACTTATGTACTTGCCCACCGTGAGGACGATGAAGCTTTACGAATCTACATGGAGCGACTGCACAACGAACCAGGCGTAATCCGACAAACCGGAGGGCTGAATGAAGAAGACCTCAACCAACTAGAGCAACTTATCAAAAAACGAGTGGGCGATCGCAAGTCTTGAAAATAAGCATCAATTTATTATCCGAGCATGAGCAATTTCTCTGCTACCAATGGGACGAACTTGTGCAGCAAATAGTGAAACAATTGCCACAGTTTCTCCATCCAATGTCATAAATTCCACCTCATATCCTTTGCCTCCCTGATGTATCAAAACAACTGTACCTATGTCACCCTGTTCTAAACCATACTCTGAAATAGCAGTTGTTAAAATAACCCGATCAAGTTCTGCAATCATTTCTATCATCCTGAGCGAATAATTCGTAATTCGTAATTCGTAATTCGTAATTTTAAATTACGTAATTATGAATTAATTAATAATTAATTCATTGAGGGTACATAGCAAGTAATTTTAATTATGAATTCGGAAAAAATGCGTTCGCGCTACTCGTCTCGTAGAGAAGCATCCTTACTGCAGAGCAAGTGCATTTATGCATGGGGACGCTCTTTTATGCTGTCCGGCACGAGCGAACCGCATTTTTGCTCGTAATAATTACGAATTACGAATTATCAATTACGAATTATTTTGACGCGCAGCGTCTTCAAAGGACTTCATAACTCTGCCTCCAAAGCTGGTTTCGCGATGCCGCGCCGAACTAGACCCGCCTCAAGTTCCCTGATGAATCTAAAGTCTTCCTCCGGCAGGGGCTGACTTGGGATTCCAGATGGGTCGAAACGAGTGTCTCGTTTCTTTTCGAGGAAAGCAAAACAGCAGCGGAATTGACGCGGATCTGCCTCAATTGGTGAGCCAAAGTGACAGGAAATAATCCGGTGGAAATCCCAAGTTGCAACCTTGTCAGCCCAGTCGAGCACTTGTCTCGATCCCTGGGGAAGAATCAGGGTTTGCAGAATCGGTGCCACAAATGGACGCCCCTGACCTCGTAGGGCATCAAATGACTGCTTCCAGTTCTGTTTCCATCGAAACGGAAATAAACCGAAGTACGCCTTTGCTGAGCGATCTGGTGCTTTGAGAGCATCGCGAAACATCTGCCCCAGTTGAGTCATCTCCAGCGCACTTGGACGGAAGTAAATCGCAAACAATGAGATGCGTTGCCATCCCTTGCGACGGTTTGCTTCATTATTATCGATAACCTGGAGTGCATTGTCTCTAGCGTGAAACAGCAAGGGGTAGGGATCTAATTGGACGATCGCAGGTGGGTCTTCTGGCACAGACACTACAGAATCAGTCACGAGTAGGGTGCGCGATCGCTTGTGAACCAGTGCAACTTCTGCGAAAGATCCCCGTCCCAGGTTGATGTCCAGCACCGCATAGTCGAACTCCGAAGCGAAGGGAGCTTGGCTTGAGTCTTCTGGGAGATTCTGGGTTCGTTTTTGGGGAAAGCCCAGCCAACTTAGCGGTAGGTTTAGCGGAAAACTCCACTGATGTGGGGCAACGAAAACCTGTGCTTGTGGAAAGTGTCTGGCGAAGGGACCAACGAAGACCTTGTGTTCCAGACCAGAACTGGTGGGCAGGATGATGTACTTAACGTCACCGTGCTTTGTCACTAACTCGTTAACCAGGCGGATACACTCTGTCGTCGGAGCAACTGGTGCATAAACGAGGAGACCGCCTGCTCTTAGCTTGACGATGGTCATCCGAATCGGCACGACGGTGTAGAGGATACCCTGAAGCTGATCGAATGTCCAGATAGTGTCCTGAACTATTTCCCTGCAAAGTGTCCGCCGCCTACCGTAAGGGTATAGTGGTACAGCAGGCCAGAACGACCATACCCAATCTCTTGGATGAGGTGAGGAATCTATCCATTGCTCCTGCGACTGTAATCTCGATTTACGTCCTTGTGCGTTCATCGTCGTTCTATCCACTAAGTGCTCCTTTCCAATTTTTAACATTGCAACAGTTTTTGGTTGTGTTGTCAGAAGTTTTTGAAAACAAAACGTTAGTATTTAACCTCACATCTTGCACCTGGGTGAAAAACCGGGTTTCTTGAGAATGACTAATGGTCAAACCCTATATTTTTGGTTGAGAAACCCGGTTTTTTTGGTCTTGTTGAGAATGGTGCAAGATATCAGTAACGGAACTTGATACTTAAATAAATATACTTACGACCCAGTCTCGTTACCGTGATTTCAAGGTAATAGATGTAGATTGTGAATTGGGTGTATCCTAAGATTTTCTGATTACATTTAAAACTTTAACAAGTTAGGCTATTGCTTACTCACCTCTCAAAACCACTATGTTTAAACAACTAGCGATCGCTTCTTTTGTTGTCTTATCTTCTGTGTTACCTGTCCATGCTTCAAATTGGGTACCGATCAGCAATGAGTCAAATGGAAATTCTCAATACTTGGACCTAGATTCAATACAAGGAAAAAATGACTCCTATCAATACTGGGTATTTTATCCAGATAGAAATAAAAGCCAGAAAGTTCACTACTCAGTAGCTTGTAGAGCAAAAATGGCGAAACTGCTAACAGTAGAATCATATACACCTGATGGTCATTTACTTACATCCTTCAACTATAAACCCGAAAAAGTTATGCCTATACTTGCAGGCACTAAGGAAGCACGCGTTTGGAAAGCTGTTTGTGGTAATGATTTAAGCGGAAAATAGTCAATCGCTTCGCTCAAATTAAAAATTAAAAATTAAAAATTAATACCCCATCTCTAAAGCTTCGGTCTTGAATCAAGGATGCTGCTTATGAATGTTTTCCATGGTTAAAAACAGGGGAACCTGTACCCAACTGAGAAATTCAAAATTATTTCTTAAATTTTTAATTTTTAATTTTTAATTTTTAATTTTGATACGAATTATATTATCCTTTACAAGGTAGAATAAATGAGTACTCTTGATGCACGTAGTCGCCTACACTGACTCTGCTGGTATTGGAGGCGCGGAGATCAGCCTCAAACATTTGGTAACTAACGTGTCGTCCGACATTGATGTGACCGTAGTCGGCACTTGCCAGTTGGTAGTAGATACAATTGCACACCATAAACCGCAAAAATCACGGGTGGTGTTGCCCACCTCGGGAATCCGCTCCCTAACAGCGCACCTCCAGATACTACATCGACTGCGGCCTGACGTAGTACACATCAACCTTTGTACGCCTTGGGAATGTGCAACAGGTCTGTTTGCCGCGCTGACATTACCCAATACTCGTGTAGTACGTGTTGACCAGCTACCGCTACGCACCACGGACGCTGTTAATCTGTGGCGCACTAGGGCGCTGTCGCTACGAGTTGATGCTCATGTTGCAGTTGGTGATACCAGTGCAAGGCGGATGGAAGACTTTTATGCTCTGGGTCGCGGTACAGTAATTTCTATACCTAACTGTGTACCTGATGTAGAGGGTGAGCCGAAACCGCCAGTCCCAAGAACCGAGGGATTCGTTGTGATTGGCAGTGTTGGGAGACTGGATGCAATGAAAGGTCACGATCTCCTGATCCGGGCGATCGCCCAACTTCAAGGTGTGCGAGTTGTCATCCTAGGTGAAGGGGAACAACGTGCAACACTCCTGAAGCTAGCAGATCAATTGGGGGTGGGCGATCGCGTCCAGCTACCCGGATGGGTAGACAACCCCCGCACCCACCTGTCGGAATTTGACATCTTTGCTATGCCGTCTCGGTCAGAGGGTTTTCCATTGGCGGTAGTTGAAGCAATGCTTGCAGCCCTTCCGGTTGTTGCTACTCGTGTAGGTAGTGTGGAAGAAGCCGTAATTGATGGCGAAACTGGGTTATTAGTCAATAAAGATGATGTAGACGGACTGGAAAAAGCACTACGCCGCCTGCGGGATGACCCAGCACTACGTCTGTGCCTTGGTCAACGCGGTCGGGCGATCGCACAGAGTCACTTTACCGTCGAACATATGGTTAGTCGTTATGAACACCTGTGGCGCCAGGTGGTGGAGAGACCCCAAGTTCCCAGGCTGCGGGTTTCACAACCCCGGGAGTAGAGTTTCCCCATCATCGCCATGACAACTTCTTTCATGACCCAACCCATGCACGTGTTATGATTGAGGAGCGATCGCCCCAAAATGCTATTGGTGTGGCGCTGGCTCCTAATAATAAAGTCGTCTGGCGCGTAGATGATAGTCCTAGTCAAACAGGTTCCCTCTTCACTGGAACTGTTTACCTTAATGCATCTAATGAATTTCTTTGGATATACCGAAACCAAACGAGTGAATGTTTGCACATGACCTTAAATCCCAACCTGTTGAAGCAACTGACAGCAGATTGTGGTTTATCTAGCAATGTTGCATTCGAGTTTCCGAACTTTGCTTGGGAACAATGACCTTTGGCGAAAACATTGATTGGGGTGCATCCTACGAGGAGACATAGTAATAAACAAGAACAAACTGCTGTGCATCTAATCTTGCACTATTAAAAGCTAGGGGAGCCAGGAGTCACAAGTTAATCCCTAAAAGGATTGTCGTTGTACCCATAATATTGCCGAAATGGAACCATAAGCTTGCCAATTGAC
>CAXTSI010000087.1:0-22070 GCA_964246695.1 uncultured bacterium
ACTCCCTACTCCCCACTCCCTACTCCCCATTCCCTACTCCCCATAAAATAAACTGCTTGAGCTACTCGAAAAGCTTAACAAGCCTATTTCCTAGTAATTATGAATTTAAAACAAATTTAGTTAATATTTGTATTTTTAATGAAATAAAAACTTTTCAGTTATCGAAAGCCCGCTCATTCACCATTAGCAGATTTTACCATTTTATCTCCCAAGCCCTTTTTCCAAGGATAATTATTATACTGCATTTACCCATTGAGAAAAACTTAGGTGTGACAACTTTGGCTAGAAAAAAAGGAACACAACAATATTCACCTATGCAGTCTCTCAAGCAGGCTGTAGGGAGTTTAAAATCTTACCGCTTTATCTCCTTGGGAGCCTTTGTCAGCTTATTGCTGCTAACAGCTACTAATGCCGTCACCCCGCAACTTTTTCGTTGGGCGATTGACCAAGGCATCACCAAAAAAGACTTAAAAACTGTTTTTCAAAGCGCTAGCTTGATGGTTTTAATCTCTATCGGACGAGGTTTATTCAACTTTGGGCAGACATTCTGGGCAGAAGCGGCTTCTCAAGGTGTTGCCTACGATCTACGTAATCAAATTTTTAGTAAAATTGAGAACCTCAGTTTCAGCTACCACGACCGAAATCAGACTTCGCAACTCCTCACCCGCATTACCAGTGATATCGAACAAATACGTACCTTTATCGGCACGACCCTCATCCAGATATTCGGTGCAGTGGTAACTTTAGTTAGTATCGCCGTGATTCTGCTGGTGATGAACTGGCAACTGGCGCTGATTACCTTAACCTCAATACCCATTGCCGGATTTTTACTAGCACAGTTTTTTACAAAAAATACACAGCTTTTTGGTCGAGTACAAGAGCAACTCGGCGATCTCAATGCTGTTTTGCAAGAAAACTTACTTGGCATTCGGGTTGTGAAAGCTTTCGTCCGCGAATCAACAGAAATGTCTCGCTACACCATGCTGAATGATGAGTTGGTGGCAAGTAACATGCAAACGATTCGTGCGATTCGTAGTACCTTCCCGTTGATCTTTATGCTCAGTAATTTCATTACGCTTGCTGTAATTGGGTACGGCGGTGCAGAGGTTATTGGGGGTAAATTTTCAATTGGTGAGTTGGTGGCGTTCAACTCGTATCAGCTGTTGATTATCCAGCCGATTTTGCTGATTGGTTTTGCATCTCCAATGATTGCCCAAGCAGCGGCTTCAGCAGCAAGAGTCTACGAGATCGTTGATGCAGAAATTGAAATTCGCGATCGCCCTGGTGCTGTCCCCTTTACTTCGTGCAGCGGCAGGATTACCTTCGAGAACGTCCATTTCCGCTATCCAGGAGCGGCAACCGAGGCACTTAAAGGCATTTCTTTTGAAACAAAGCCAAAAGAACTGATCGCCATTTTGGGAATGACCGGCTCAGGTAAAAGTACAATTATCAACTTGATCCCGCGTTTTTATGATGTCACAGATGGAGCGGTTCGCATTGACGGGCGAGATGTGCGGGATTTCACTTTAGAAAGTTTGCGCGAGCACATCGGTATTGTCTTTCAACAGACAACGCTCTTCTCCGGAACAATCCGCGATAATATCGCCTATGCTGTGCCTAATGCCCCTCTTGAAAAGGTGATTTCGGTAGCAAAAACGGCTCAGATCCACGACTTCATTACCAGCTTACCTGATGGCTACGAGACGATTATTGGCGAACGAGGCGTAGGGTTGTCAGGAGGACAAAAGCAACGGATTGCGATCGCTCGCACCCTACTCACTGATTACCACATCCTGATCTTAGACGACAGCACCTCCGCCGTTGATGCTAAAACCGCAGCCCAAATCCAAGAGTCACTCGATCGGCTGATGCGCTGTAAAACTTGCACTGCGTTTGTCATTGCTCAACGCCTCAGTACAGTACAGAATGCCGATCGCATTTTACTTATGGATAAAGGACAGCTAGTCGCACAAGGTACTCATGACGATCTGATGCGAAATAGCCCTCTTTACGGCTCAATTCTAGAGTCCCAAGTCAGCGTAATTCGTAATTGATAATTCTTAAGATGTTCCCTGTTCCCTATTCCCTATTCCCTGTTCCCTGTTCCCTGTTCCCTGTTCCCTATGGAGAATAAATGAGAGGTACAAGCTACATTGTTGCGTCCGATCAAAAGGCGAGCAAGCAACTGCCGACAATACAACGCTTTTTGCAGTATCTGCGACCCTATGGCAAAAAAGTTCCGATTGCATTAAGTTTAGTTATCATCGGCGCAGCGACTCAGGCACTTGGTCCTTTTATGATCGGTTGGTCAATTGATCGTGTGATTGTTCAGAAGAATCTGCCGGGACTAATGATGTTATTGGGTCTGTTGGCGATTATCTACATAGTGGGTATCCAAGCAATCCGTGGTCAGATTATCCGCGTAGGCTGGATTGTGCAGCATGTACTTGCCCAACTACGTCAAGATATTTTCACAAAAATACAAAGCCTTCCCCTCAGCTTCTTTGACCGTAGCGAAGCTGGGGACTTAATGAGCCGCCTGCTTAATGATGTGAATACGGTAAATCAGGCATTTGGACAGACACTCGCACAAATGCTGGGCAACCTGTTCAGTTTGCTCTTGATTATCGTGGCGATGCTCTCCATCAACCTCCATCTAGGTTTGGTGAGCAATTTGTTTGTGCCGCTGATGATTTTGACCACTAACTTATTTGCACGTTGGGCAAGAACTAGATTTCGTGTCACTCGTCAGACGATTGGTGAGCTTTCTACCAAGTTGGAGGAGGACATTGGAAGTGTTCGTGAAGCACAAGCATTCAATCGCGTACATGTCAACATTAAAGAGTTCAACAACTTAAATGCCGCCAACCGTATTGCCAATGTCCAAGCAGTGGCAGTTACTGCAGCGTTTTTACCTTCTATTGATTTTCTCAATACATTGGCGACGGCAGGAGTATTAGCTTACGGTGGTTATCTTGCCGTCACGGGAGCAGCGACCGTAGGAACAGTCACCGCCTTTTTACTGTATGTCCAGCAGTTTTTCCGACCCATCCAACTCCTCAGCCAATTTTACACGCAAGCACAGTCGGCATTAGCTGGATTAGAGCGCATCTTCCAACTGTTGGATGAGCCTTCGCAACTTCAAGACGCACCCGATGCTGTAGAAATGCCTCCGATCAAGGGCGAGGTGAGTTTTGAGAATGTCACTTTTGGTTATAATCCTAATCAGCTGATTCTTAAAGAAGTGAATCTTCATGCCAAGCCAGGGCAAATGATTGCTTTGGTCGGTCCGACTGGAGCAGGCAAAAGTACGATTATTAACTTGATTCTGCGCTTTTATGATGTGTTTGGTGGTGCCGTCAAAGTGGATGGTATTGATGTCCGTAGCGTGACTCAAGCAAGTTTGCGTCGTCAAATCGGCATCGTCCTCCAAGATAATATCCTGTTTAGCGGCACAGTTGCCGAAAATATTGCCTTTGGTTATCCGCAAGCGACGCCAGCCGAAATCGAAGCTGCTGCTCAAGTTGCTAATGTCCATGAATTTATCACCACTCTTCCTCAGGGCTACGCTACTCGCTTAGGTGAACGGGGGACAACCCTCAGCCAAGGTCAGCGACAGTTAATTAGCATTGCCCGTGCAGTTTTGGTACAGCCTCGGATTCTGATTCTAGATGAAGCGACTAGCAGTATCGACACCCGCACTGAAGCACTGGTGCAAGAAGCGATCGCCCGATTGCTAAAAGGTCGCACCAGCTTCGTCATTGCCCACCGCCTGAGTACAGTCACTCAAGCAGATCAAGTATTAGTCATCCAGCAAGGTCAAATCGTCGAGCAAGGTACCCACTCTGAATTAGTCGCACAACAAGGAGTCTACGCAAACCTTTACGCCATTCAGTTAAGTACACCTACCGTTCACTGAAACCTAGGCAACGGTATTGAGCGCGGATGCTGCAGCGGATTTTGTAGCGGATGTAGCGGATGATTGATCTGTAAAACCCACAGTTAAATCATCCGTTACATCCGTGTTTGTCATCCGTTGCCACTTCCGTTACATCCGTTATGTCATCCGTTGCCAGACGATCGCTGTTTTTACATTGTGTAGCGGATGCTCGATCTCATCGTCCCACAGTTCAATCATCCGTTACATCCGTTATGTCATCCGTTGCCCAACTGTATCCAGCAGCACAACCATTTGTCATCTAAACTCTGGCTTTTGGAAGTGATTCCACGAATGCAACACAGATAACATCTGAGTAGAGACAGATTTTTCAATGGTAATTGGCAGCCGGCCATAAGGCGTATCTGTAAGCTTTTCAGCCCTTGCGGGGCGGCAAATTAAGGAAACGTAAGATGAAAACGGATTACCTGATCGTAGGCAGTGGCTTGTCGGCATTGGTCTTTGGATCTCTAATGGCAAAATCCGGGAAGAAAGTTCAAGTCTTGGAAGCCCATGAGTATCCAGGTGGTTTTGGTCACACCTTTACAATGGCAAAAAAATATAAGTTTAACGCCCAACTTCATTATGTTTGGGATTGTGGTGAAGGACACACTGTGAATCTGGTTCTGAAAAAACTGAACTTAGACAAAGAAGTGACGTTTAATCGGTACGATCCTGACGGTTTCGATCGTATGAGAATGCCTGGTTACTCACTGGACATTCCCTCGGAATCGCAGGAGTTAATCCGGCGGCTGTCTTTACTTTTTCCCCAAGATGCCTTACGGATTCGTAAATTTGTTCTCGAAGTGCAAAAAACTAGTGAGGGATTAAAGAAATTATCACCCCCAATAAATCTTTCTAAATTATTCAAACATCTCGGTGAAGTGTCCTGTGCCGTCATGTATCTAAACAGTACGCTTCAGGATGTTTTCGACAAGTTCAACCTGCCCAAAGAGGCGCAAACGCTTTTAGCGCTGCAATGGCCTGATTTTTTGTTGCCCCCGGATCAACTCTCTTTTTACGCTTGGGTAATTTTGTTCACTGGATATCAACAAGGCGCTTTTTACCCCACACAGCATTTTGAGCATGTAATCAATTCATTAGTCAAGGTCATTGAGGAGAATGGAGGTGAGGTTCTTCTCAATCTGGAAGTCACTAATTTTACAGTCACAAACAAAACCGTAACTGGAGTCCAGGCGATCGACCAAATCACGCATCAAACTCGTGAATTCACCGCAGAAACGATTATCTGCAATATGGACCCTCAAAAAGCTGCCCATAAGATCGGACCAGAAAACTTCTCTAGGACGGTACGCAAGAAGCTCAATTATGAGTATTCTCCCTCCAATTATATGGTCTACTGCGTTGTGAAGGATATTGATCTCCGAGACTATGGATTTGGGAAATGGAATACCTTTCATACGGGTCATCGGGATTTGAATGAAGCATTTTATCAGATGTATGAAAAACATGACTTTTCAAATCCCAGTTTTGCCATCACCACACCCACTTTAATGACAGAAGATCAGCGTGACTGTCCAGAAGGATGTCAAATTGTCGAGTTCTTGACTGTTGCTAATTATGATTACTTTAAAGAACTGAAACAAACCAATCCAAAGGCTTATAGAGACAAAAAAGCGGAAATTCTCGATTCCATATTAGACGTTGTTGAAAAAAACTATATTCCGAATTTTAGAAAATACCTTGTCTTTCAAATCACCGGCAGTCCCACAACGAATGAGCGGTATTGCTGGTGTCCACGCGGGAATTCCTATGGTTCCAATCTGACGCCTCGCAATATGGGAATTGGCAGGCTGAATTACAACACATCTTTAAAGAATTTCTATTTTTGTAATGCTTCATCCGGCTATCCAGGGTTTGCCGCTACTTTTTGGACTGGGGCAATTTTATATCAAACATTGTCGGGAGATTTGATTTTATCAAACGCCTAAATATCATTTAATATCATGTTCTGTTGGTTTGTATTTGCGCTAAAGCGCACTTGAGCGCAACTACGAGCCATTTAATTTACCGAACTTGATATAACGACTCATTTGTAAGAGCATCCCATGAGTTTGGTAATGAGATATGAAAATAGCGATTATTGGGGGCGGAGCAAGCGGTATGGTAACGGCATACCTGCTTGATAAAAAGGGTCATCAAGTCACTGTTTTTGAAAAACAACCTATTTTGGGTGGGCATATTCGGACATTAAATAAAAATATTAAACCCAATCAATCTGACTGTAACCAGTTTTTAGAAGGCGGCGTACTCGAATTTCCCTGTGCGTTTCACCACTTCTTGGAATTGATGACAGATCTGAAGGTAGAATTAGAACCAGTCGCTCTTGGATCGGCATTGCTTTTGAAAGATGGTCGCCACTTTCTTTCGGCTTTGACGATCCAAAAGAACTTCAAAGGAATTCAGCGTGTCATTGAATATCTTAAGCTCAATACTCTCTATGCCCGTGCCGCTGGACTATGGGTAAAAACACGTTCTACCCAAGTGCCGGATCTGTATAATCAGCCGATGTCTCAATACTTGAAACGCCAGTGCATCCGGAATAGCTGGCTGAAATTACTGACGATGTACAGCTACTCAATGCCATTTAATCTAATCGACAATTTCCCGACAGAAATGGCAATTCCTGCCCTACGAGATTATGTTTTTGTCAACTGGGTGAGGATTAAAGGAGGAGTGTATTCCTATATTGAAAAAATCCTGGAACGCTTCACGGGTGAAATATTGCTCAACGTCGAGGTGGCGAAAATTTCCCGACAACCTAATTCCGTTACAATCGGGCTGTCGGATGGGGTGACGCATCTGTTCGACAAAGTAGTTTTTGCGACGCCACCCGACCAAGTGATGAAGTTATTATCCGATCCGACAAATGAAGAAATTAAACGGTTTTCAGCATGGCAGAAAAACCAGGCGAAAACGGTTATACATACAGATACTTCAATGTATGCTAGACACGGCATCAAACAATCTTCGGAATTTGATTTTTTCCAAACTGACAACGGATGGGGATATAACGCTTATCTCAACCAGCTTTGCGGAATATCATCATCCATTCAGTACAGTCTGGCTTTTAACTTGGATGGTTTGATTGCTAAAGACAAAATCCTTCACATTCAGGAACACCATACTCCTCTATACACTGTCGAGTCGTTCAGATACAGAAACGAAGTTATCATCACCAATGGTGAGAATAATACTTACCATGCGGGAGCCTACCTTGGAGATGGATTGCATGAAGGAGCGATCGCCTCCGCAATCCGAGTTGCCCAATTGATTGGTTGAAGTACCGTGACTAACCTCCCTAATGAGTCTAATAAGTCGTTGCTACAGGTGATTCATTTAGCAACGCTAAAAATTTTCGGATTAAACCAATTGTCACTGCTGGCAATTCCAACTGCGGCGTCAATCCCGTATCATCTAGCTGTTGAAAAACCCGGATTGCTTGCGGATTCATTTGGGCAAGACGACGACCAATTTCTGGAGCAGTAAATTCGGTCCTTTGCCCCCAGATAATCACAGTGGGAGTTATTAGTTGTTGAATGTAAAGGGACAAATCAAAACACAAGTCGCCGCGTACAAAAGACAGCGCCGCGTATTCAGCATTTGGTTGCTGTGCCGATTCTAGGTAAGCCTCAACAATTTCCTCGTACACTCGACTCGGTTGGGCAAATTGCCGTTGTTCTAAAAAGCTGCGAATACCATTACTGGTGGCAACTCCAGTAGTGTAAAGCAATCGGTCAACAAAAGGAACTTTTACGACTTGAGCAAATAAGCTTTTGGAGTAATCTTCGCCAAAGTCGGAAAGCCCCGCAGGTGTGGTGAGAATCAGGGACTGGAACAATTCGGGATTGGCGATCGCGACTCGAATTGTCAACGCCGCTGTCAAGGAAGAAGCAATGACCTTTACTGGACCGTTGCAAGTCTGTTGCAAAAACTCCCGGATTGTCGTTAAATAATCCTCAATCCTGTAATCCCGTGCGGGATGCTCCGATCTTCCCCAACCAATCAAGTCCGGTGCAATAATTCGATACTCAGTGGCAAATGCCGGATATACTTTTGACCACTCATAAGCAGACGACCCACCACCAAAGCCATGCAGGAATACCAAAGTTTCTTTCTCTGTACTAGTGGTCGTATTGTCCTGCCAAGGCGATCCAGCAGCGGTATAATATACCATTCTACCTAATGAGGTAATCACGGAGCGTTGCTCAAATCCCAGTGGTTGAAACATCGTATTTGTTGGTTGTTGGTTGTTGGTTGTTGGTTGTTAGTTGTTAGTTGTTAGTTGTTAGTTGTTGGTTGTTAGTTGTTGGTTGTTGGTTGTTAAAAATTACTACTAACCACTAACCACTAACTACTAACCACTTCCTGCTCTCTCATTTACCTGTTTCCCAGTTTGCCATTTTCCGCATCCTTCTACCAACTCCGGCAGACACAGATTAGACGCGATCGCTATTGTCCTTTGTTATTTGTCTGTTGTGTATTCTTTTCCTATTACCCATTACCCATTACTAATTTGATACAGACGCCCATTCCGTACTTGCACCACTGTTCGATTGCACCGCCGCATCAACTGTTGGTCGTGGGTGGTAACAATGACGGTTACGCCAAAAGAGTTTAACTTCTGAAGAATCTGCATGACTTGCCAGGAGTTATCTGGATCGAGGTTTCCAGTTGGTTCATCAGCCAAAATTAGTGGTGGCGTTCCCACAATCGCTCGCGCAATGCTTACCCGTTGTTGCTCTCCTCCGGAAAGTTGATCGGGAAAGCAGTCAGCTAGCGGTAGCAAACCTACTAGCTTCAAAGTAGGTTCTAAACGCCGTTGAATTTCCTTGCGGGTATAGCCTTGAGCTTGCAGCAAGACAATTACATTTTCCGCTACCGTCCGCTGAGGAATCAGTTTATAGTCTTGAAACACTATGCCAATGCGTTGTCGCAATAATGACAAGCGATCGCCCCGCAAAGCCGCCACATTAGACCCATGAACAATGACTTCCCCCTGTGTTGGTAATTCCTCGCCATACAGTAGTTTCAAGAGCGTAGATTTACCAGAACCACTAGGTCCTGTGATAAACAGAAACTTTCCCTGTTTGACCTCCAAGTTCACATCCGACAGGACGGATGCTCCGTTGGTATAGGTTTTCGTGACCGAGCGCAATTGCACTATAACTGTAGCATTGTCACTGTGCTGTCGATCGCCGTCCTGAAGATGGACAGATTGTTCAGTCGTATTGTTCGTGGTTAATACTGGCATTGCTGAGTTGTGTGAAGTTGGGGTTTGAGATTCAATACAAAACTAAGTATTCCCACATAGAACTTGAGAATCTCAAATTTCCGACTGCGATTAGTTATTAACTAAGCGCAATCCCGATCGGGGATTGGAACAAAACGATAAGCCAAGGCTTTCAGTGCAAACTCGGGCAAAGCCAACATCCGCCGCCAGCGCCAAGGTTCTTGATAAAGCCGATACAGCCATTCCAAATTGTTATTTCCCAACCAAGCGGGAGCGCGAGTTTTCGTCCCCGACCAAATATCAAAACTGCCACCAACACCGATCCAAATTGTTTGGGGACACAAATGGCGATTTTGGGCAATCCACAACTCTTGACGTGGTACTCCCAAGCCAACAAAAATCACTTGTGGCTGTAGTTGGGCGAGAGTTTGCCGCAATTGTTGTTCTTCTTCTTTTGAATGGTAGCCGGAATGGGTACCGACTATGGTCAAACTAGGGTTTTGATGACGCCAAAAATCTGCTGCCTTTGCAGCTACCCCAGGCACTCCTCCATAGAAAAATACTTTTGCCTCAGTTAAGGGTTGCCCAAGTTTTCGCAACAGTGTTTCTGCTAGTTCAATCCCTGGAATTCGTTGCACTTTTTGCCACAGCAGCCACCGTAAATACAGAACTACCCCAGATCCATCGGGAACGACTAGCTCAGCATCTTGAATCACCTTGGTAAGTGTTGTATTCCGCTGTGCCTGCATTGTCATTTCTGCATTCAGCGTTACCACATGAGTTCCTAAGTTTTTTTGTACGCGTTCTAGCAACCAGTCCGAATAGTTAGTCATGACATGAACTGGTAGCCCCAGAACCGAAAATGCATTAGGCGGTATACACATAGCCTATTATTGATGAGCCTCACACCAAACTATTGGATATTTTGCCTGCGGTTTGCCAAAGATTATAACTTGAATTTTCCCAGGTTGACCCTTGAAATTTCCGCTCTTTAGATTACCGCTCAACACATTTTAGACCCTGAGCACAAAAAAAATGTTCCGAGAATTACTGCGACTAAGATCATCTAAGAAGGGGTGTAAGGGTATAAGGGTGTTGTGTAAGTAACAAATCACTGCCAAGTCGTTCCGACTATGGTAGGAGGCTTCTTGCCTGATCGTGTAAACTCAATTTTACAGTTAAGAGTGTAACGAGCGGAAATTTACCATGACTAAAATTCGTGTTGCTCTGATTGAAGATCATGACTTAACTCGTGTTGGTATTCGGACAGCACTCATGCAAAAGGATGAAATTGAAGTTGTCGGGGAAGCTGCCAATGCTGTCGAGGGAATGAAGATGTTAAAATTGCTACAACCAGATATAGCGATTATAGATATTGGTTTACCAGATAAGGATGGCATTGAGCTCACACGGGAGGTGAAATCTACTGAGATTGGAGAAGAGTTAGGAACCAGAGTGTTGATTTTAACGCTACAGGACAACAAAGAAGCGGTGCTGGCAGCTTTTGCAGCAGGCGCAGACTCCTACTGTATGAAGGACATCAGATTCGATAATTTGCTGGAAGCCGTGCGAGTAACTTACAATGGCAACGCTTGGATCGATCCGGCGATCGCTCGGATTGTGTTACAACAGGCACAGCAAAAAAATCCACATAAGCCGGAGGTAACGTCATTCGACACCAAAACTGTTGTTAATACCCCAGAGTCCGTTGAGAATCTGGAGGCACTTGACCCCTACACTCTCACAGACAGGGAATTAGAAGTACTACAGCTGATCGTAGAAGGTTGTAGCAATGCAGTGATTGCGGAAAGACTTTACATTACAGTCGGGACTGTAAAAACTCACGTCCGCAATATTTTGAACAAGCTATGCGCTGATGACCGTACCCAAGCAGCAGTCCGCGCACTGCGTTCCGGGTTAGTGGGCTAAGTTGATTTTGGAATGTAATTTGGTTTGAAGAAAGTATAAAAAATTTACAACGAGCGAGAAATTATGTGTTCAAAGTCGATGAATTCTCTTTACTATTGTTTTTCTGATTGTTTGTTAATTAGTTGGTGGAATCAACACAGCATGTTGCCATTTATTAAAATATCTGGAAAGTAAAGTCAAATATGACTGATACAGAAGCAGAAAAACTCAAGCTCATGGTGGTTGACGACGAGCCTGATAATTTAGATTTACTCCACCGCACTTTTAGACGAGATTTTCAAGTATACAAAGCAAGCGATGCCCTCGGTGCCCTGAAAGTTTTGGACACTGAAGGCGAGATGGCTGTGATTATCTCTGACCAAAGAATGCCAGAGATGAATGGCACTGAATTTCTCAGTCTCACTGTAGAGCGTTTTCCCGATACGATTCGCATTTTACTGACTGGCTTCACCGACGTAGAAGATTTGGTGCAAGCGATTAACTCAGGTCAAGTGTTTAAGTACATCACTAAACCTTGGAAACCAGACCAACTCAAAGTAATCGTCGAGCAAGCTACTGATACGTATCGAGTACTAAAAAAACGCACCCAAGAGTTAAGTCGCGCCCTGCGGCGAGAATCTTTGTTTAATGCGGTGACAACAGCAATTCGGGAGTCTTTAGACTACCACAGCATGCTACAAACGATTGTGGCAACAATTGGACAGACCTTTGAAGCTAGTTGTTGCATACTTAGACCATGGAAAAACAAGAAGGTGGCTATGGTTGGTTGATTATTAATCGTCTGATGGATAAGGTAGAGTACCAATTGCAGATCGATGGTGGTAACTGTCTCAAGTTAGAAGCTACTTTGCCAAAGGATTTTTAGTTGCTAATAGCTAATGGCTAATCGTGAGACAGCCCACTCAGGAGGGTTTCCCGACCTAGGGGACTGCGAACCCGTAAGCGTTGCGATCTTCGACGTTCGCGCAGCGTCTCCCCTTGGGAGAAGGAGCGTCAGGGCTAATGGCTAATGGAACACTAGGAACAATTGACAATTAGCAATTAGCAATTAACAATTAGCAATTAGCAACTAACCACGCCGCAGTGAAAGTAACTCTTGGGGAGAGGCTATGAGTTTAATTTTTATGTAAATAATTTGCTTTTGTAAGTTAAGGATAAACGTCCAAATGACATTGACGCCACACCAAGAAGTTTGAGAACAGCCTGTTACCTGAACTTGAATTTGCTCGGCGGCTAAAGTATCAACAATACCCTCACGGGGATAAGCCTTAATGTCTTTGGCTTCTTGTTGTAGATAATTGGCGATCGCATCTGGTCCGACAATACCAGATTCAAATGGGGGATGCATCACACCATCTGCGGCAAACAAGGCAGCAGTTTCCTCAAATTGTCCTGCGTTCAAAGTTTCAAAATAGCGCAGTACGGTTGGTTCTGTAATTCCCTCAATCGTGAATTCTTTCTTTGCCGTGTCAGTAGGTGACGGCTGGTTTGGAAGCATAAGGCAAACGTCAGGTTATTTTTATATAAATTTAAATCGTAGAGCTTCGTTAAAACCTGCTGCTAGAGATGTATTTTTAAAAGCTTGACTACCTCACTCTCAAGAAACACGGGAGTGGGGGGGAGTGGTGGTGTTTGTTCCATTCATAACAGGTGGTGCGCTGCCCGTGACGCGACGGTCAAATTATTAAATATTGCTAATTTTTATTAATTTTTGATACAGTGTATAATAGGTGACATTTAATTTCAGATATTTGCCAGAACGATAACCTTTGTCTTGACGTTGCATGCAACGTCAAGACAAGTGTGAAATCTCCCGTCACCCCAATTTAACAGTATTGGTGTATAATAATGACTTTAATCTGGTTTTTATGAATCAATTACCCGCAGTCAGTAGCAGTGAGGTAAAACAGAAAGCTTTAGAGTTGGGGTTTCATAAGGTTGGGATTGCGGCGGTAGATGGTTCGGATGCAACGTCGGCGATGAGATTGCAAGAGTGGTTGAAGGAGTTGTATCACGCTGATATGGAGTGGATGGAGAACCCTAAACGTCAGGATATTCGCGCTTGTATGCCAGAAGCGCGATCGGTAATTTGTGTTGCACTCAACTATTACAACTCCAAAGAGCGTCCTCAAGGTGAGGAATACGGTAAAATCTCTCGTTATGCTTGGGGGCGGGACTATCACAAGGTGATGCACAAAAAACTCAAGGCGCTAACTATCTGGTTGCAAAAACTTGATGAAGGGATTGAAGCACGTTATTATTCAGACACTGGTCCAGTGCAGGACAAAGTCTGGGCACAACGAGCTGGAATTGGTTGGATTGCCAAAAATAGTAATGTGATCGCACGCGAGTATGGTTCCTGGGTATTTTTAGGGGAAGTGTTGACAAATTTAGACTTGGATCCCGATCGCCCATCAACAGAACACTGCGGTACTTGCACTCGCTGTATTGAGGCTTGTCCCACGGGTGCGATAACCAGTCCTTTTGTAGTAGACGCCACTCGCTGCATTGCATATCATACAATTGAAAATCGGGATGAAAAATTGCCTGATAGTATCACCGAGCACATGCAAGGCTGGGTTGCTGGTTGTGATATTTGCCAAGATGTTTGTCCCTGGAATCAGCGTTTTGCCAAAGAAACTGATGTTGCAGAGTTTCAGCCTTACCCTGGGAATATTGCCCCATTACTGGTAGAATTAGCGGAAATATCAACTGAGGAGTGGGATAGACGATTTCCGGCATCGGCGTTACGGCGGATTAAACCAGAAATGTTACGAAGGAATGCCCGTGCTAATATTGACTCACTCGCTTGCGAAAGAATGACTCAAAAAGCAATTATATTTGATTTTGATGGGACAATTGCTGATACAGTAGATGCTCTTGTTGGTATTGCTAATCGTTTAGCTCAAGAGTTTGGTTATATACCCATCGCTGAAGACGAACTTTCCATGCTCAAGAATTTAAGTTCTAGGGAAATTATTAAATACTCAGGCATCTCTATTTTTAAGATACCTTTTCTGGTGAAAAAAGTTAAAGCTGAATTGAAGAACAAAATACCAGAGTTAAAACCAATACCAGGAATCAAAGAAGTCTTAATAGTTCTTAAAACTGAGGGAAACAGGCTAGGAATTATAACCTCTAACTCTCAAGAAAATGTGACAGAATTTCTCCAGATAAATGAATTAGATAACCTATTTGAGTTTATTTACTCAGGAATAACAATTTTTGGAAAAACCACAATTATTAATAATGCCTTAAAGCAGCAGCAAATAAAACCAGAAGCAGTCATTTATGTCGGAGATGAAACCAGAGATATAGAAGCCTCTAAGAAAGCCCGTATCAAAGTCATTGCAGTAACTTGGGGATTTAATTCACCAGAAATCCTAGCTAGGCAAAATCCAGATTTTTTAATTCACAAACCTAGCGAACTGCTAGAAATAGTCAATAGTCAGTAGTCCATAGTTTCTTAACTGTTGAAAGTCCAAAGTCAAGAATCGATAGTTTCTTAACTGTTGAAGGTCCAAAGGTCAAATTAATAACTCTTGACTAATGACCACTCGCTTCGCTCAAAGTCAAAAGTCAAAAGTCAAAAGTCAAAAAATAAAAAAGGTGCAGGTTCCCTAAATTTATTTATGGAAAATGAGAAATACGTATTTCGAGACACGTAGTGCAAGAAATACTACGGTAGCAAGCAAGACTCAAGCCCCTAGACTGCCGCGCTTCGCGATTTATTTATGGGGTTCTTACTTTTGACTTTTGACTTTTGACTTCGCCCCCTTGGGGCGCGTGACTAATGACTAATTTTTCGGGTTATTTTCCAAAGCTTTTTCTACTACATCGTCGGTAACGTTACTTACAGCTTCATTTCCATATCCACCAACGTCCTTTGCCATATCTGCGAAATCAGTGGGATTCCCAGTCGGCTTGGCTTCAACTTTTGTTTCTTCTGGTTTTGATATGTTTTGCTGAGACGCAGTAGCTGCTTCAGCTGCTTTTGCACCTTCACCAGTGCGATCGATATCACTAACGCTGAATTGCTGTGCAGCTTTGTAATCCCCTTCAAAATCAACTGTTGGCGCTTTTTCTTCACCACTAGCTATGTTTTCAGCAGCTAATTGTGCGTCTTGGGTAGGAGCTTCGCTGACATTTGGTTTCACTTCTTCTTCTGGCATAAATATCCCCTCCGAAAATTTTTTTATCAATGGGGCAATTCTATCAAAGTACGCCCCCATGACCTTGATATCTGTAGGTAGATTTTTCACCTCTGTTGAAAGACAGATAATAAAACTCTCTCTCTTGGAGGTGGATGTCGGTTCAGAAACTCTGGTACGCCTTAGTTTGAACTTTTAAATAGTCTTGGAGATGAATTATGAGTGATAAAACTTTTTCTCAAGCCCTAAGCGATGAAACTCTAAAAGTGGTGGAAGCGTTTAACGCCTTGGATACTGATGCGAAACTAGCGAGTCTTTATTTTGTTTACAAGAAAATGGGTGACTCGATTACTCCCGCAGCTCCTGCGGCTGCAGAACCAGAACTAGCACCCTTGCTACTAGAAGGCTATTATGGATTGTCGGATGAGCAGCAACTGGCAATCATGCGGGAAATTGTCAACGGCGAGGCTACAGAACATTCCCGTGCCTATGGTGCCATCAAAGAAAACAACCAGCTATTGGTTTGGTATGCTTGGGCGGTAGCTATGGGCAATCAAGTAGTTGGAATGCCAGATAACTACAAAGCAACTGACGCAACTAACAATTTGCTTTCCCAAATAGAAGGACTGGAATTTGAAGAGCAAATGTCGGTGTTACGGACAATTGTCGGTAATATGGGACACACTGATGTCAAACCCATAGAGACACAAGCACAAACCGGCAAAACTCCAAGCCTGTAATCAGTAGCTGATTTTTCTCTTTAGCGATCCCGGAAAATAAATGATGTTGGTCAATACGTGAGGAGTTACACCCCTTAATCTCTCGTTGTGTTTTCGGAAAAATTCAGTGTTTCAGCATCTGCAAGCTGAAACTCGATCGGGTGGGATAATCCCACCTTTTTCAGCAACTGTAATTAATCTTGATTAGCTAACACTTCCCAAGTGGCATTATCAACAACTCCTGTTCTTGACAATTGATGTGCGGCTTGAAAGTCGAGGACAGCATTCAATGTTCCCTGACCAAATTTGCCGTCAACTGCAATACTGTAGCCATGAAAGTTATCTAGAAGTAGTTGCAAAATTTTGACAGCCTCGCCTTGATTACCTTGGCGCAGTGTGGGGATGTTGACAGTAGCTAGCATCTGCTCTGACATAAGCTTTAAATCCTTTTTCAATGAGTTTTGGAGAACATTTGCACGAACGCCCATTGAGAGCGCTTGTCCTCCCTTTATATCCTTATCCTTAATAGGTGTCACTGAAATCAACTTATGCACCTGACGAGTCACATCATTCTGGAAAACCTCGCTTCCCAATTACTGGCGTTTGAACGGCAGTGAAACAAAAACGAAGATGCTGGGTGAGATACCTCAACCCAGCCTACAACCCAAGCAGTAATTTAAGAGTGGGAAGCGAGTATTGCAACAGATGCAAGACTTGCTTTACAAAAACGATAACTTAATAGTAGAATAACCACTTTCAATAAGAAATGCCCCAGTTTGTGCTGGGGCTTAGTTGCTTAAACGTTTCCTTTGTGACTTTAGGCATCTACCGTACTATTAAGTAATATCATGTCCGGTTGAACACTTATAATCAGGCACGTAGTTGCGATGCGAGCACTCTTAACAGTATAAGAGCGTGCGCATCGCAACTACGAACCTATTCTTTATTTATAAGTAATTAAGCGGACGTGATATGACACGTTACCGCCACATCCGGAAACTGGATGGCTTCATGTGGCGGCGCATTAAGGCGATCGCTGTCACAAAAAAGATCGAGGTATTAGGAAACAGCAATTTGATTAATATCTGCTGGACTCAGGTGGGAATGTACCACTTCACCATCACGAAACCAAACAATGCGCTGAGTTTGACGAGCAACATCTGGCTCATGGGTTACCATGACAACAGTGATTCCACTGGCATTTAATTCGCCAAAAATACTTAATACTTCTTGAGTTGTGCGCGAATCAAGTGCGCCTGTGGGTTCATCAGCTAAGAGTAAAACTGGATGATTGACAATAGCACGAGCGATCGCGACCCGTTGTTGCTGTCCACCAGAAAGTTGATTTGGTTTGTTGTTGAGACGATTAGACAGTCCTACTCGTGTGAGCGCTTCAACTGCACGCTCGCGTCTTTCTGCCGATTTTACACTAGCATACACCATCGGTAGCATCACATTTTCAAGCGCCGTCAGTTGTTGTAGGAGGTGGAATTGTTGGAAAACAAACCCCAATTTTTTGTTGCGAATATGTGCCAATTGAGCATCGTCCATTTGCGCCACATCAACGTTATCTAGGTAATAATGTCCGGAACTGGGGCGATCCAGACAGCCAATAATATTCATAGCTGTAGATTTACCAGAACCAGAAGGTCCCATAATTGAACAATACTCGCCTTGTTCCACAATCAAGTTGATATCGTTAAGTGCCCGCACTTCAGTTTCGCCACTACCATAAATCTTAGAAATCTGTTCTAAGCGAATAATTGCAGGCTTTGGTACAGGACTGGGAATATGTGAGTCGGTAATCGTAAGAGTGTTTCCCATTTGTTAGTTGTTAGTTGTTAGTTGTTAGTTGTTAGTTGTTAGTTGTTAGTTGTTAGTTGTTGGTTGTTAGTTGTTAGTTGTCAGTTGTTGATTGCTAAGGTCAGACTGGTAACAATTAGCAATTAGCAATTAGCAATTAGCAATTAGCAATTAACTACTCACTATCAGCTTAAGCACTTCTTAAAGCTACTATCGGATCAAGTTGAGCAGCGCGACGTGCGGGAACAACACCAAAGAATAAACCAATACCACCAGAAACGCCAACTGCGATCGCAATTGCCACAGGTGAAACTCCCGCGTTTAATGGAGTCAATGCTCCTACCAGCATCACACCGCCTACACCAATAACAGTACCGACTAAGCCACCTGCTGCTGAAACAATTACTGCCTCAATTACAAACTGTAGCAGGATATCTTGCTGGGTGGCGCCAATTGCTTTACGTAAACCGATTTCTTGGGTGCGTTCGGTGACAGAGACGAGCATAATATTCATGATGCCTATGCCGCCGACAAATAGAGAAATGCCTGCGATCGCCGCCAGCATAATTGTCAAAGCACCCGTGATTTGACCGACAGTTTGGAGTGCATCTTTCTGACTGCGCATCGTGAAGTCATCCTCACTGATAATTTTGTGTCGCTGACGCAGCAAATTAGTAATTTGAAATTCTGCAGCATCAACGCTCTTGTTATCGCGAGCAGAAGCAACGATATAATCTAACGCAATGCCATAAGGAGAATTTCGCCCGACAAGTCGATTGGCTGATGTTGTAATTGGCACTAATGCGGCATTATCATAATCAGCTCCTACGCTTGAGCCTTTGGCTTCTAGCACACCAATCACTTGAAAGCTGGAATTGCTGATTCGTAACTGCTGACCTATGGGGTTATTACTGCCAAACAGTTGTTCTGCCAAGTCAGCACCGAGTACAACAACTTGATTGTCGCGCTTCATGTCTAGGTCGCTAAAAAACCGCCCAATCGCCGTTTCAAAATCCCGTACCTTGAGGAAACTGGGAGTTGTGCCAATAATGTTGACATTAGTGTTGCGACTACGATAATTAACCACTAGTCTTCTGTTCAACTCCGGAGAGACTCCCGCTACTGTTGGTACCTGAGAGACAATTGCCTGCGCATCTGCAAGTACCAAGGTTTTCGGAACCGCAAAAGAGACCCGCTGAGTTTCGCGATTACCAGGGAGGATAAATAGCACGTTTGGTCCTAGGGACTCCAACTGCTTATTAACGTACTTTTGTCCTCCTTCACCAACGCCAATCATGGCAATTACCGAGGCATTACCGATCACAATACCTAGCATCGTGAGGGCGCTACGTAACTTATTTGACAGCAGGGTTTTACCTGCCATTTTGATATTTTCTAAGACATTCATTTTCGTTGCTTCGCCTGCTGCTCGCGTTTATAGTCTGCAGGGGGGTTGACAAACACGCGATCGCCCAATTTCACTCCCTCTAAAATCTGAGTTTGGTCTTTGATTTGCGACCCAATCGTCACGGAGTGAAACAGGGGTTTGTTTTTGGCATCCGGCACTAGTACACCTGTGCTGCCCTTTTCAGTAACAATCGCCACTGTCGGCACAAGCATTGCATTGTTGACCTGGTCGCCTAGAAACGTCAGATCCACATTCAACCCAGAACGCAATTTGTCAAGACCTGTATCAATGACAACCCGCACTTGGAACAATGTCACACCTTCTTCCTTCACTGCTTCTGGAGCAACCAAACGCACGTGACCTTTAAAGACTCGATCGGGATAGGCATCGGCGACAATTTCCACCTGCTGTTCCTGTTTGATTCTGCCAATATCGGCTTCGGGAATTTTTGCCAGTACTTCTAATCCGCTTGCTAAGGCAACGATTGAACTGGAAGTAGCCGAGGCGCTGGTAGAAGCAGAAGTCGTCGGTGTCACAAATGCGCCAATGTTGGCATACTTTTGTGTAACAATTCCCGAAAAGGGAGCCCGGATGATGGTATCTTGCAGTTTCACTTGCGCTGCTCTTAACTTAGCTTCAGCACTTTTAACAGCTGCTTGATACTGGGCGATCTGCTCTGGGCGAGTGCCAATTTGCATCAGCGATAGCTGTTTTTGTACTTCTCGCAATCCTGACGAAGCAGCATTGTCATCACTGATCGCTTGATCCAGTAATTGTTTTCTCTCCGCTCCTTGTTGGTATAGATATTGGTAGCGCTTTACCTGCTCGCTGGTATAAACCACCTTCGCTCTAGCTGAGTCCACTTGTGCCAGTGCTTTTGCAATCTCCTGCGGACGGTTACCAGCAACTGCTTCAGCTAGCTTTGCTTGTGCCTGCTTCAAGTCAGCACCAAATTGGTCTACCTGCGCCTGAATATCTGCACTATCCATCCGAGCAATAATTTGCCCCTGTTTTACCCGATCCCCCTGCTCAACGTACAATTGTGACAAAATTCCCGGGTTTTTCGGGCTAATATTTACGTTCTGAATTGGCTGCACCGTTCCACTGGCGGTAATCCGCAAGGTGATGTTCTTTGCTGCCACAGGGACTGTTAGTTGGGCGATATCTTCTTCGCTAGTTCCGCGATCGATCAGTGTATAGGTTGTAGTTGTGCCCATAACTAAGACACTAGCTGCCAAAAGTCCAATTAGCCAGCGTGATGCATGCTTAACTTTGCCGATTCCGGGAATTTGTAGATATGTAGTCATAAGAGCAGCGTTCTTTGAAGATTGCCTTTGTTGGGTACGATGGAATGGAAGTGTGAGGATGGATAAAAGTTTTTGCAAGCATTGACGTTCTACAGCAACATTACTTGTGTGCGAGCGATCGAGCTTTGTAAACTACCCTCAGTTCCGCTTTTATTAAATCTTGATCGGGTTTATACTTGCTTAACTTTTTTTCATAGTAGCCTTCCCTACTCTGGAACAACTTCACCTAAATGGGTGACTTTACTTATTAGTCCATAATCTTTCAATAAACACGGGGAGTAGAAAGTGGGGAATGGGGAGTAGGGGGAATGAAGGTGTTTCTTTCATTCATAACGGGTGGTGGGCCGCTAGTGGGACGCTTTCAAGAAAAACCGGGAGTCAGGAGTCAGGAGTCAGGAGTGGGAGAGGTGTTTCTTTCATTCCTACTCCCCACTCCCCATTCCCTACTTTCTACTCCCCGTGTTTCTTCAGAGTAATCAAAAGTTTAGATGGCGCTCCTCTTTTTAACTATTGACTGTTGACAAATAACTAAAATTGTTCAATGATTTTCCTTTCGTCAAGAGCTCAGATCGTTTAAGCTATCTGAAAGATTCTTTGATTTGTAAACCAGAGGCGGTAGTGTGCCAAAACGGAGCAGTTTAATTTCTCTTCTGGTTGTCTGTAGTTTGTGGAGCATGCCAAAAGCTGCTTATGCACAAGCACTGATACCCCATACACTGCAACTTGATGCAGCAAAGTTGGAACAGCAGGGGTTGAGTCTGGCACAGGAAGCGGCTCAACTAGCGCAGTTCCAACAGTTTGAATTAGCTTTGCCACGGGCGCGGCTAGCATCTCAACTAGCTCCCAAGAGTGATAAAGTATGGTTTCTCCTAGGCGGTTTGTATTTGCAATCTAAAAATGTAGATGGTGGGATCGCCGCTTTGAAAAAAGCGCAGTCTCTTAATCCTAAAAATGGCGACGTTCAGTTCGCCTTGGGATCGGCTTACTTTCAGCAGCAAAAGTACCAAGATGCTGTAGCGTATTTCCAATCTGGTTTGAAGTTAAAACCTAATGACCCAGAAGGGTTGTTTGATTTGGGCAATGCTTACTACGTGCAGGGTAAATTACCAGATGCGATCGCGCAGTACAACAAAGCTGTCTCCACTGAGAAAAAATTTTGGCCGGCAATTAACAATGTTGGGTTAATTTTATACGAGCAGGGCAATGTCCAAGGAGCGATTAAGCAATGGCAAACTGCTGTCGGTATTGAGAAGCAAGCTGCAGAACCTCTATTGGCAATGGCAGTAGCGCTATATACCAAAGGCGAGCGCACGCAAGGTCTGGCAATGGGAGAAGCTGCACTGCGCATTGACGATCGCTACGGTGATTTGGATTTTCTCAAGCAAAATCTCTGGGGTCAACGCCTGCTTGCTGATACTAAGAAATTCCTAGAATTACCCCGTATTCAAGCCGCCCGCCAGCCACGGGAAAACCCTTCATCTCCGAAGCCGCAGCCGACGCAATGAAATTGTTAGTGGTTAGTGGTTAGTGGTTAGTGGTTAGTTGTTAGTGGTTAGTGGTTA
>CAXTSI010000088.1:0-22059 GCA_964246695.1 uncultured bacterium
CAACAACCAACAACCAACAACCAACAACCAACAACTAACAACTAACAACTAACAAAATAGTGTAAGGAGTCAGGAAATGAAGCATCTTCAGTATTTAGTATCAGTTATTTTGGCGGGAGCACTTTTAAGTGAGGTCCAATTCATCCAACCAGCACAAGCTCAAGTAGCATATGGCAGTTATGTTGGTGTAGGTCCAACGGTAGGTTTTTCAGACGGTGGTCAGATCGGGGGGGTTCTTGCCTTCCGCTACAAACTTTTAAAAGTACCAGTTTCTTTCCGTGCCCAAGCTTTAGTTGGTCAGAGTACAGCAGTTGTGCCAACGGTTTCCTACGACTACCCCATAAACTGGCAAACTGATGCTTATCTGGGAGCTGGGCTGGTGTTGGCTGGTGGTAATACACCTTCCCCTGTTGGCAATAAAATCGGTTTTGCCTTGCAACCAGGAGTTGATTACGTCCTACCAAATAGCAATACTGTTATTTTTGGTAACGCCATTTTTGGTTTTGATACCGAGCGAGATGGCGGTGGTACAGCTTTCTCCTTACAAGGCGGTGTCGGTTTGAGATTCTAATATCATATCCGGTTGAACACTTATAATCAGGCACGTAGTTGCGCTCATTGTGCGCTCTTAACAGTCATAGAGCGCACGAGAGCGCAACTACGAACCTATTTTTTATTTAATAAGTAATTAAGCGGATTTAATATGATATCACATTTTGTTATTTGACACTCTCCGGTCCCGCATACACGGAGAGTCAAGCCGCAAACCTCCAATTCGTAATTCGGTCAAAATACCTACCTGCTTACCAGTTCATCTGTCATCAACACCTGCCCTAGCCATAGTGGTTCATCTATTACTTGCAGGTATTGCCCAAGATTGATTCTATCTAGACGGCGAAAGTTGGAAACAAAGTGCAATTCCTTTAGGCTCCATCGGTTAGCTTCTAGGTCAAAAAACCACCGCCATGCCTTGTACTCATATTCTCGAAGTATTTCGCTGTTCATCAATAAATCACAGCGCCGTTCTAGTTCATTAGGGTTGTTGAGTGTGTATGCCGTCATCCCAATGAATCTAGGTTTTTGTCCTTGCGCCGCTAAGGCAGCAGCGTTGGCGTACAAATTTTCTTGGTCAAAAATTCGAGTTATATAAGTTGGTCGGGAAACATCTACGAGCAAAGATTGGTTCAGTTCTAGTTCAGGGATAACTAACAACAGACTGGGATCATAGTCAATCTGCCTGTCAACTTGGTTGTTATTTGGATTTTCAGACTGATGATCGTTTGTCATAGATTCATTTCCAGCCTTATAAGCAGAATTTTTTGGACGTGATTGTACTGCCATATTAGGAGTTATGCGATATACCAAGTCACCGCCCCAATCAATATCAACAAAACCACTAACATTGGCAGCAGATTGGGCAAGATTTTCAAGCCACTTGTCCAGCAAGTCGTCGGCAGCATTTTGGTCTGGGGCACTGATTTTGATCGTTCTTTTTCCTATTCGCCAGTCCCAGCCAGTTTTATTAATGATTTGTAGTAAATCCATTTGGGTTTCTCTCCTCAGATTTAAAGTTTGAGCTTTCAGGGAACGAACTTTTTGTAAGCGCTTGAAGCCCCTCAAAATCTCGCTTTAAAGCAGAGCAGATGCTTATTAAATCGGCTCTAGTGAGTTTTTGCATTCGCCAGGTCGCATCAATATTTTTGATGTTGACAATTAGTTGACCGATGTGTACAAGCACAACAAGCCTGAAACCAACCAACGACTTATGACAGGTGGACGAGATGTATATCGGGCACAAGGAAGAGTGGAAATATCTGTACTTGGTAGTAAAGAAACAGGGGCTTTGTTCTAAAAAGACCATCGTCGTTGCGTTGCAGAAGTATTTGGGTTTACAGCGATCGCATCTATGACGCAAGGTGGACCTGCACCCTCTGCATCAGAAAAACCGATTCGCATCTCTTGAAATCAGCACACATACGTAACGCTTAAGAGCGTACTAAACAATGCCAAACGCAAACAATAAACCCCTCTTATATAACACTACCTGCCAAGCAGTTTCCAGAACACAGGATATCTACCCAAAATATTGTAGGGAATCTACCCATCGTAAATATACTGAGCTACATGTTTCTCATGAATGTTTATCGGGTTGTTCGGTGGAAGTGACGCCACTTGAATACAGGAGAAAAAAGACTACGCGAACTGTTTAGCCCCTAGATTTTTATGCTTTCCATTCATTTGGGTTTCTCTCCTGAGATTCAAAGTTCGAGCTTTCAGGGAAGGAACTTTCTGTCAGCGCTTGAAGCTTCTCAAAATCTTGGTTTAAAGCAGAGCAGATGCGTACCAAGTCAGCTCTAGTGGGTTTTTGCCCAAGTGCGATCGCATCAATATTTTTGATATTGGCTTCTTTAAGTCGCCAATAAGAAAACTGAACGAATTCAGCAATAGTTCTTGGTGGATTTGTAGCCTCTTGTGGCTGGTATTTATCTAAGTATTCCTCTAATGCTTTCTCTACGACCTGTGAGATTGTGGTTTCTTGTTGCATAACAAACAACCGAAGACGTTTACCCAAGTCTTTAGCTAGCTGAGCCGTAACTGGGGAAAAGTCTGGATTATTTCGTCTTGAGCTTTGCTGTGATGGTCTAGGCATAACTTAAGTATATATTAATACAGCCATGTTTTAGCTGTATACTTCCTTTTTATAATGCTATAGCAAAATAGCGTTATTTTGCTATAGCACTTTGTGATATCGTACTATTAACAACTCGAAGAGGAAAGAAGAACAAAAACTTCAATATTCTTACAACCCCCCCCCAAACGCAACGACAAACTCATCTACTCTACCTGTAGAGACTAGAAAAAATTAAGCATTTAAAGCCGTTGCTCTGATGTTCGGCTATCTGCTATCTCAAGCCAATCAGCATATTCCTAAGTAGTGGAGTAGCTGTACTTCAGCTTGATATTGCGGTTAGTTCATAATGTTTGAGTAGATTTTAAATGCCTTTAAGAGGAAGAATCTCCCATGAAAATACTCTTAATACAAGATGATGAATACACTACTTCATTGCTGACGCAAGCACTCGCAGCTTATAACTATCGAATTGAAACTATAAACGATGGTGAAGCTGGACTAGAATTGGCAAAAGCATTTGACTATGACTTGCTGCTACTGGATGTCATGCTTCCGAGTATGGATGGCATCAGTATTTGTCGGCAACTCCGCGCCCACAACTGTCAAATGCCCATTCTAATGATGACTGTACAGAACAGTATTAGCCTTCGCGTCATGGGTTTAGAGGCTGGTGCAGATGATTATGTGGTTAAGCCGTTTGTTTTATCTGAGTTAATTGCTCGAATTCGAGCATTAATGCGGCGGGGAAAAGTGATTTTACCTATGGTGCTTGCTTGGGAGAATTTACAGTTTGACTGCAACACTCTTGAAGTCACTTATAACGGCTTGCGTCTGCACCTCACGCCCAAAGAGTATGATTTACTAGAGCTTTTTCTGAGGAATCCCCGCAAAATCTTTAGTCGAAGTGAGTTGCTTGACCGGATTTGGTTTTCCTCAGAATTTCCTGGGGAGGAAGCCGTAACAACTCAAATCAAGGGTTTGCGGCAGAAGCTCAAAGGTGTGGGAATGACGACAAATTTGATTGAGACAGTTTACGGATTAGGCTATCGGCTGAGGGAAAAGGAAACAAAATTAGGAGCCTTGAGCGATCGCCGGAAAAAATACCTAGTTCCCGATGATGAACATTCATAGATATTCAAGTAATGCGTCTTCAATGTAGTTACGTCCCATCTCTAAAAAATACACCCTGCCCACAGATTTTTCTCAAATCTGTTGTGTATGAGTTATCGGGGATTTCCAAATCATAAAATATCCGACGAGTAGGGTGCGCGATTGTCGCAGTACGACACCGTGATAGAAGATAGTTCCTTCTCACGGCGATGCCGCAACCTACAACTAGTCACCTTTGCGCTTACCAAAAAAGATGTGGTTCATTTACCCGAAAATAGCTGTAATGCCCAGTGAAGTTATTTATTTGATTGCCAGTTTTAACAACATAACCTCAGAATTTCCTTAGATTTTTGATTTAAGATTCAGTAATGGTAACTGATTGGTAGTGAGTAGAAAAACTTACTAATAATCCAGAACAAATATCAACCAAAAATTAACAATTCCCTTCCTTAAAAACCTTGATGTATTAAGCTCAAACGAAGGGAGTGACAAAGCTAAAAGTTGATTTTTGCCACCAAGGTTAAACAACCAAATTACCTGTAGAACCAAAACAAAGAAATGAAAATCGCTCAAGTAGCCCCCTTGTGGGAACAAGTTCCGCCTCTCACTTATGGAGGAATTGAACTGGTAGTAAGTCACTTGACTGATGAACTCGTGCGTCGAGGTCATGATGTCACTTTGTTTGCATCTGGCGATTCGCAAACATTGGCTAGGTTAGAAGCAATTCATCCTCGTGCGTTGCGCTTGGACTCGGACATCAAACAAAAGTTGATGTACGAAATTCTTGAAACTAGCCAAGTTTACCAACAAGCAGAAGAATTTGACATAATTCATTCCCATGTAGGAGTTTGGGCATTATCTTTAGCGAATATGGTGTCAACACCCACAGTACACACCTTACATGGCAGCTTTACCAAAGATGACAGCAAAGTATTTACCTTCTATCGGACGCAACCATACATCAGCATTAGTAACGAACAGCGTCAAGTAGACATAAATTACGTCAGCACTGTTTATAATGGCATTAAAATCGAAGATTATCCTTTTATTGCTCAACCCCAAAATCCACCATATTTGGCATTTTTAGGACGCTTTTCACCAGAAAAGGGACCACAGCATGCGATCGCTATTGCTAAGCAGACGGGTTGGCACTTGAAGATGGCAGGAAAGGTTGATGTGGTAGACACTGAGTTTTTTGAACAAGAGATTGCTCCACAAATTGATGGTCAGCAAATTGAATTCTTAGGCGAAATCAACCACGCCGAGAAAACTGAACTTCTTGGCAATGCAGCCATTACTCTCTTCCCCATTGCCTGGTGTGAACCTTTTGGCTTGGTAATGATAGAGTCAATGGCAACTGGTACACCAGTTATTGGCATGAATTTAGGTTCTGTACGAGAAGTAATTGCTCATGGTGTGTCGGGTTTTATCTGCCCTAGCTATGAAGAAATGGCAGCAATGATTCCTCTTGCTTTGGAACTAAACCGTCAAAGCTGCCGAGAATACGTGGAAAGCAACTTTACCGTTACCCAAATGGTTGATGGGTATGAGGCAGTTTACGAAAAAATTCTCCTTGACAGCTTTGAGAAATATGAGTGGATTCATAACCGCAACCCTACTTGTGGTAGAAAATCGGCTGGGTTGCCGTACTAGCAGATCGTCAAACAGCTAGCTTCTTGGTCTTCTCCCAGTTAGTAATGATAATCGCGCTATGATTGCCAAATTAGAAATAGGCGATGGCAGTTTCTTTGGGATTAATTTTGGGAATAATCCTTATTGTTCGCAAAATTGTTGGCAAATAACCATTCAGGTAAATGCCATCACTAAACAACATGCTGAAGCTGATGCCTTTCAACAAGCAATAGATGCAGGAATCACGGGAGAGAAAGCCCGTTTAATTGTGGATCGCGATCTTTGCAGAGCTTGCGGCGAAAATGGGGGTTTAAAGTCAATAGTTAAGCAGTTGGCGATCTCAGAGTTGGAAGTGATCGCTCCCAGTGGTAGACAAATTATCAAACCAGGATGAGGTAAATATGTTTGCATTAAAATTTTCAACAGAAAATTGGGTTGGCAATCGGAACAAAGCAACCATAAATGAAGTCCAAACCTGGGCTGAGATTAAATCAGCTATCGAGGAATTGGACGCCAAGAACAAGACTTTAGTGACCATAGAGACTAATGGTAATACTCACATGGCTGTTGGTGGTGGAATGGGAAAGTATGTAGTTTATGCAACTTTTGATAACGTTAGCTTGTACAACTTGATTGAGCCAACAAAATCAAATGACTTAGAAACATTGGTTGTTGGTGGTCAAATAGGTGCTTATCCTGCCAGGATGTGTGTTGACCTGGAGACAGTTCTCAAGGCAGCTAAGACGTTTACAGAATCGGGAACACTGGAGGAGTCAGTTATCTGGGAACTTGAGTAGCCCAAAGTCTTACCTTTAACGCACCAACACAAAATCGTAGCCAGTGCCAGAGATCTGACCTGGCTCTATTTTGACTAACAATGCTGTACCCTTACGCTCGCCTGATGGCAAAAACTGAATCCTTCCCGTCGCACCCGTTGCTGACAAATTCGGAGCTACCAGCGCTTTTTGCAACCCCGATCGGGTGTTCCCCTGTTTCAAGCCAGCGATAATTGCCTGTGCTGCGTCATAAGAGGTTGCTGTCCGCGCATTTACTGGTCCGCCCCAAAGTTTAGCAGCATTTTCACCAAAGGGATTGCCTGGAATAGCATCAGGATGCCAAAACACAGGCAGTACCATTCCTTTGAAATCCCCTCGCCCCTTTTTGAGGGTATCAAAGGTGTACATCCCTCCGTAAGTGAACAGTGCTAGCCTACCACTATTCGCTCGTGCCACGTCGATTGCTGGGTCGATTTTGTCTAATCTGGGAAGTAATAGCAAGCTCTCAGATCCATCGCTGATGGCTCTACCCATAACATTACTAGGGTTAAAATCCGGGACGCTGAAATCGCAAACTGTGTTGGTGATGTTACTCCCAGCCTGACGTATCGACTTGGTGTACTCGTTCAAAATATTTTTGAAGGCGGGGATTGTCGAATCGGCACAAATGGCAATATTTTTTACACGAGCGTTTTGGGCAATATAGCGAGCAAGAGTATTAGCGAAAACACCAGTATTAGCAGAGATGCTAAATATGTATTTGCCTCCAGATACCTGGGACGTATTGCTTGCAGGATTAACCATCACCAAACCCCCCTGGTTATAAATTTGTCCGGCGGCATCGGATATATCAGGGCGGTTATGCCCGATGACTGCCAAAATGCTGGAGTCTTTAACAAATTCAGCAGCTAGCAGTTTAGTAATGTTTAAGTCTCCCTGATCGTTGGCAATCTCAAGTTGTAATGGTACCCCATTAATCCCACCGCTCTTATTCACTTCGTCTTGAGCCTGCGCCACCCCGCGCAGAACCTCTCGCGACACCTTCAAGATGCCACTAATCGGCACACTTACAACCACTTTGAGAGCTTGGGATTTACCAATTTTGGCATTGTTCAAATAAATTAATGCTTCCGGATCGTTACGATTTGTTTGCAAGGATGCTTGGAACTTGTCCAAGGCAGTAGCAAAATCCCCAACTGCAAAGGCTTGCACTCCTGCTTGTTTATCGGGGTTTGTGTCTGCAGTCACCAAAATTTTATCTCCCAAACTCATTCGTGCCTGCGTTTCGTTTGTGGGATTTTTTGTAACTAGTTGCTCGTTTTTTGCTATTGATGAACTAGGAGATTCTTTAACCAAAGGCACAGAAGTAATTTTGCCGAGCGCCCATACAATAACTAGAATCATCCCTCCGGCAAGACCAAGAGAAATAAAAAGCCGGATATTTTCTTTTTTTTGCATCTGAAAAAAATACCTTAATCAAATAAAATTAACAAAACTAATTAAAAAATATTAGATATTAATCTATTAAATAGATAGGATAAACCCATTATAGTAAAAGCCAATAAGCCAGCAAGAATAACTAGCAGTACGACAACAAGCAGTCCTTTAAATCCAGCTTGTAGGGGATTACCAATATGCAAATTTCTCGCTACCAAGAAAATTACCAAAGTTGTAATGACGGCAATATTAAATAAATAAGTCTTTTCCAGAATGGGGCGAGATGGGGCAAAGATTAAAAGAGCTAAAATGAGCAGCCATAATCCAGAACTAATCCAAACTGTTCCTAAAAAACTGACAAGGGCGATCGCAAGCAAAGAACTGCCCGATCCTGCAAGTACTGCCCAAGGCAATAATTCCCAAGAGGGGAATGTCTGTAAACGTTGAGTTTGTTGAGGCGGCGTTACTAATGTGACTGGTATGGTAGACTTATTCAAGTCTTGTAACACCAATGAAGCCGACTGATAACGCGAGTCATGGTTTTCTTGCAGCAACCGATCAAAAATCTGCCCTAATTCCTGAGTTATCGGTTGCCGCAAATATTGCCGCCAGCCAGAAATCCAGCTATAGCCCTGTCTGAGCCACATTTCGCTGGGGGGAGTCTGCGTTAGCAGATAAAAGCAAGTTGCTCCTAAACTGTAGAGATCGCTGGCTGGATAAGCTTTGCCTTCTTGGAGTTGCTCGAGCGGCGCATAACCGAAGGTGCCGATCGTTGTCCCTGGAAGAGCTAGAGCCGTTGCTGTCGCTAGCTTCGCCACCCCGAAATCAATTAACACTAACTTGCCATCACTTTGACGGCGAATGATATTTTCTGGTTTAATGTCTCGGTGAATAACCTGCTGCTGATGTATCGCTTGCAAGACGGGTAATAAATCACTCAAGAGTTCTCGAATCTTGGCTTCATTAAACACCCCCATGTCTTGCAACTCCTGCAACAGATTTTGCCCGAGGATAAACTGCTGCACTAAATACAAATAGTTTTCTTCTTGAAAGTAGGCATATAATGTGGGAATCTGGGGATGTTCCCCAAGCTGTTGTAAACGTTTTGCTTCTTGCTGAAATAACTCAGTCGCCTTTTTGATTGACCAGCTGCCTTGAGCCTGTGGTGCTAGCTGCTTAACAACGCATTGTTCATCCAGCTTGTCTACATCCTCTGCCAAGTAGGTGCGAGCAAATCCTCCGCCTCCTAATGGTTCAATAATGCGGTAGCGACTTCGTAGTAGTGGCGTCAACCCTGTCCCACAACTCAAGCAGAAATTTGTTCCATCTGGATTTAGAGGATTCGGGCAATCAGGATTGAGGCAGCAGATCATACTACTGTCACTTTAGTTTTATGAAAGATAAGAGTATATATGATATCAGATATTAAAATACTTGTAGTAAGCAGAGATAGGGTAGACCGTGCAAATGCCAAAATCCCATCGCCTTCCTCCGCCTCTGTGTCCAGGACTTGACTTGACTGCTCTTGCTCCCATGCAGGATGTAACGGATCTGCGATTCATGAGCGCGATCGCCAACTATGGCACTCCCGATTACTTCTTTACTGAGTATTTTCGCGTCTACCCCAATTCGGGTCTGAATCAAAACATCCTGCGCTCGATTACAGAGAACTCCACCGATCGCCCCATCTTTGCTCAAATCATCGGTGAGAGTATTCCCGACCTAGTACGCATTGCCCAAGAGTTGAGCCGCTACCCAATAGCGGGCATTGACCTCAACATGGGATGCCCTGCCCCAAGAATTTATCGCAAAAACGTTGGTGGTGGGCTGTTACGCGATCCTGAAAAGGTAAACCGAATTCTTGGCGAGTTGCGATCTGCCGTTGATGGGCTGTTGACCGTCAAAATGCGAATTGGTTTTGAAAATACCGATTGCTTCGATCGTATCCTCGACTATATTAACCTGTACGACATCAATTTGCTGAGCTTGCACGGTCGTACTGTCAAGGAGATGTATCATAGCGCTGTGCATTACGATCTGATTGCACACGCCGTACAACGGGTGAAATGCCCGGTGTTAGCAAACGGTAACGTGACATCGGCTACTACCGCCGCCGCCGTCCTGTCCAGTACAGGAGCAGCAGGGGTGATGATTGGTCGCGCTGCGATCCGAAACCCCTGGATTTTTCAGCAAATCCGCCAATACCTGAGTGGTCAACTTGTTTCTATTGTTACCCTGGCAGAAGTTCGCGACTACATTGACAAACTGCGTCGAATGACCACAGCGCCGACCATACCGGAGCGTGCACTTGTTAACCACATGAAGATGTATCTCAACTTCATCGGTCAAAGTGTAGATTCCGACGGCGCTTTCTTAAGGGAAATGCGCCAATCCCGGACTGAAACTGAACTATTTGGGATCTGCGATCGCTATTTATTGAGTGACCCAGACCGAGAATTTGCCAGTGAACCTTATCCTGGACTTGTGGCTCGTCCCAGTTGCGAGACGCTTGTTGGAAGTGATTAAGGAGTCATCTTGAAACAGAGGCGAGGAAAAAGCGATCGCTTTCCATTTAAGAGAACAAGAGTGCCAGCGCCATATTCTTTTCTTTCATAAAAACGCCAAAAATAGCGCTACCTATAGTTAAGGTGGCGCTATTGTTTTGGTTAAGTTCAGGGATAAAAAATACTTAAATGATTTTCCTGAGACTTACCATTATTGACCGCGATTCAATTTTTGGCATTGCAGAAGAGCGCGGATGAATTATTTTTTAGCCTCACGCAAAGACGCAAAGACGCCAAGGTTTTTTCGCGTCTTTGCGTGAGATTTTCATAGTGTCAATCAGCAACGCCCAATTTTTTATACAGTTCTACTGCGAGTCATTAGGTTCCACAAGAAGATGGCAACAATTGCACCTAAAACTGCGACGGCAATCCCGGGAATACTGAAAGTGGGAGCTGCTAGTGCTAAACTGCCAGTACTGAAGAACATGCCGAGACTACCACCTACAAAAGCGCCAACTATTCCTAACACGATTGTCGCGAGAATTCCACCGCCTTGATGACCAGGGTAAATAGCTTTTGCAATCGCACCTGCAATCAAACCTAAAACTACCCAAGCAACAATATTCATTGTTTTGTTTCCTTCAATGTTTTCTTGTTTCGTGAATACAGAATAACAACTGTAGCTTTAATAATCTCTCTACCAAACGAAATAACTACAAAAAACTCAAGGCAGAGTTTAGGGATGTATTCTAAGATTCGAGGTTTACCGTGTGATTTCAACCCAAATCCACGCCATTTTTGAGCGCTTGTCATGGCGATCGCCATGTTGCCAAGACAATTGGCGTTGCTCTAGTCGAGGTTCTGGTTGGGGGTGGTGAGGTGCGAATACATGCTGATCTCCGGCACAGGCTGCGCTTTTGTGAAAGGAAGCGATCAGGTAACCCCGCCCTTACAATGTCGTCAATCTTGGGGTGAGATTATGTTTTTATTTTAACAGCAATAGCTCAAGAACTCCTTCAGAAAATTTGGTACTTTTTGTCGATTCATGTATTTGGCACCACTTCGCGTGGTGCTAAGAAACCAAGATTACCTCCATTCAAGTCAAGAAATAACTGCTCCAATTCTTTCCAGGTTATTCCTAAGTCAGTAGCAGTAATCGCAAACTGCTTAGTGTCAAATGGCTGAAAGACCTTGCCATTGTAGGAAAAGATATAGATTTGTTCAAGCTCTGGATTCAAATTTATGAATTCTTCTACAATTACGTCCGGCTTAAAAGATGCCTTGGATGATTGCCATACTACACTATTGTGACAAAAGCCATTTACCTCTCTTAGCTTTTGCCAAATAGACGCAAGGTTAATACCACAGTAGTAATACTTCTTGTCACGTAGATTTACAAGGTAGTATCCTTTGCCTTTCTCTAGCTTAAAAAACTCTAAGACAATGCGGGAAGGCATCAATCCGTGCAGCCAAGCTTGGTTCTCAATCTCGTGTCCTAGCTTGCAAAAGAACCAACCTTGTTCGCGCCGATGGTAAATATGATAGTAAGCTTTCACCAAGAAATGGTCAGCCACTGCTGCTATTACCTCCGGTATTACCGTTGCTTTGATTCCCTGCGAATAAGCGTGGTGATCCGAAAACTTTATCTTTTTCAAGTTTAGGCTATTTTATGGTGAACTACTCCGCATTCCAATCAAGGAACGCATCTGTGGTTGAGGAGCGAACATCTTAATCATTTTATTTGCGATAATTAGCATACAGTAAGCCAATTGCACAGGCAAGATTGACAATGACACAGTTATATGACAACCGCCAACCTCGTCGAGGCAGAATATTCCCAGAATACACAATACCGCCTCTTGAGTTAGCAAGACGCGAAACTGAACGAGAAGAACGCTATCAGCGTTGTCGAGCGGTTTTTGAACGAGTCCACGCCGAACTGATAAACGACCATTACAACTGGTTCATTATTATTGAACCAAACAGTGGAGACTATTTCATTGACGCAAACCAAGATCTAGCAGTTCAAAAAGCACGTCAGAAGTATTTTAGAGGAAGACTTGGCGTTTTCCGTCTCAATGAGACAGGAGCTTGCGGCAGAATATGATTTCAGGCAGGTTCGGTAATATTGGGGAGCTATATTTTGAAATAGCGTTGATTGCTGCTGACGGAGAAAGGATTCCGGTTGAAACACTACTGGATACAGGTTTTACCACAGGCTGGCTAGCGATTGATACCCAAGATGCCGAAAGCTTGGGTTGGTCTGTTATTGACCTTGATCTGACCATGCAAACGGCACGGGGAGAGCAGTTTTTTGATCTCTATGACGGAAGAGTACTGGTAGATGGTCAAGAGTTTATTGTTCCAGTCCATGCTGGTGCAGGCATTCCCGAAGTTTTGCTGGGTTTGCAGTGGTTGGAAACTCGGCGGTTACTCGTCGATAGACCTCAGGGAGTTTTAACTTTGGGGTGAGATTATGTTTTTATTTTAACAGCAATAGCTCAAGAACTGCTTGTGAAATCACCTCACCTACAAGCTGATTTCCTTGTAAATTAAGGTGAATGTTGTCTTGATATACGGCTTTGATGTCCTTGTTTGAGTTGAATATTGGTAAAATATCTATATAAGTAATTTGCTGAAGCTCAGCAAACTCATTCAGGCGCTGACGTGCTTTAATTTCGTAATCGCGGGGTCCAGGTTCGCCAATTTCGCGGAGTAAAGGAGTCATGACTAGCAGAAATTGGCTCTTGGACGATCGCGCTATCTTCCCAAGAGTGCCAATTGCATCGAGATTAAAACCAACGCGATCGCCTGCTTCAGCATGCACCGCTTGCATTTCTGGTATCGGTTTTGGTGAGGAGACATAACGGTTGAAGAATTCCACCAATGCCAAAGGCGGTTTCTTATCTGCATAGTTGCGATCGCGTCCCACAGGCAAACAAGTGGGAGCAGTAGCAAACAAGTCATCAGTATTAATCAGCAGCACCACTACTTGGGCGTTGAAATTGCCAAACCGCTGCAAATATGCTAATTCATTTCTTGGTCCCCAAGAGTTTGCTGATGCATTAAGTACTTCCACTTGCTGAAATTTACTCGTAGTTGCTGCACTCAATTTGTGCGTCATCAGGCTGGAAATTGTATTAGCCTGATCGGTCCACCAGCCACCATTAGCGATCGAATCTCCTAAAAGTAGCACCCGCAGGGTAGAGGATGAAGGCGTCTTTTGTATCGCCTCACCTCGCATCGAATACTCATTAATCTTAATTAGATTACCAAAGCGACGAGTGCGCTGGTTAGGGGCTAACAAATAACCAATCTGCTCATCTGCAATGTAAATTAGGGGATTGCCAAAGCCGACTGTACGCAGTCCGATCTCTAGCACCACAAACAATCCGATAAAAAATGTTAAAATTATTACCACCGCCACTCTCACAGTTAAACACCCTTCAATAATATATGTTATAATTTATACTACTTTTTATCCGCTTTCAGGAGTGAAAACTGTATAAAAGTGCATAGTCTATCTGTTTGCATCAGCAATTATAGCGATGCAAATGTTGCAAAGCTTAAACAAAATAGTATTAAAAATTTCGGATTGTATGCTAATGAAAGGACTACAATCGAAACGGGCAAATTCGCAAAGCAGACAAAGGAGGCTGACAAAGCTATGTCCGACTTGAACCGAGGAATCATGAAATTTGAGGGTGCGGATTCTCCAAAAGTAGTCACCATCTCTACCGTGCTGCTTTTGGGATCAATTGTGGCACTGATTATTTGGGCGCTGCAAGTAGCCTATGCAGTAAATTGAAAAGAACCAAAAAAAGTTAGTAACAAAGGACACTTAGTAGAAAAGTGTCCTTTATTGAACCAGCCTTCATCATTATCAGAAAAATTTTATACTTAAGATTCTAGCTCGAAGTCGAACCAGCAGTAGCTCTATTTATCATTGTTTTTCCTTCGAGGCGCACTAACCAAGATTTGTGAATCTAGAGGTACATCTAGTATACCTGCGAACTGTTTTCATCCCCTTCTGTACTGATAAGTACACGAGTAAAATTGCTAAAATCTATATCGAATATGTCTGAAATCTGGGGAATCTTAGTTATTTTCATTGTCTGCCCGCTGTTGGGTGCGCTACCGCTGATTGCCTGGGTGACGGAAGCTTTGAGCGATCGCAAGTTAGCACACATTGGTACTGGCAATATCGGTGTATCGTCTGCTTTCTACCACGGTGGTAAATTGGTAGGTATTCTGGCAGTTTTTTCCGAAGCTTTCAAAGGCATTGCCGCAGTCTTGCTGACCCGTGCTTTCTTCGTCCATGGCTCAGCTTGGGAATTAGTGGCACTAATTACCCTAGTACTCGGTCGATACTGGGTCGGCAAAGGAGCTGGGACGACAAACGTTGTCTGGGGATTTGCAGTCCACGATCCACTGGCGGCAGCATTTGTATTTTTACTTGCAAGTACCAGCTTTACCATTCTGCGCGACCGACTGCTAGCAAAATTTGGAGTTTTAGTTCTATTTCCCCTAATCGTAGCGATCCTGCACCCGGAAGATTCACGCAGAATCGTTGCTGCTATTGCCCTAGCTGGGTTGCTTGGCTTGATTTACAAACAAATGCCCGATGATTTGGCACTCATTGCCGAAGAAGCACAACCAGAATCGCAAGCAGCGTTTCAATTTTTGCGGGGCGAGCAAACTTTTCTATCTCTTAATGACGATTTGGATGCGGCGCTATTTGGACACAAGGCAGCGAGATTATCTGAAATTAAGCAATGGGGTTATCCAGTGCCGAAGGGGTGGGTACTTGCACCGTTAGATGACCCCAAAGCGTTGATAGAATTTCTTCAGCCGTCGGAGTTATCCCCGTTGGTGGTGCGTTCTTCCGCAATTGGAGAAGATTTGGAACATGCTTCTGCTGCAGGGCAGTATGAAACGATTTTAAACGTCACCACCAAAGAGGGGTTGCTTCAAGCGATCGCCCGAGTTCAGGCTTCCTATAATCATTCAGTTGCAATGCAGTATCGACGCGATCGCTCCTTAGACGAAGCAGGAATGGCGGTGCTGATTCAACAGCAAGTCCAAGGAGTCTTTTCTGGTGTTGCTTTTACCCGCGACCCGATGACCAAGCAAGGTGATGCGGTGGTGATTGAAGCGTTGCCAGGAAACGCGGCTCAAGTCGTTTCTGGACGAATCACACCAGAGCAATATCGCGCCTTTGTTGTCGAAACCGAAAACTTCTCGTCTGTAAAATTAGAGGGCGAGGGGCAAGTACCACCAGCATTAATCAAGCAAGTGGCATACTTATCCCGACATCTAGAAGAACGTTACCACGGCATTCCCCAAGATATCGAGTGGAGTTACGACGGTCAAACGCTTTGGGTGTTGCAAGCCAGACCCATCAGCACCCTGCTACCCATTTGGACGCGCAAAATTGCCGCAGAAGTCATTCCCGGACTGATTCGCCCGTTAACTTGGTCGATTAATCGTCCCTTGACTTGTAGTGTCTGGGGAGGAATTTTTGCCTTGGTGCTAGGTGAACGCGCTGTGGGATTGGATTTCAACCAAACGGCAACGCTGCACTATTCGAGAGCCTACTTTAATGCATCTCTCTTAGGGGATATTTTTCGGCGCATGGGTTTGCCTCCTGAGAGTTTGGAGTTTTTAACTAGAGGAGCCAAATTAAGCAAGCCGCCTTTGAAAACGACATTGCGGAATGTGCCTGGACTTATGCGGTTGCTTTTGCGTGAGTGGTGTTTAGTCAGGGACTTTAACTGGGACGATCGCAGGCGGTTTATTCCTGCTTTGTCTGAGTTAAGTCAGGAATTAGTGGATTCGCTTGCTCCGGCGGATCTGTTGGCAAGAATTGAGTTGATCTTAGAGTTGCTGCGTCGTGCTACTTATTACAGTATTTTGGCTCCGCTGAGTGTGGCGTTGCGTTCGTCAATTTTGGGGGTGAAGGATGAGGATATCGATCACAGTCTGACGCCAGAGGTGGCGGTGTTGCGTGTTCTTCATGATTTAGCCGCAGATGCTAAGCAGGTATTACTGGAGTTTGAGCCGAGAATGGTTTTTGAGCAGTTGGCGCAAACGCAACCAGGGCAAGAAATTCTGGCAAGGTTTGATAAGTTACTTGAGCGTTATGGTTATTTGAGTGAGGTGGGAACTGATGTTGCGGTTCCTACTTGGAAGGAGGAACCTCAGGCTTTAAGGGATTTGTTTGTGCAGTTTATGCAAGGAAATGAACCGCAGAGGCACAGCGGAAAGTCTGAGCGGAGGCTTCCTCCGCTCAGAACTTTCCAAGAGAGAGAGCGCAGAGGTAGGAGGAAGGAAGGGTTTGTGCAGAGGCGTGTGGATTTGAAGGGGCGAGTTACGGAGGTTTATTCTCAGTTATTGGCTGAGTTGCGTTGGTGTTTTGTGGCGTTGGATTCGTTTTGGTTGAAGTCGGGTTTATTTGAAAAGGCTGGGGATATATTTTTTCTGGAGTTTGAGGAGGTGCGGCGTCTGGTTGAGAATTTTGAGCCGGAATTTGTGGAACATTTGCAGGATTTAGTGCAGTTTAGGCAATCTCAGTTTGCAGAACATAGTCAGCTAAATCCAGTACCGCTTTTAATTTATGGTAATAATCCCCCTGCTTTTATCCAAACTGTTTCCCTCTCCCCTGACCAAGTCCTACAAGGTATTGCCGCTAGTCCTGGACAAGCGGAAGGAAGGGTAAAGGTGTTGCGGAATTTTCAGGCTTTGCCAGAGATTGACCGCGATACGATTCTGGTAGTGCCTTATACAGATTCTGGTTGGGCACCTTTGCTTGTGAGGGCAGGAGGATTGATTGCTGAGGTGGGTGGACGGCTTTCTCACGGGGCAATCCTGGCTCGTGAGTATGGTATTCCTGCGGTGATGGATGTCCGAAGTGCTACTTGGCTGCTGCAAGATGGTCAGAGGGTACGGATTGATGGGTATAGGGGTATTGTGGAAATATCTAACGACCTCAGACCAGAATGAAATTTCGGGTATGGGGCATAGGGCATGCCCCATGCCCTGATTTCAAAAATCAAATAGGAATTCCATAGATTTATCTTGATAGTTATTATTGTTTCTATACATGTATTAAGAATTAGACATCAATTAGTGAATTTCCATAAAGTTTTACTTATACTTTCAATATAATATTTATTTAATATTTACATGTATTAATTAACTATTTTGGCTGACAAAGCTGTAAGCTATTGACAATAAAGTTAATCATGGTTCTCAAGCAAAAATAAACTTAACTTAACTGAAATGAATGATTTTTTATAAATCTTCTGCCATAGGCTTCTCTATTTGAGGACTGAAAAACCTTAACTATGTAGAGAGGCTTAATACACATTATTGATTTAGTGCAAGAAACATAACGTTTTCCTTGCCTCACTTTTCTTTGCCAAAAACAAAGGTACACTTAAGGATATATTATGGCTGAATTTTTCAATCAAATTTCTCGCCGTAAATTTTTGTTAACATCTGGAGCATCTGCCGGTGCTGTATTCCTAAAGGGCTGTTTGGGAAATCCCCCCGCCAACCTGACAGGCAATAGCGTTCAAGGACAGCAATCATCACAGCAGGCAGCGAACCTTAGCTCGGAACAAAAACCGGAAACTCCCAAGGTCAAATTGGGATATACCCCGATCGTTGAATCAGCTCCTTTCATCATTGCTAAAGAAAAAGGCTTCTTTGCCAAGCACGGCATGACGGAAGTTGACCTTGCCAAACAAGCTTCTTGGGGTTCAATGCGAGATAACACTGAAATTGGCTCAGCAGGTGGTGGGGTTGATGGCGGTCAATATCAGATGCCGATGCCACATTTGATGACTGAAGGTTTAATTACCAAGGGTAACCAAAAAATTCCCATGTCTTTGCTGGCGCAGTTAATTACTCATGGAAATGGAATTGCGATCGCTAACAAGCATATAGGAAAAGAACTTTCTGTAGACACAGCAAAGGCGAAGGGCATCTTTAATGGACTCAAGGAATCAAAAACTCCTTTCACCGCAGCATTCACCTTTCCACACGCCAATCAGGATTTTTGGATTCGCTACTGGTTAGCTGCTGGTGGCATCGATCCAGATACTGATGTCAAGCTTGTTACAGTACCTGCGGCACAAACTGTCGCCAACATGAAGACAGGGACGATGGATGCCTTTAGCACCGGCGATCCTTGGCCTTATCGAATTGTCAAAGACAAGATTGGCTACTTGGCAGCATTGACAGCAGAAATTTGGAAGAATCATCCCGAAGAATACTTTGCCTTGAGGGCAGATTGGGTTGAGAAAAATCCTAAGGCAACCAAAGCACTTTTGAAAGGCGTTATGGAAGCTCAGCAGTGGTTGGATAATTTTGACAACCGCAAAGAAGCAGCCCAAATTCTTGCTGGGCGGAATTACTTCAATTTGACAACAGCAGATATCCTTATCGGACCATACCAAGGTAAGTATGAGATGGGTGATGGTCGCGTTATTGATGATAAATCAAAGGCTGCTTACTACTGGAAAGATGAAAAAGGTAGCGTTTCATATCCATACAAGAGCCATGATTTGTGGTTTATAACCGAAAGTGTTCGTTGGGGCTTTTTACCTAAAGATTACTTGACAAAATCTAAGGAACTCATTGATAAAGTCAACCGCGAAGATATTTGGAAAGCAGCGGCTAAAGAATTAGGAGTTGCTGCTGCTGACATCCCTACAAGCACATCTCGTGGTGTGGAAGAGTTTTTTGACGGCATCAAGTTTGACCCAGAAAAGCCAGAAGAATACCTCAAGAGTCTCAAAATAAAAAAAGTAAGTGTTTAAGTTGTTAGTAGTTAGTGGTTAGTGGTTAGTAGTTAGTGGTTAGTGGTTAGTATAGCAACCAACAACCAACAACTAACAACTAACAACCAACAACCAACAACCAACAACTAACAACTAACAACCAACAACTAACAACCAACAACTAACAACCATGACAACAGTTCAAAGACGCCCCGTCAGCACAAGTTTTGACAATAGCTTCATATCCCGTGTGCAAAAGCAATTGCCGGAACTGATACCTCCAGCTATTGCGCTCGCTATCTTTTTAGTTATATGGCAACTGTTTTCTTGGACTCCAGGAGCGACACTACCAGGTCCGATTAAAGTTATCCAAGACACCTGGATACTCATCTTCTGGCCTTTTTATGACCGGGGAGGTATTGACAAGGGTTTGTTTTGGCAGATTTTAGCCAGTTTACAGCGGGTGGCAATCAGTTATTCGCTAGCGGCAATTGTTGGTATTGGCTTGGGCATTTTGATTGGTACTAATAAAACAATGTCCAAAGCGTTAGACCCGATTTTTCAGCTGCTGCGAACCGTACCACCTTTGGCGTGGGTGCCGATTGCTTTAGCAGCCTTACGACAAAACGAACCTGCGGCACTATTCGTCATTTTCATCACAGCAATTTGGCCCATTTTAATCAACACTGCTGTGGGAGTAACCCAAATTCCCCAAGACTACAACAACGTTGCCAAAGTTCTACAACTCAGCAAAAAGGAATATTTCTTTAATATCCTGATTCCTGCTGCTCTCCCCTACATTTTTACCGGGTTAAGAATTGCAATTGGCTTAGCTTGGTTGGCAATTATCGCTGCTGAAATCGTCATGTCCGGTATTGTTGGCATCGGCTTTTTTATCTGGAATGCCTATCAAAATAATGCTGTGAGTGAGGTGATATTGGCTCTAATTTATATCGGCGTTGTCGGTCTGGTGCTAGACAAAATTATGGTTTGGATTCAAACACTAATTCTGCCAGCCGAACAGAAGTAGCTAGTAGTGGTTAGTAGTTAGTAGTTAGTGGTTAGTAGTAATCATTAACAACTAACAACTAACAACTAACAACTAACCACTAACAACTAACAATTACCAATTACCAATTACCAAACCGCCATGTCTGTATTTATCGGTGTTGACCAAATTGAAAAGGTTTTTGAATTAAAAGGTGGTGGCAAATACGTTGCCCTCAAAGGAATTGACCTCCAAATTAAAAAGGGAGAATTTGTTTCGCTGATCGGTCATTCTGGTTGTGGGAAATCCACTTTATTAAATATGATTGCCGGGTTGGATTTACCAACAGAAGGAATGGTGACCCTGGAAGGGCAAAGAATCACTAAACCGGGACCAGACCGAATGGTGGTGTTCCAGAATTATTCGCTCCTACCTTGGCGGACAGTACGGGAAAACATTGCCCTTGCTGTAGATGCAGTGATGAAGCATTTACCAGCGGGGGAACGGCGAGCAATTGTCGAAAAGCACATTGATATGGTAGGGTTGCGTCCCCATGCTGACAAATCCCCTGGAATGTTATCGGGTGGACAAAAACAGCGGGTGGCGATCGCCCGTGCTTTAGCAACTTGCCCCAAGTTGCTGCTGTTGGATGAACCGTTTGGTGCTTTGGATGCACTCACACGCGGTAACTTGCAAGAACAGTTGATGCAAATCTGTGACCAGAATCAAGTTACTGCAGTGATGGTGACACACGATGTCGATGAAGCGGTACTGCTTTCCGACAGAATTGTCATGCTTACCAATGGACCAGAATCCAAGATTGGTGACATTTTGGAAGTCGATATTCCCAGACCTCGCAAACGCATGGAGGTAGTAGAACATCCCAGCTACTACAGCTTGCGGAGTGAGATGATTTACTTCCTCAACCAGCAGAAACGTGTCAAGCTTCTGAGGGCGAGGAAAAAGGCAAACGTCTCTCGTCATGGCTTAGAAAAAGTGAATCTGGAGATTGGCTTTGTCCCCTTAACCGCCTGTGCACCCCTCGCCATCGCCAAAGAAAAAGGCTTCTTCGCCAAGCATGGTCTAGATGAAGTTAACCTAGTGCGGGAAACCAGTTGGCGCGGCATTGTCGATGGTATGAATGGTGGATATTTAGATGCAGCCCAAATGCCATCGGGGATGCCGATGTGGTTAACCCTAGGAGGACATCAAAACCGACCTTTGCCCGTCGTCACTGCCCTGACTATGACACGCAACGGCAATGCCATCACCCTGTCTAGACATTTTTACGACCAAGGAGTGCGAACCCTTTCTGATTTCAAACACTACCTGCTTCGTACCCACAACCTACGACACATCCTGGGGGTAGTCCATCCCAGTTCCATGCACAACTTGCTGCTGCGTTACTGGCTAGCAGCAGGTGGTATAGACCCTGACCACGATGTTGACATTAAGACCATTCCTCCTGCCCAAATGGTGGCTGACCTAAAAGCCGCAAGCATCGATGGTTACTCTGTAGGTGAACCTTGGAACATCCGCGCCGCTTCTGAAGGTATTGGCTTTACCATAGCTACTGATTTGGAAGTTTGGCTGGGACACCCTGGTAAAGTACTCGGTGTGCGGGAAGATTGGGCAGCAGCTTATCCCAACACCCACATCGCCTTAACCAAAGCTTTACTAGAAGCTTGCTATTACTGTTCGATTCCAGAAAATGCTGAAGAAATTCGGCAAATTTTGGCGCGGTCTAAGTATGTAAGTACTGATATCTCTTACATTCAAATCGAAGACCCGAATAATACCACCTGTAGCTTAGACCATCCGATGCAAGAGTCTGCTCACCACCAGTTTTATGCAGAATCTGCCATCAACCGTCCCAGTCGGACTGAGCAAATTTGGATGATGACTCAATTAGCGCGTTGGGGTGATACTCCCTTCCCCAGAAACTGGGTGGAAATCGTAGAAAGAGTGTGCCGAGTAGGTGTATTCAGCACTGCAGCACGAGAACTTGGTTTTGATATTAGTTACACTCGTCAACCCATCCACCTCTTTGACGACAAGCCCTTTAATACCGATGATCCAATCGCCTATCTCAACACCTTGAAGATTAAACGCGATTTTTCAGTTGCAGAAGTTATCATCGACCAACCAAGAATAACAGCAGCCTAGAAGGTGAGAGGGGGAGTGGGGAGTGGGG
>CAXTSI010000089.1:0-22052 GCA_964246695.1 uncultured bacterium
TTGGTTGAGAAACCCGGTTTTTTAGGTCTTGTTGAGAATGGTGCAAGATATCAGGGGCAAATTTTCCACAGCCGAACGAACCCCATATCGTTGAATCATTAAGTCGAGCTTATATTCGAGCGATCGCAGGTAAATCAGGCTTAAATCTTTCCATGCGCGAATACGACTATGGAGTAGATGGCAACTTCGATGAAATCACTATCCGCAACATATAGACGGGTAGAGTCAGGCTTTTCCTTCAGCTGACAATTAAAAGCTTCAACCCAATGGCAGCGAGACGACAACACAGTTATTTACGACTTGGAAGCCAAGACTCACAACGATTTAGTCATTCGACGAAATTTCAGGATGGCTGTACCTTGTATCCTCATCCTGTTCGCCTTACCCCCAGATTCATGCCAGTGGTTGATATACAATGAAGAAGAAATGCGGCTCCGTGGTAGTTGTTACTGGGAATATCTGAGTGGCGCTCCAACAGAAAATCGGCAAAGTGTTAGAATCAGGATTCCAAGGGCAGCAACGCTTAACCCCAGAATCATTGCTAAATTTGATAGAAAAGGTGAGCCAGCCAGCGGTGTCGGTTTCATATTCTACTTATAGTAAAGCTATTACAAAAATTAAAAGCTTATGACAGCAAGTATTATTAGACAGCAAATATTGGAGCATCTTGAGGCATTACCTGGAGAGCAAGTGAAAACCCTCCTCTTAACCTGGTTGACTGCTTCAGAAGGAGACTTAGAAGATTTTGAACGGTTACTGACAAATCAATCAGGCCAGACGAGGGAAGAATTTTCATTTGAGTTCGGTGAGGTAGACGCAGCGCTAAATTTTCAACCTCTTACTGAAGCTGAAATGGTTAAACAGAGTCAATCCGCTCTCGAAGCTTACCGTCGCAAAGGTTCCGGAGTAGCGCATGAGCGTGTGCGCGAATGGGCAGACAGTTTAGGAACCGACCAAGAGCACCCATGTCCCAGATAGTTTGGACTGAAACTGCGATTGACGACTTAAATCGCCATTACGATTTTATAAAACTTAATAATGCTGATGCCGCAGCACGGGCAGTGGAGGCAATTGTCTCTTCAGGCGAGAGTCTACAGCAGAATGCCCGTCGAGGCGCGATTGTAGATGAAAAAGCCGGATTGCGAAAATTTTTAGTATCTTTCGGTAAATACGGCTTTATAATTCACTACGCTATTCTTGAGGATGACGTTGTTATTTTGCGCGTCTATCACGGGCGATCGAATCGACCTCGTTAGTGTTGATCGGTTATCGTAGCAAGCAACATGAGTACACCAAAATCATCTCACGCCGAAGCGATCGCCAATTGTCAAGTTGAGTTTCCATAGCCAGATATGCATAAATAAAGAGAGCAGTATCGAACTAGTTGACATTTACCGCTCTCGCTCAATGGAGAACTCGCTGTGGGAAAGTTAGTCATCTTGAAATTAGGAGAAGGAAGCTTTGATCGTGGATTTCCCGTGACTCTTGAGATTGGTGACGAAAACGCTCGACCTTCAATAGAAATCACGGGTAAGTTACCGCCAGATCCGGAAATTCCTCGTTACTACCGTCGTTGGCAATCAATTTACCGCAGTTTGGAGTTACCATCTCGCCCCATTGCTGTAACTAGGCTTACACCAGTCCCTACCTTGCAAGACTGCTACCAGGAGGCTGAGCAATTAAAAGTTCGCTTTAATACCTGGCTACAATCAGAGTCATTTCGCCCAATTTGGGAGAAATGGCTAGAAAAACTGATGCCATCTGAGCAAGTACGAGTACTTTTACAAACTAAAGACTTACAACTGCAAAAGCTTCCTTGGCATCTTTGGGATTTGCTAGAACGGTACCCAGATGCGGAAATGGCTTTATGTGCGCCGACTTACGAACAGGTCCCCCGATCTTCATCTCCCACAGCAGCGGTGAAAATTCTAGCAATTTTAGGTAACAGTCAGGGGATTGATACTCAGAAAGACCGTGTTCTGCTAGAGCAGATACCTGATGCAGAAGTCACCTTTTTGGTGGAGCCAAAATGCAAAGACTTGACGGAAAAGCTTTGGGATCAAAATTGGCAGATCTTCTTTTTTGCCGGACATAGTTCGAGTCCTGGTACAGGTGAAACTGGGCGAATTCACATTAATCAAACTGAGAGCCTGAGCATTAGCGAGTTAAAGTACGCCTTGAGAAAGGCGGTGCAACGAGGTCTAAAACTGGCAATTTTTAACTCCTGTGATGGCTTAGGTCTGGCACACGAGTTTGCACCCTTACAAATCCCACAAATGATTGTGATGCGGGAGCCAGTACCAGACCGCGTTGCCCAAGAGTTTTTGGAGTGTTTCTTGGCGGCTTTTGCACGGGGTGGATCGCTGTATCTGGCAGTACGGGAGGCACGGGAAAAGTTGCAAGGACTGGAGAAGCAATTTCCCTGTGCTACTTGGTTACCCATAATCTGCCAAAATCCTGCTGAGATCCCATCGACTTGGCAGGAATTGACCGGGCATATGCACCGTGGTGATGCCCCACATCATACCCAAGCTCAATATGAAGCAAGAACTACGCCAGTTAGAAATGCTGCCCAATTACCCGATCGGCAAAGTGTAACGAACAGGATGAGTTTCTCTGTGATACTCCTAGTAAGTATGGCAATAACCGCGCTACTGATGGGGGTAAGGTATTTGGGGATGATGCAACCATTAGAGCTACAGGCATTTGATCAATTGCTGCGACTCCGTCCGGATGAGCCTCAAGACCCACGCCTGCTGGTTATTACTGTTACCGAAGAAGATGTGCAGGCTCAAAAAGAGCAAAGGCAGGGTTCTCTTTCGGATCGGTCTCTCAACAAGCTATTAGAGAAACTGGAGGGTTATCAACCGGTGGTGATTGGACTTGATATCTATCGGGATGATGCAGTGGGGAGGAATTACCCAGCATTGGCAGAGGGGATGCGGCAAAGCGATCGCCTTGTTAGCATCTGTAAAGTCAGCGACCCCGAAGAGAGGAAACGCAGTATTGGTATTGCACCACCCCCGTTCGTTCTGCCAGACCGTTTAGGTTTTAGTGATATTGTCTTGGACCTTGATAAAACGGTGCGTCGCCATCTACTGGCATTGAAACCCTCACTCTCCTCTCCCTGTCTTGCCGACTATGCCTTCAATGTCCAACTCGCACTCCGCTACTTAGCTACCAAGAAAATCTCCCTGCAATTTACGCAAGAGGGTTCCTGGCAACTGGGAAAGACAATCATCAAGCCTCTAGAGGCTCACACAGGAGGGTATCAGGGAATCGACGATCGGGGACACCAAATTCTGTTAAATTACCGTTCATCGAGAGAGATTGCCGAGCAGATAACCCTAAAAGATGTATTGGCAGGTCGGCTGCACGCGGATGAAGTCAAAGATAAAATTGTGTTAATTGGCACCGCAGCCGAAAGTTTTCCTGACTACTTACAGACCCCCTACATGACTAGTCAGGATACTGTGCAGGAAATCCCTGGCGTAATGCTGCAAGCGCAGATGGTTAGCCAGCTACTGAGTGCTGTACTGGATAGACGACCTTTGTTATGGACTTGGCCTGTTTGGGGTGAGGTAGTTTGGGTTTGGGGATGGTCATTGGCTGGTAGCCTATTTGCTTGGTATCTGCGACGACCTGGCTATCTTTGCTTTGCGAATGGTGTGGCGATCGCCAGCTTATATGGAATCTGCTTTGTCGTTTTGATTCAGGTGGGTGTTTGGCTGCCTTTGATACCTTCCTTCCTCGCCGTAATTGGCAGTGGTGGCAGTGTAGCATTCTACAGGGGATCACTCGTCAGGAATCAACGATGAACAAGTCTTTTGGATTGTTAACTTTGACCACTGCATTCGTCAAGTGTACGCTTTGCCTATTAACCCTAACAATAACGAGTAGCATTAGCACCACTCCTAATGCTCAAGCAAATCCTGCCCCGCCTCGTATTGCAGGTGTAAAATTCACTCCCCCGCCGCCTCCACCAAATCGGGGTGCACCTGGTAGTCGTAGCCAAGCAGGAAGTCGTGGCTGCGGAGGCAATCAATCCCTAGAGGCACTGATGCCCGTTCATGAGCAGATTGTCAGCCAGAACCAGGGAAAATCTACCTCTATTATGACCCACGTCTGGGGATTAACCAGCATTGAAAACCCAACCTTTTGGTTTTTTATTCCCTTTAGCAGCTCATCCATTAAAGACATAGAGTTTGTTTTGCAGAATGAACAGAAGAAAACTATCTATCGGACACCAGTTACCATTCCAGAAGCGCCGGGAATTGTCAGCTTTCGTTTACCATCCTCTGCAACCTTAGAAGTTGGCAAGAATTACGATTGGTTTTTCAAAGTGAACGTAGCTTGCGATCCACAACAGCCAAAAAAGCTTAATTACGTTGAGGGGTGGGTGCAGCGGACTAACCTGAATGCTCAGCTAGGCGATCGCCTCAAGCAAGCAACCCCTCAGCAACGAGTAGCGCTTTATGCTGACAATGGACATTGGTATGATACTCTTACTACCTTAGCAGAAATTCGCCTCGCCAACCCTAAAGATCCGGCTGTGTTTGCAGACTGGAAAGGTTTGCTGCATTCAGTTGGTCTGGAGAATTTAGCTAACCAACCCCTAGTCAAGTGCTGTTTACCTAAGTAATTGCTATAAATTCTACTAGTATCGTGTCCGTTTCATTAACCATAATACAAGAACTACACCCCGCCTACGGGAAAGGGTTTTACGGGAACTATGGGTAATCAAACGGAGTTGATATAATCTAACGAGTCAGATAATTCTGGAAAACCTCGCTTCCATTCCTCTCCCCTTGTAGGGGAGAGGCTTTGAATTTCCCCCCAATCCTAGTAGGAAAAGGGGCGTCGTGTGTAGGGTTCACGTTAGTTTTTCCACATAACGTGACGTAATTCAATACACCACCATTATCGCTTAGACCACAATATAACCGTAGGGGCGCGGTTTCCGCGCCCTTACAATGTGGTCAATTCATCGGTTAAACCATAATATAACCGTAGGGGCGCGGTTTCCGCGCCCTTACAATGTGGCAGTGGTTCAATTGAAAACTACTGTAAGGATTGTTTGTGAATATTTTACACCTGTAGAGAGGTTGCATGCCACCTCTCTATATAAGTTAACGGTAGGTAAATTATCTTAACCAAAATTTATTATTATATAATATACATTATATAGACTCTTAGCTACTGAGAGCAGGACGCTCTTAGCAGCGGAGGAGAGTGAGGGGTATCCACAGGCGATTCTGCAATCAAGTAAATATCACCATTTTTATCTACTACCCATCCATTCGCTTCGACAATCTCCGTTGCAGCAGTGGCGGGATGCGAAGATTTTGCTTTGCGTCTAGACGCCTCCGTAGCTTCGGCTCTGTGCGTTCCCGCGTCCCCCATCGGATGCTCTGATTCATCCTCCAGCGTCACCCATCCGGCGATCGTTGCCCGCACGAACAATGGCTCATCGGGGCTAAGTGGCAATCCGCCGCGTCCTGTGGCGACAAATCGACTAGCGGTTTTCCCGCCTCTGGAAGAACAGCCTTGGGAAATTTGGTTGGAGGGGTCAACTAAGTTGGTAGGTAGGGCAACTAAGCTCAGACTGGGGTAAACATCTGTGTTGATTTGCACAGTCCCATTTAACTCACGACTTGCTCCAGTGGCGGTGATGCTTCCTGGGGTGCGAAACACCCCTCGGGTCTTGATTTTAACTTGACCTCCAAAAGAGTTAGCAGAATTGGCACGGATGGCACTATTTTCAAATAGCGCTAAGACGCCACTATCAATTTTGATATTACCACCAATGACTTGGCTTCCTGTGGCGTTGGTGGTAATGTTGCTGTTATGACGCAATGTCAAATCTCTAGAGCGCAAGTTGATAATTGCCTGCTCTTGATTAGAGTCAGTGTTGATGCTTTGGGTGTCAGCACTTAGAGTAGCTTTATTGTCCAAAAGGATAGAACGAGCACGTACTGTAAGGTTTCCGGCTACATTGCCTGCATTCCCTTCTCCTTTAATACTCTGAACGCTTACTAAAGCTCCATCCTGCACGAGCAATTCCCGAGTGTGAATCGTCAAGTTTCCCCCTGCCCCTGTTGCGCCATTAGCAGCTCCAGCAAACAAGCTGCTAGGGTACTGATTATCGGTGTCAGTACCAATTACTTGCACAGAGTCTGCATTAACTGTCAAATTCCCCCCCTTACCCCCACCAAAAGTGCCAGTATAGAGAACTGCCCCATTTCTAACGAGCAATTCCCGAGTGTGAATCGTCAGGTTTCCCGCCGCCCCTGTTGCGCCATTACTAGCTACAGCAAACAAGCCCGTGGGAACCTTATTGGCGGCGTTACCAATCACTTGCACAGAGTCTGCTAGTACATTCAAATTCCCCCCGTTGGACGCACCAAAAGTGCTAACACTGATTTGTGCCCCATTTCTAACGAGCAATTCCCGAGTGTGAATCGTCAGGTTTCCCCCCGCCCCTGTTGCGTTTAGGTTTGGCGAAGCAAACAAGCCCGTGGGAAACTGACTATTGGAGGAGTTACCAATCACTTGCACAGAATCTGCATTGACGGTCAAATTCCCCTCCTTACCCCCACCAAAAGTGCTAACACTGACTTGTCCATTCTGAACCAGCAACTCACGAGTGTTAATTGTTAGGTTTCCCGCTGCCCCTGTTGAGCCATTACCAGCTCCAGCAAACAAGCTGCTAGGGTACTGACTATCGGTGTCAGTAGCAATCACTTGCACAGAGTCTGCATTGACGGTCAAATTCCCCCCCTTACCCGCACCAAAAGTGCTATTATCGACCCGTCCGCCATCCCGAACCAGCAATTTACGAGTGTGAATCGTCAGGTTTCCCGCCGCCCCTGTTGCGTCTGGGTAAACGTCAGATGTCAAGGATGTGAAAAACTCAGGATTGGCTGAGCTACCATTTACCTCTACCAACTCAGTAGCGTGTACTACCAAAGCTCCTCCTTGCTCTGCCCCCAGAGTACTTGCCTCTATCTGAGAACCATTAGTAAGGGTGACCCGTCTGCCCCAAACCTGTAGATCGCCGCCGCCAGTGCCACTGGCATCAACTGCTGAAAATTGGGATAGTTGAAGGATACCAAAGTTTTGCACAGCATCATAGCCCAAGGAAAATCCTTTATTGGTAGGAGTGAGGCTAACTAAACCAGTTCCGGCGACACTGCCTAATTCTATCCTTCCTCCAGATGTCTTGAGCGTTGCCCCCTCTAAGCTGACATCGCCGCCCACCAAAGCTAAGGTTTGATTGGGTTGCACCCGCAGCCCTACTGTAGTGTCAATCAGATCAGGTGTTTTCCTTATCCCTTGACCATCTCCCTGCACTGTTATCCTTCCCGGATTCGCCCCAAATTGCAAGCCAATAGGAACGCTTATTGTCAGCAGCGGCGTAGAAGAGGGAGCAGTTGCGCTAAACTCCAAGCCATCAGCAAACTTCAGACTATTAGCCGTACTTCCAAGGAATGAGCCCCCAATATTCAATTGGGCACCCTGACCAAAGACAATTCCATTGGGATTAATCAGAAACAGGTTAGCTGTGCCGTTAGCGCGGATTAACCCCTCTATATTAGAGACTGACCCACCCGTTACCCTGCTGATGATGTTTTGAATGTCAAGAGCATTGTTAAAATGTGCTTCGCTACCAGCAGGTACAGAAAACTGTTGGAAGCTGTGAAACAAATTACTTCCGACTCGCGTTCCTTCTTCAATAATTCTGATATTATCTTGCGTTGTGACACGAGAATTATTGGGTAGAGTGCCATCAGGGATAATTTGGGCTTTAGCATCATTTGCAAAGAAAGCGAGTATCTGCAACACTGCTGCGCCAAGCGCACACAAGTTCGCAATCCTGATAGTTAGTAACCTGCCCCTACTCCGACTGTGATGACTCTGCATTGGACATTGCACTCCGAGAGAGAAACAGCAGTTGGTAAACAACCCATCGCCGCCCTTCGGGCGCGAGCTTTTGGGGGGAAGCTTCCCCCCAAAACGTCGCTTGACGGCGTGGGCTTTCAGTAGCCCTGGGTATCGAATAAGCTAAGCTGCACGTACTCAACCGTAGTCTTTCTGGCAACCAACTTACACGACAATCCCGAACCTCGAGGCTGGTTTACAGCAGCCCCAATAAGCGAAATTACATTCGCTCCGTTGTAATCAGCATCACCCTTCCATCCGCAGTGACCACACGCAAAAGACTTGCCGCTACGATAAGATTCACCAAGAACCGGATGAATGTGCAAGCATTTGTGGCAAGTTTGGCTTGTGTACCGAGGGTCAACAAAAATTAGTTTTACACCAAACTTTACAGCCTTGTAGACCAGGAATTGGCGCAGCTGATAGAACGCCCACGAATTAGCTCGTCGGCGTTCTGTTTTTGTGCGTGGCTGCTGATTTGTTCGCTCCCTAATTCCAGTTAGGTCTTCCAAAGCGATAGCTTGGTTGCTAACTTTGGCTTGCTGGACAGTGCGAAAACTAATGACATGATTTGTGTGGGATTGGAAGCGTCTTTCTTTGCCGGACAACCGTTGCAAAAGTCGTCGGCAACGACGCCGACTACTCCTTGTGCCTTTCGCGGCTTTCTTTTGGATAGACGTTCTGACTCTTGCGTACTTATCTCTAGCTTTTGTTATCGCACTTCCACTATATTTCACTCCATCGGATGTAACCGCGATATCCGTGCGACCTAGATCTACACCCAAAACTTTATCTACTTGGGCGATAGTGGGGGGTTCAGATTCTAACTGAATGTTGATGTAATAGCTGCCATCCTTACGCTTTGAGAGTGTGGCAGTTTTTGGCTTTTTGCCTTGCAGCAAATTACGTTGGTAATCCCCGATGCACATCGTGAACCGTTCTCGCCCACCTAACATAGTTAGGCTAACCGTCCAGTTCGTTTCTCGAAAGCTGAACGTTCTTGCGTCATAAGTAACGCTAGTGGTCGAAAACTTTTTAACAATATCGCCTTTAAATAATGCGGTTTTACGGTTTCCAGATACCCGACGAATTGCGTGAATTGCCATCTGGGAAGACAGCCCAAACAATGCCCTGACATCGTGGTAAATCAACGATTGTATACCCAGTTCATTGGTTAAATGTTCTGGTATTTTACCGTTGACGTATTCGCAAGCATCCGCGAACACCTGCAAAGTCTCATCGATTTTGGCAACTTGTTCAGGCGTAGCTTGAATTTTACAGGATACCGTTAGGACTTGTTTTTTCATTGCTCAATTTTTAAAATGTCGTTCACAGTGAGCTTCTCACCAGATAACTCTGAGCAAATCCTGGCAAGCTTTACCAAATTGTCAATATCCGCTTTCTTTAGCTTCCCATCACGGGCAATCGTTAAAGTGTGCCTAGTTACCTCGTTAGGCGTTCCCTCAAACCGCCGATGAACAGCATAGACAGACAAAGAACTGCCATCTTCTGCCTTGGGCCACCAGCGCGAAATATCGACGTAAGCTTCCATGCAAACTGCCAACACATTTTCTTTCCCTATTAACGCTCATCTGATTACAGAATAACAGCAATTCAGTAAGTTGAAAACCAGTTAGCAGAATAGCATAAGATCGGTACAGAGAAAGCGCTCCCGTCCGAACAACGCGCATCGCTCTCTCTATTCCAGAAATATGGAGATTCATCCGCATGCCACAAGCAAAGCTGAAGAATGCGCTTATTGTTATTGGACTGGCAATAAGCTTTTCTTTGGGAATTTGTCCATCCAAAAGTGAAGCGCGAGTCCAGCAATGTTGTTAGCCCCTGAGTTATGTGCTACTGGCATAGGTTGCGCTCTCCGGCGCAATCATTATCATCGGTGGTATTGCGTACACAGTGCAGCAACGTAATGGTCATAAAATTCTAGTGCCACAAGAGAATGGTGTTACTTACAGTCGTGCGATTTCAGGAATTGAGGCGGCAAAAAGAGGTGACGCTCATTGGGTAGCAAGTAGCGATCCTACGCTTTGTTACAAAATGGCTAAGAAATATGGACGAAGAGTTAAAGAACATCCACCAGCACAAGGTGGAGGTACATGGTGCATATTTCACGGAAAACAAACAAGCCTTGGTGGAGGTAACGACTGATGAACCTCAGCATATTAAAAGAGTGCATGGAAGATGGCTCTTTAATAATTTTTATGTCACTCGATGGAATCATTATCTCATCTAACGATCCTTTAATTGGTCAAGAAAATTCCTCCATTGTTTTAAAAAGTGAAACAGATTTTCAACCTTCAAGAGAATATCCAGAACCGGGAGACAGACTAGAGAATTATCATGTCAATAGAGAAACAGGTGATTGGTACACAACACCATCTTGTTGGGTTGTTTTTCATGTAGAAAAGTTTCTGCCATTACCTCTACAGATAACTAGAGAAGTAGTAATTGCTTGGTGCAAGAAAGAGCCTGTTACAATGAAGAACGAGCAAAATGAATTAAAAATCAGCAGCTAGGTCTGTATCTGACTTAAAAGCACACTTAGTATTAACTACCAAGTACCGCAAAAAAGTAATCACACCTGCTATGTTGACCCGATTAACTGAATTAGTTCAGCACATCTCAAGGCAGCTTTGCGGGGGAATCTTCCCCCGCAAACGTGCCGCACAAAAATGGGGTTGTGAAGTAATCGAATTCAATGGCGAAACTGACCATGTTCATTTACTGTTCAAGTACTATCCCCAAATGCAATTGTCAAAGTTTGTGAATGCTTTAAAATCTTATACAAGTCAAATCATTTGCAAAGAGTTTATGTTCGAGGTAAAACAAGTTTACTGGAGTAAACCTGTTTTTTGGAATGGTGCTTACTTCATTGCTTCGTGTGGTGGCGTAACAGTTGAGGTTCTCAAGCAGTACGTGCAGAGCCAGAACTCCCCGGTTGAGTCCGAACAGAGAGAGGTGATTCCTCACCCATCCCGCTCATCCCGATTCTCCTGACGGCTGACATCGATTCGGGGATGCGTTCGTCACCACCCCGTCATTCCTAAGGCATCTTTCCGGGGGTTGCTGACCCCGGAAAATGCCGTCCCATCGCCGCCCTTCGGGCGCGAGCTTTTGGGGGGAAGCTTCCCCCCAAAACGTCGCTTGACGGTGTGGGACTCCTGTCGGGGTACGTTGAACAAAATTGATGTAGCATTACTAACCAATAAACCACATCTGGTGTCGGCGTTGCTGAATATTTTGTGCTTACTTTGTGCTTTTGTGACTCAAGTTTTGCCTAGCCATGAATAAAAAAGTAGGCGGTCATGCTAAAGGCAACAATCATGACAACTCTCCGAATTAAGCGGGGTTCAAGTTGACGCGCATAGTAAGCACTTAAGTAACCACCAAGCGAACCACCCACCGCCATCAAAATAGCTTGGGGCCAAGCAATCACGCCAGCAACAATAAAAGGAACGATGGCGATCCCATTGATGCAACTCCCAAGAAACGTCTTCAAAGCATTGATGCTGTGAATATTTTTGATTCCTAAAAACGTTAGGGTTGCCAACATTAAAATCCCCTGGGCTGCCCCAAAGAAACCACCGTAGATGGCGATCGCTCCTTGAGCAAGTATCAGCCGAAGCAGCGGTGGGGATTCAGGCGATGACTTCTCGCTTTGACGCTGAAACCACGCTTTCAGGGGTTCGCTAAACGTAAATAGCAGCGTTGCTAGCAGTAACAAATAGGGGATCAGCTTTTTAAACACACCCGGCGAGGTATATAACAAAGCTACGGAGCCAATCACTCCACCGACTAAACTGATGGCACACAATAATAACAGTTCTCGCCGCTGGATGCCCAGATCTTTACGATACGCTCCCGCACTTGCCAAAGCTGCCACCCACATAGCGGTATTATTCGTCGCATTGGCAGCGATCGGTTGTACACCCGTAAAGATCAGGGCTGGAAAAGTAATGAAACTCCCACCCCCCGCCACAGCATTTAGTCCACCTGCAACGAACGCGGTACTGAAGAGAAGTAAGGTATTGTATTCGTTCATTAAGAATATTGTGCACTGCTAATGGCTAATTGCTAATGGCTAATGGCTAATGGCTAATAGCTAATGGTAACAATTAACAATTAGCAATCAACAATTAGCAATTAGCAATTAGCAATACTTCTCCACACAACGAACAAATATCTCTACACCCATTGCCAACGCCGTTTCATCAAAATCAAATCGGGGATGATGGTGGGGATAAGCTAAGTCCTTAGCTTGGTTAGCAGAACCAACGAAGAAATAGCAACCAGGAACCTCTTGCAAAAAGAAAGACATATCTTCACCGCCCATAGTTTGACATTCTGGCACAACACCTATAGGCGTTTCTATGACCTCTTGGGCTACCGATCGCACAAGTTCCGCCATACCAGCATCATTGATCACTGGTGGGTAAAGGCTCCAATACTCCAAGTCATATTTAGCACCATGACTCTGACAAATTCCCGCAATAATCTGCTCGACTCGCTGTTTAAAAAAGCTTTCTAAATCTGGATTAAAATAGCGTACAGTGCCATCCATCCTAGCTGTATCAGCAATCACGTTGTGTGCTGTTCCGGCATGAAGTTCGCCCACGGTCACCACTGCTGAATCAATGGGATTGACATTACGAGCAACAATGGTTTGTAAGGCATTCACGATTTGGGCAGCAACCACAACCGAATCAACGGTTTGATGGGGCATAGCACCATGTCCACCTTTGCCCAAAATTGTACAGTGGAATAACTCCACAGCTGCCATTAATGCACCAGCGCGGACACCCACGGTTCCCAATGGGAGATTATTCCACAGGTGCAAACCGATAATTGCATCCACATCCGGGTTTTTCAGTACCCCAGCTGCAATCATCGGCTTGGCGCCGCCTGGTCCTTCTTCCGCTGGCTGAAAGATAATTTTGACAGTGCCTGCGAAACTGTCTCGATGCTGGTGGAGATAGTAAGCTGTACCTAGGGCGATCGCTGTGTGTCCGTCATGTCCACAAGCGTGCATAACTCCATCATGCTGCGATCGATATGGAACCTCGTTAAGTTCTTGAATGGGCAATGCATCCATATCCGCCCGAATTGCCAACACTTTCTCCGTCCTCAGTCCTAAGTCCTGAGTCTTGATTTTACTCTCGTTCCCAAGCAGAGCTTGGGAATGCATTACCTCAGGCAGAGCCTGGGAATGGCGCTCACCTTTTATTATAGCAACAATGCCAGTCTGGGCGATATGAGTTTGATGCTCAATTCCCCATTGCTGCAACTTCTGTGAGATGAATTCAGAGGTCAGTTTTTCTTTGAAACCCAGTTCTGGTTTTTGGTGCAATCCTCGCCGCCACTCTACAAGTTGAGGTTGCAACTGCTGGATGGCGGGTCGGACGCGAGATAAGTCAACAGATGTGGGGTTAGGAGATGTAGAAACCATCTTATTTACAAAAAGGGTACTGCAACTATAGCGAAGCTTAGTTGTAGGGGCATTTTTAGGTAAAAATGAAACGCTATGAAGTCGAGTTGAGCCGCAGGCAAGACGCGGCGTGCATAGCAGTTGAGTTTTTGCCATTTTACCACTTACAGCGTGTCTTGAGTCGTTTCCCAGTCCTTGATAAGATTCCTGACCCAATCCGAGTATTTTTGCTCAGCAGGCTTTACTTTGTCAATTTTCGCCAAAGTATCTTTATGGAGGATGACGGTAACACGCTCTTTGTCTTCTAAGTACTTTTGAACGTATTTTTTTACTTTTTCCGGGTTCCTTTCTTGCCACTCTTTATCCGTTTGGGGTTTTGTCATTCTCTTTTTAAAACTTCTTGACACATCTAGATGCCTAGTCGTATATTATGACGAGGAGGCAAACAAATGCAAGTAGCTTACAAGTTCAAACTTCGACCTAATCCAACCCAATTCAAGCATTTTGACGAAGCACAGCACCTTGTAGGCTACGTACAGAATCGCGCTCTTGGTGACAGGCAACAAACTTATTTACAGACTTTTATAGAGGGTGCATACTGCGATATTTATACAAAGAAAGAAGTTTGTCCAAAATATTTATACTGTGATTTGTCAACCAAAGCGGTTTGTAGCCCTTTGCATTGTTCTGTTAACAAATCAGCAACACTGGGTAATCCTTGGAAGGAAGACAAACCAAATTTAAGAAGAGGGAAGCCCGATAAGAACGGAAACCTGAAACCGTTCAACCCGCGTCGCAGTGCGGCTGAAATGCATTCATCTTGGTTGCCAATACTTAAAAAACAGCATCCAAAGTATGAATTGATTTGTGCAGATGTTTATCAGCAAGCATTGAGGCACGTAGACACTGCATTCCAAAGGTTTTTTACCAAACAATCTGGATTTCCGAGCTTCAAAAAGCACAAAGATGTGAGCTTTGAATACAAGCCCGGTACAGTAAGGATTGATGGAAATTACATTACCTTTCCTGTAGTAGGAAGGATGCGGTTTTTTAAGTCGCGTGAAATCGCTGCTAGCTGGGAAGTTAGGACGGTAACAGTTAGTCGTCAACTAGATGGGTGGTATGTTTCAGTTCTATTGAGAGACGAGATGATACCTGATATTGTCATCAAAAAACCGGAAGAATGCAAAACAATTCAGGGTATTGACGTTGGTATAAAGAAAATAGCTGCCTTGAGTGGTGGTGACTTCATACCTAACCCTCAATTCTTAAGAAAAGCTGAACGTAAACTAGAAATTGCACAGCGCAGAGTTTCCAGAAAAAAGAAAGGTTCAAATAATCGTAAAAAAGCCGTTGAACGACTAGCCGCAAGGTACAAAGATATAGCTAGGCAGCGTGAAGATTTTCAATGGAAGGCAGCGAAGAAAATAGCGAACGTAGCGGATATCACTGCTTTCGAGGATTTAAATATCAAAGGGATGAAAGCCCGTTGCAAGCCCGTCAAAGACGAGGTGACGGGACAATATTTAAAGAATGGTCAAGCAGCGAAGTCTGGACTTAATAAAAGTATTTCAGACGCTAGTTGGTATTCGTTGCGTCAAAAAACGGAACAACAAGCAGCGAAACTAGGTAACCTTGTTATCCTGGTAGACCCAAAATTTACTAGCCTCGAATGTCCAGCCTGCCACTTTATTGATAAGAGCAACAGAGATAAAGAAAAGTTTCTTTGTAGGCAGTGTCAACATGTCGATGATGCAGATCGAAATGGATCGATCAACATCGCGCATCGAGGTGTAACCAAGCTTGGAATAGAGTCCCTACTGGTGGTCAGCCAGAAAGTTACGTCCTTGGAGCCTGCTAGTCAGGAAGCATCATCCGAACCGAGGGATGAGCCGGGAAACCCTGCTAAATTACCCGTTAAGCAACGTCAGTTGCGTTTATTGACAGTTAAAAGTGTTGAAGTCAACGTTAAGCCCAAGGCGAAAAGAAGACAGAAAGCTCAGCAACCTAAATACACGCAACTGGACTTGTTTGGTGATTGGGATGTAAGGAACACGACTAGCTAAGTTTCCTTAAGAATCCGTGTCCATACCCCGAAGGGGTTGGTCACGGTAGTTCAATTTCACATTTTCCACCGTTAGGGGTATTTCTATTTTCGCTCTTTACACTTTTGCCAAAGGTAACAATCGCTCTAAATCTAAATCTGAGGCTACTTTGGCGAGGAGGTCCAAATCTGCTGGATTCTCTAAATGAGGCAAACAACCCAAAATAGGGATACTCGTGAGCGATTGAATTAAATCAACTGGTGTCCAGTCGGCAATTTCTGCATCCGTTCGCGGTTGAACACAGTTGAGAACTATTCCTACAAGTTGTACCCGCAATTGTCTAGCTAATGCCACATTTGCCACTGCAAGGGATATCGCACCCAATTTAACTGGCACTACCAATACCGTAGGCAAGCGCCACGATCCCGCTAAATCTGCTACCGTCAGTTCATCGGTTATCGGTGAACCCATTCCTCCCAAGGCTTCCATCAATAGAAAATCACGGCGTTCTCTCAAATCTGTAAAAGCTTTCCAGACAACTGCTAAATCTACTGTCCGATTTTCTCGTGCTGCTGCTATAGGAGGGGCTAGGGGTGCTTGAAAGTATAAAGGTGTAATTTCTGACTGAGTTTGCTCTAGAGAAAACAGCTTTTGATACCACTCGCAATCTCCTACTCCCGATTGCATTGGTTTCATAATTCCTAAGCTACGGTCAGAGCAATATTTTTGCCAATAAGCTGCCAATGCTGTTGTTAAAACAGTTTTACCAGCATCTGTATCAGTTCCAGTAATCAGTAGTGTTTTCAATACTTTTTCAGATAATGCTAATTGTTAATTGCTAATTGCTAATTGCTAATTGCTAATTGCTAATGGGTGAGCTTGCCATTACTCATTACTAGACTAGGCGATAGTATAAGTATTCAATTGCACACCATATAACAACTATTGTAATATATTGCTCACTCTACTCAATAGTAGCACATTGCACTTTTTGCCTCATAGCCGATAACTAGTACAGTGGGCGCGGAAACAAAGCAACCATTCATTCATAGCGCGAAAAGCTGACGATGTAAGCTTTTATAATTTTTAATTTTTAATTTTTAATTCCGCAAAGCGGTACTGCTGCGTTTGTTGAGGAACTAGATACTACGGAATCTTCGGTGAATTTATTTTATTAGAGACTGGCTTGTGCGGTCTTTTGGTATGCAGGTTATTTTGCTCGTGTCCCGGATATAGGGGCGGCTTTTCTGTGGGCGATGGTGTGGTGGTTTGATTTATCGGCGGTAATGTAGGTGATGGTGTGGGTATCGGTTTGACTGATTTGTCTAATCCAACACTAAGGTTATAACTGCTTTGCGAGACTCCTGGGACAGGACTTAACTGGATAATGTAAATACCAGTAACAGGTAATGTTCCTTGGTAGAATGTCACATATGAGGCGCTATTCTCAATTGGTTTGCGATTAGAACCTAAGACTGTTAGTGAAACGCCGTTTTCTTGGGCGAACAATGCCGTTAACCGCTGCCCTTGTTCCCCATTCAAGATGTACTCGTGTATTTCATTTGCTTTGAGGATACCCTCAATGTTAGTTTTGTTGGATAATCCAAAATTTAGACGCTTTGTAAATACAACAGGTTGATTTTTTGTCGGTGTGGGTGTGGGTGTAGATTTATGTGTTGGTGTGGGTGTGGGTGTGGGTGTGGGTGTAGCGCTACGAGAAATAACTGGTGAAGGGATTTGTGGTGTTGTTGTTTTTTGTGGTTCTTCTGGCTGATTGCGGATGGAACTTATCAATGCCCAAGAACCGAATCCTGCTAGGATAACGACAGCACTGCCAAGTGCCCCAATCGCCAATGGGTTTTCTAAGAGCGACTGAGATGGGGGTTGTGGAATTGTGGGATCGGGTCTGGTGGGTAACGCTTGTGGCACTGAGTTGGGTCGGCGACCAACGGCGACTGTTTGCACGTTGGACACATCAGAGGTTGGGATTGGTTGATCTAAAGATTGCAGTCCTTGTAATACATCTGTAGCACTGGAAAAGCGATCGCTTGGTCTGTAACTCAACATCCGGTTCAAAATCTGTGCAAACTGCGGATTGACTGTTACCCAGCGTTGCCAAGTCCAAGTTAATTGATTTTCATCAAATAGTTCCTGTGGTTCTTTGCCTGTCAGCAAAACTATTGCTGTGACTGCTAGTGCATACAAGTCGCTACTGGGATAAGCCCGACCTGTTTGCATTTGTTCGCTTGGGGAGTAGCCAAATTTTCCTACATAGGTTGCTGGCGCTGTGGTGTTAGGTGATTGTAATCGAGTTGCCAGTTCTTTCACTACCCCAAAGTCAATCAAAACTGGCAGGCGATCGCTGTCTCGGAGAATAATATTTTCGGGTGAGATATCCCTGTGAATAATTCCCCGACTGTGAATATGCTCTAACACTGGTAATAAAGAGTGTAGCAAATGTAATACTTCTCTCTCTGTGAACGCACCACCAACCGCCTTGCGTTCATCCAGCAAAGTACGGTATGTTTTACCTGCTATATATTCCTGAACCAAAAACAAGCGATCGTCTTGTTCAAATCTTTCCCGGAATTGGGGGATTTGAGTGTGTTGTATTTGATACAATACTTCTGCTTCTCGCAGGAAAAGCTCTTGTGCTTTCTCCAAAGCGTCAGCCTCTGTTACCGTGGGAATTAATTCTTTAATTGCACAAAGTTCATTAAAGCGTCTTTGGTCTTCTGCCAGATAGGTTCTACCAAATCCACCCTGACCCAGAGTTTGAATTATCCGGTAACGGTTTTGCAGGATAGTGCCAGTTGTAATCGGTGGTCGCATTGGGGACTTCCGTGTAATAGTATGACTAGGAGGAATTTACCTTTCTTCAGGACAGTAGAGCGATCGCGAACACCGTTAATGGAACTTTCCGAAAGTTGTTGTTGGTAGATTCCCCCCAGAAGTGGGTAGTTAGTAAAGCTTTTCATCATGGCTTGTAGTTGCGATTCAAAGCGATCGCGAATTATTACGAATTTATAGAATTCTCTCCTAAGTAAGTCTTTAAATTGCTTAACTCTATTTTCACAAATTCCTCAGTGCTTAGGTGTAACGCATTCCCCACAACTATAATTTAGGTACTTTTCAGCTAATCGGCACATCTGTTGGTTTTTTTTACAGAATCTTGACAAAAACCATGATAATATGCATGCGCAATACAAACGAATAAAATAGCCCTGCCTTGCTGATAAAACACCAAAAAATTTGAGTTCTGGCAAAGATAAAGATAATTTGTATACACAGCTAGTACCGCGTAGCGGAATTAAAAATTAAAAATCGCAAAGCGTTGCGAGCAAAGCGAAGCAATCTAAAATTAAAAACCTTGTATTTCAAGGTTTTTGGCTGTTTGGGATGGTAACTCTATTTCCGCCGTCATGTACTAGTTTAAAAGTTTTTATACTTAATTAAGTGCCATTCAATATGAGTTAAGTTGCAAATGCTTTGCTGTGAGTTATAAATGAGATGGATAGAGGTTCGTACACTACGGAGCAAACATTTCAGAGAGTTGGGTTTTTTCACCTTAACCTAAAATATCTAAAATATGGGTATAGTTAATGACTTGATATTAGTTAAACTGTCGTGGTGTAGCTTACCAGAATAGCTGGGAAATTAGCTAATTGTAGTTTTATGGAGGAATATTTCAAGTCTTCAAGAAAGCTTCAACAAAACTTGCAAATAATTTTGCCGAATATTTATGTTAAATATGCTAAATACGGGATGACAATATTGCCATGAATGCATATCGAGGATCTGCTGTTCTCAGTTCTGCGACTTTAAAAGAGCAGCAAACTGCAATAGCACTGACTGAAAATAATCGCCTGCGGCTGTTCTCTGGCTCTGCCAACATACCACTGTCTCAAGAGGTCGCTCTTTACCTAGGCATGGACCTAGGACCAATGATCCGCAAACGATTTGCGGATGGAGAATTATACATTCAAATACAGGAATCGATCCGGGGCTGTGATGTTTATTTAATCCAGCCCTCTTGTCGTCCTGTAAACGACAATTTCATGGAATTGCTGATTATGATTGATGCCTGTCGTCGCGCCTCAGCGCGGCAGGTAACAGCAGTCATTCCCTACTATGGCTATGCCCGCGCCGATCGCAAAACGGCAGGACGAGAGTCAATAACTGCCAAGCTGGTTGCTAACCTGCTCACCGAAGCAGGTGCCAACCGCGTTCTCGCTATGGATTTACACTCGGCTCAGATTCAAGGCTATTTCGATCTACCTCTGGATCATATTTACGGTTCGCCAGTGTTGCTAGATTATCTGGCAAGTAAACAATTACCAGACCTGGTCGTGGTTTCTCCGGATGTCGGCGGTGTAGCACGGGCTAGGGCATTTGCGAAAAAGCTCGATGATGCTCCCCTGGCAATTATTGATAAACGTCGTCAAGCTCATAATGTTGCTGAAGTACTGAATGTGATCGGTGATGTCAAGGGTAAAACGGCGGTACTGGTAGATGACATGATTGACACTGCCGGAACCATTTTGGCGGGAGCAAAGTTACTGCGCGAGGAAGGCGCACGCCAAGTTTATGCCTGTGCAACTCATGCGGTGTTCTCCCCACCTGCGATTGAGCGCTTGTCAAGTGGTTTGTTTGAGGAAGTAATTGTCACAAACACAATTCCAGTTGCAGAAAGCGATCGCTTTCCACAACTCGTGGTGCTTTCGGTGGCTAACTTGCTAGGAGAAACCATCTGGCGGATTCACGAAGATAGTTCCGTCAGCAGTATGTTCCGCTAGTAGTCAGACATAAGTATGAAGGATGAAAAATTGGGAGTATGTGTGCTTTGTAAAGATACCTCTTGTGGGGTGGGCATCTTGCCCGCCCACCACATATGGGCGGGCGAGACGCCCACCCCACAAGAAATTATATTTTCTGCAAAACTGGTATGTTCCCGAAAAATTTCATCCTTCATATTTTCTTAAATACCAGCATCTCCAGTTCCGAAACGACTCGTTCTAATTCTTCAATCAAAGGTGTCGTTCCAGTTTGGTAAAAGGCAATTACAAGCGATCGATAATACCAAAGTGTACCTTCTTTTCCTCCCCCTTGAAAGCGCTCCCAAACTGATTCGCCCACAATCCGATAATCTTTCAGAATCGACCGGGTATTATAAAGTTTATCTGCTGCGGAGACGAGTAATACTGAGTGCGAAGCGGTGGATAAGTGGGCGATGTATGCTTCTTTACGTTGTCGCCAAGGTGGTTTGGGTGTAGTGTCAGAGTCGGTACAACCATCCACAATTGCTGTCACATTGTCTCCAAAGCGGCGGCGAATTTCTTCTCGTGTCGCAACACCACCTTGATCTTCGATCGCATCGTGCAATAGTGCTGCTATGGCTTCATCTTCATTCGCCCCGTATTCTAAGGCAATACTGGCAACACCTAATAAATGGGTAATGTAAGGTACACCTGAACCTTTACGGACTTGGTTGGCGTGGAGTTGTGTGGCGTAGGTTAGGGCTGCGGTAAAGCGTTCTGAGAGCATTTGTTGGTACTTTAGCTGAAAAGTTAGCTGATGATGTTACCTTAGCGAACCGCAGAGAGGAGAGAAAGGTAAAATTGAACTATGTGTCAAGCTTGATGGCATGATCATGAATAGCGAAAAAGTAGTGTTGCCGTCCTGGTACTCTGATGAAGAATTGATGCGGATGAGTTCAGAGAACTCAGAACTGCGATTTGAACGCAATGCTGATGGGACGTTAGAAACTATGCCTCCTACTGGCGGAATTTCTGGTAATCGGGAAATAAAAGCAGGTGCTTATCTGTTAAATTGGGTGGAAAGTGAGGATTTGGGTGAAGTTTTTAGTTCGAGTACAGGCTTTAGATTAGCAAATACGGCAGTGCGATCGCCTGATGTTGCTTTTGTCGCTAAAGGACGTTTACCAGAAGATTGGGATGAGAGGGAAGATCAGTTTTTAGATTTAGCTCCCGATTTTGTGATTGAGATTCGGTCTAAGAATGATAGCTTGGAAAAACTCAAAGCCAAGATGGTAGAATATATTGCCAATGGTGTTGGCTTAGGATGGTTAATTGACCGTAAAAATCAGCAAGCTTTGGTTTATCGCAGGGATGGTTCAATTACTCAGTATCCAGCTACAGCAATTTTAAGTGGTGAGGATGTTGTGCCTGGGTTTACGTTGCCATTGAAAAGGTTATTGTAGAGGCAATTAGCTGGGACTGGTCCCAAGACGCTTAAATTTTCTCAACCGTTAATTCAGAACTACTGGCAGTATTTGTGATGTTATTATCTGCGTTTTGGGTAACAGTAACTGTTAGTTTTAACCCCAGAGCATTTAGCCAACTTCCTAGGTTGTAAATTGCCTCACCTCCGCGCTGTGATAGCAACTCATCTAGTTTCTCTAAATGTATTTTTGCTTGTTCTGGTGTCATTTTTTGTTCACCAAGAGCCTCAGCTACATGGCTTAGTGCCAGTAGGAGTAATTTAGGATCAGGTTCTTCGCCTTGTTCCAATTCCAAGTGAGTTTCGAGATAGACAGCAGCATAACTTGGCAGCAATTCTCATTATGAGAATGGTTATCAATATGTGAAGGACTAACTGATGAA
>CAXTSI010000090.1:0-22036 GCA_964246695.1 uncultured bacterium
GATTGCCCCCTGTAGATTAGCATTGTACAGGATTGCCCCCTGTAGATTAGCATTGCCCAGGTATGCCCCCTGTAGATTAGCACTGCTTAGGTGTGCTTTTCGTAAGTTAGGGGCGTGAGTATCAATGGAACAGAAAACCGGGATAAGAAAATTGAGGGTCAAAAAATAACAATGCCGACTGCCATGTATATACATAGGCGAAAGTATTGAGAATGCGTCATTTTTTCTCGCCCAACCATGTATATACATGACGAAAATGTTATATAACTTAGGAACAGAAAACCGGGATAAGCCCAAACACCTACAACAAATCATCTAACTCTTCACGTGCATAGGGGTCGCGTAAGGGGCGCAGTTCTCCTTTTAAAATGGGTTCCGCCAGCGAAAAATAATAACGCCCCAACATATTGATATGTTTGCGTCCCAACGGGGAGAGTCGGGCAATATCTTCATATGTTATCGCCGGATCTAGAGAACGTAACTTGTTGACAGCTGCATCTATATAGTAAGTGTTCCATAGCACAATCACATTCACAACCATTCCTAATGCCCCCAACTGATCCTCTTGACCCTCGCGGTATCTTTGCCGTATTTCACCCCTCTGTCCGTGGAAAACCGTTCTGGATAAACTGTGACGACTTTCACCACGATTGATTTGAGTCAAAATCCGACGGCGGTATGTCTCATCATCAATGTAGGATAATAGATATAAGGTTTTGATAATCCGTCCCAATTCACCAATAGCTTTTGCCAAAGTAGAGGGTTGATTACCCCGTTGCAAGGAACGCATTAAGTCAGAAGCATTGACCGTTCCTAACTTGAGAGAACCTGCTACCCGCAACATATCATCCCAATTGTTCGCAATCAGGTCAGTATTTATCTTGTTTTTTGTCAGTCCATCCAGCGCACCATAGTTAGCAGAATTGTCGATTCGCCAAAAACGTGCCTCACCGATATCTGCAATTCTGGGACTGAACCGATAGCTAAAAATTTTACCCGACTTGGTGGTATTTTAGATAGGTCAATGTTAGAAATCCCAAACGAACGTATTTCCGACAAACGATTAATCGCCGCCAACATTGATTTGGCGTTAACGCGAGTTGGAGAATGACGCAAACGGTCGAGAGTTGAGTAACGTCCTAACTCTTGTATCAGTAATAATTTTTCGAGGCTCTCAAGTTGCTTGCTGTTGGGGAGCGAAGATAAAACCTTAAAAAGACGGTTAGCAGCTCTTTCTCGTACCGACGCCACTAACCGTGCTAAAACGCTCACACCTGGTAGCAATATTTTGCGTTCTGCCAACCGTGCTGTGGTTATGTCAAACAAAACACTAGGAGATTCTGCACTCAAAGTTGACCGTTGGTAAAGCCAACGCACCAATTTCCAATGTTCGGGTTGAGAGTGAAATTCTCGGTAGCCATAACGCTGTTTAATTAACGCGGTATGCTCCCACTTTGTCTCCGAATTTCGGTATTCTTCTAGGCATTTTGTATCATTTATTGCCAGTTGAGATGTCAAATAATTAACCACTACTTCAGGAACATCCGTTGGGTCAGTTAAAAAAGTACCTAGAAAGCGGACGGTACATAACTGCAATGCCAAACCCAATCGGTTATGATTTCCCCGTCGTTTTTTAATCAGTTGTAGGTCGTTATCATCTAAATAAAAATACTTTGCCAGTTGTTCGCTCCTTGGTTCACTGTTGTAACATCCATATCTTTTCTCTTGTTCATCACTTAAAAATTCAACGGGCATTTATGTATATTTTTTTACTTAAATGATTCGATTTGCTTGTAAGATTTGCCACAATGTGGACAAAATTTGAATTTCAGCGACAAAATTGGTTCGTGACAACTCAAACATCGATCTCGCAATTGTGTACCGCAGGCGAAGCAATACTTTGACCGTAAAGAAGTCCACATTGGGTCAAGAGTTGTCCCTGGTGTCCAACATTTCGGGCAAAATTTGAGTGAGGTTATGACGGATAGTGATACTTTTTTGACAACGGCATCTAAATATTCTTGAGGTATACCTAACGCCGCAGCTAATCCAGATTTAGCTTTTTGATTGAGCCGGGATGTAGCCCCAGATTCAATCTTGCGGATAGTCTGGACATGTATTCCGGCTTTTGTACTTAACTCCAATTGAGTTAGAGATCCGGAGTTACGAACTCGTTGTATGTAACAACCTAACGTCTCTTCGTGCTTGGGAGCCACATCCGCCACGGATACATCCATGAAAATATATTTAGTTCGTTACCTATTAATAATAAGTTAGTATTGATTTATAAGTTGAAAAAATTTAAGTGACTCTTGTAAAAATGAGTGTTAATTTAGCGTCATTAGCTACTCAGTTTTTAGAGCGTCCCGGACTTGCTAACTCTACTATTCGCTCCTATGAGTCAACTTTAATACCCCTACTTAAACTATACGGTAGTTGGTCACTAGAAATTATTGACCGAGAAATCTTAGTTGAATATCTCAATGATTTAAATGACGTAACATATATAACTCATCATCGTCATCAAGCGGTGATTACGGCATTATTTAACTTTGCTGTTGAGTGTCGTTATATCAAATCAAACCCCATTTCTCATCTCAAACGACGTAAACCAAATCCAAATATAGGAGAGCATAATTCAGATGTCGTTGTGCGATATTTGACACAAGAGCAATTAAGTATTCTTGTTCAAGCTGTCAAAAAAGATGCGAGGCTTACTGCTTTAGTTCATTTGCTACATAGCAGTGGAGCAAGAATTGCAGAGATATTGGCATTAGATTTATCAGATATTGATTTTACTGCTCGTAAGTTTCAAGTCGTTGGTAAGGGTAACAAGCAACGGTGGTGTTTCTACAATGAAGATACTTCCGATGGTCTGAATAATTACATCAAATACTACCGACATCCCAACATAAATGCTTTATTTACCGCGCAAAAACCGAATTCTCAACAAGCATCTCGTCTTTCCTATGCAACAGCTTACTCTACACTTGTAAAGGCAGCTAAAAACATTCCAGAATTAGAGGGTATTAGCTTTCACCACCTCAGACACACGTTTGCATCCCAGAGAGTTGGAATCATGGGAGTTGAGGAACTTCGCGCGTTAATGGGACATGAAAAAATTCAAACTACTCTTCGCTACTCTAAGGTAACATCACAACGTGCCCAATTCGTAGCGCAACTCGCTTTTGAAAAAATACCACCGTTAGGACAATAATATATGAAAATGGACTCGATTTATGTTGAAAGTTCCATTTCGTTATTATCAATAAATAACATGGCATCAATAGAATAGACAATACTCTTGATAGTCAAAATATGGTTAGCACCTAAATATTAGTCAAAAACAGCACTATAATCTTCAAGGAAACCAGGGATAATACTTAATATAAGTCGCCCCCACGAGCGAAAATTTCTATCACTTCGCTTCTAGTAACTTGATTTTTCTCTGCTATTTCCATCAGTTTCTCCCATGCCTCGTCTGTTAAGCGAATAGACCTTAATCGCTTTGGCGAATCCCCATAATCTGTTTCAAATTTACCATCTGATGTACGTGGTCGTCTTTGAGATTTTTGCCTAGTCCCTGAATACTTATCCATCTGTCTATGTATATACATGGTCATGCCATTTTATCATGTATATACATGGTTGAATAGTTAATTTTCCGAGATTTTTTTCTTATCCCGGTTTTCTGTTCCGTTGATACTCACGCCCCGAACTAGGGGTGAGGACAACACATTTATGGGGTATGCCAAAGGAACTAAACGTACTGATGGGTGGTTTTATTTTGGTTTTGGAGGGCAACCAACGGATGAAATCCAAAAAGTGGTGCTGTGCAAGTCTCCCATTGATGCACTGTCGCTTGCCACAATATCCGGAATGCCGGAGCAGAGGACAATGTACATGGCAGTAGATAGCCCCAAGAGTCTGCCAGTGGAATACCTGAAATCAATCCCCACAGTGGTTGCTGCTTATGATAATGATGCAGCTCTTGATGAGATAACTAAACTTATTCAAGACCATCTGCCACAAGCAACCAGAGTACGACCCAACGCATTAGATTGGAATTTGGAACTGATGCAGCGGTTGCGGCAGTCACATGAGTTGCGCTCTTCACGGGGGTTTGAGCGATGAGTCTACAATTGCCAGCGGTTCCAAGTAGTTGGCGCAACTGGAAACCGCTGCGCTCGAATAGTCGGTGTCTGCCACTGCCAACTGATAGACCTTGGGGTAGTGGCACCATTGGTCGCAGGCAGCGGCTGACACTGCGCTTCGCCGCCTATTCGTTCCAGTTGCTGGACTTAGGATTGGGCAAGGCTTCTTCTCGTCCGTTGGGACTATCGGTGATTTTTGGGGCAAATCCGAGGACATTCTGTCAATGATGAATCGTATGGCAAAAGAATTTCAAGCGGATTAAATCGCTTTCTAAAAGGGGTGATTTTGGGTGGTCACATAGCTGTTATGTATTTTCGCTCTTGTGCGCAATGTATAATATTGTACTGGGGTACTTGCGCTCACGGCGGGGGCAATTTTGCATTACTGTATAGTGCCCGGATCAAAGTACCAATTAATCTATAGTTTTTATGTACTAAATATATCCGTTTCGGTAGGGTGTGACAGTTGTGGGTGCGGAATGTGTGTCGTAATATATTGTTGCTTGAAAATTTCCCTGATTTTGAGAAAATCCTATGAATAACATCAAATTACCCGTGCTGTATTGTCCCTTTCCTTCAGCTATTCTGATATAAAGTCTATGCTGTACTTATGAATTCAGATATTGGTTGTGTTCACAAACCTTGACCCAGATGTTTGTTACCGAGCAGTACAAACCCACGATACTCGCTTTGATGGACATTTCTTCACTGCTGTCCACACTACGCGTATTTACTGCCGTCCCATCTGTCCAGCCAAAACCCCGAAGCGTGAGAACTGCACATTCTTTCCGAGTGCTGCTGCTGCTCAGATTGCAGGCTTTCGTCCCTGTCTACGCTGCCGACCAGAATTGTCCCCCGATTTATTCGCACGAGTTGGAACGACGGCAACAGTTTCGCGTGCTCTGAGTTTGATTGCGGAGGGTGCACTGGATGAAGGTACGGTAACAAAACTGGCTGCACGGCTTGGCGTGGGTGATCGCCATCTGCGGCAGCTATTCACCCGGGATCTCGGCACATCGCCGATAGCTGTGGCTCAAACACGGCGGCTTCTGTTTGCAAAACAACTGATCGATGAAACGTCGCTGTCGATTTCGGACATAGCAATGGCAGTCGGCTTTTCGAGTATTCGTCGCTTCAACGAAGTGATCCAAAAGACCTATCAGCGATTGCCTCGCGAGCTGCGACGACACTCAACGATCTCAAAAGACGATGTGAAGATCCTTGAAATTAAGCTGAAGCTGCCCTTCAGTCCCCCCTACAATTGGACGGCGCTGATTCGTTTTCTGGCTTCTAGAAGCATTCCAGGGCTAGATTCAGTCGGTGCCGACTTTTATCGGCGGACGATCGCTTTCGATGGGCTACATGGCCTGATCGAAGTGCGCCCAGTTAAGGGATACAACTATCTGGTTGCCCGCATCTGCTTTCCTAAGGTAACGCTATTGGCGCAAATTGTGGAGCGATTGCGTCGTATGTTCGATCTGAGAGCGAATGTTGAGGTGATTGCCACTCATTTGCAGCGTGATCTAAAGCTCCGTCCTGCCGTAAATGCACTGCCAGGACTTAGAATTCCAGGTACATGGGATCACTTTGAACTGGCAGTGCGTGCAATTCTGGGACAGCAAGTTAGTGTTGCAGCCGCTACGACACTAGCAGGGCGCTTAGTGAAAGCCTATGGTGAGCCATTGGTGATAGAGGGAATTTCCTGGACAGTACCTGATTTGCGATTCGTCTTTCCACGACCAGAAGTATTGGCAGAGGCTGATCTCACAAAGTTGGGAATCACGCGGCCTAGGGCATTAGCAATCGCTTCCCTTGCGGCGGCTGTTGCACAAGACAATCACCTCCTGAATCACTTCCAAAACCTGGAGGATGCCATTCAAATGCTGTGTCAATTACCGGGGATTGGTGAGTGGACTGCTCATTACATTGCGATGCGGGCGCTCCGTGAACCCGATGCGTTTCCTGCAACCGATTTAGCACTATTGCGCTCAATGGAAAAACTGGGGCATCCCGTGACCAAAGCTCAGCTTTTAGAAACTTCCCAGACGTGGCGACCATGGCGGGCGTATGGAGCAATGTACTTGTGGTCGCTCGATTCAACGATACGGCCGATGAAGGAGTTATCTGGATGACTAAACTGTTTATCGACAAAATTGACTTTGAAGCTGGGACTATTCTGTTAGTGTCGGATGGCGAGAGTCTATGCGCGCTGGACTTTGTAGGCTATGAAGCCCGAATGATGAGACTGCTTCAGAAACGTTACGGGCACGTTGACTTGATTGAGAGAACAAATCCACAAGGGTTTAGCCACCGCATTCAAGCATATCTAGCAGGTGATTATGGCAGTGTAGATAAAATTCTCGTCAGCATGGGCGGGACACCTTTTCAGCAACGGGTTTGGCTGGCGTTGCGAACCATTCCACTTGGAGAAGTTGTCTCCTATGGTCAGTTAGCAGTGAAACTGGGGAAACCCACAGCTTATCGTGCAGTCGGTATGGCAAACTCTTTGAATCCGATCGCTATTGCGCTGCCTTGTCATCGGGTAATTGGTGCGAATGCTGACCTGACAGGTTATGCAGGGGGATTGGAACGTAAACGTTGGTTACTCCAGCATGAAGGCGTTGACCTCGCGAAATTGACTAGTACAAAGCGACATAAATTGTCACCAGGAGGATAATTTGTCCCAGTGACAGAAATGGTAGACTGGGTGCTTAAAACTGAACTTTAGACTAAGCAGGCGATCGTTAAAAAGACTTACCCATTGGAATTGATACCAGGCAACAACGATCAGGACCCAGCAGTGTTGAGTTAATAAACTAAAAACCTTAAAGATGATTTATCAAAGGGTCAAGCTGAGTTTGACAGTTGTTTTTTTGGTAACAAAGTACCTTTTTTGACTGTTGGATAGCGAATTCTACGGCTTCGAGGCTGCCCTTCTGGCCAACCAGGAGACTTTCCACGGGGTTTAGGAGGTTGGGCAGGTGTACCAATCGCCGCCAAAACTCCTGCAATGGACTGGGCAACTCTTCCAGGAGTTAAATTGTTGGCTGTTGACTTTTGCCAAGGAAGGGGATTTTCAATGACGATTTCACGAGCCAACCACAGTTGCCAGGGGGAGCAATGCGATTTTGTGAGATGAACCCAATTTCGTGTGCCAAAGACGGCTCAGACCTTCGTGGAAACAACATGGAGGATAGTTAACTCCGGCTCGGCACACTCAATTGCTGCGGCCTTTACCCTAGGTCGGGAGAACTTGATTCCAGATATGTTTAGGGTTCTTGTTACTAATCTTCAGAATCAGTTCCCGGAGCAGTTAAACCTTCTACACAACTATTTGGAGCGTCATATACACTTGGATGAACAAGCCCACACTCCTATGGCGATGCAAATGCTTACTAAGCTGTGTAACAATGATTCCATTAAATGGAGAGAATGCGAAGAGGCTGCCCGTGTTGCATTGAATGCCCGTATAGCCCTTTGGAATGGCGTAGTAGAACAAATGACAATAGCTAGAACCAGGGACAAACGCATGGTGAATGTATTGTCAACTGAAGCTACGACTGACGGCGAATATCTGGCCACAAGACATCAGTACTGAGGGGTACTTTGTCATACCTTCTTAGTTGCGCTCCCTCGATCCTCGTTTTTAACCCTTTTCTCCAAAATCTATATTGGGGACTTCCAAATAAAAAAATATCCAAAATCCTTCAGGTGGGATGGGCGTCTCGCCCGCCCAATTAATGAGTCCGGGCGAGACGCCCATCCCACAATTGGATAATTTATTTTTTGGTAATCCCTTGAGCCATCCTTCTAGTTTGTCAAGGTAGTCACAATGAAACCAGCAATTCTCATTATGAGAATAATTATCACTACCATCTAGGTCTATGCAAAATTTTCACTTAAAGGTATGGTTTTTGTATCTGTTTCACTCATAGGCGTAGGGGTTTTTGTTGAATCAGCCAAGCATTTTCGACGAAATAGTGCTTTACTTTCGGTCAATTCTGGAAGACTTTCCTGATAAGCGAACAGGCAAAAACAAGCGCTATCAGATGAGTGATGCAGCATTAAGCGCATTTTCAGTATTTTTTACTCAAAGTCCCTCCTTTCTTGCCTATCAACGCTCAATGGCACACAACAGAGGGCATAATAATGGTCAAAGCCTGTTTGGCATACATCAGATTCCGACCGATAACCATATCCGAGATTTGCTTGATGATGTGGAACCAGCCCTCGTGTTTCCGGTGTTTTACGAGATTTTCAAAGCATTAGAGCAAGGTAAATATTTATCAAGGTTTCGCTCCTTTAAAAATAATTTGTTGATAGCTCTTGATGGAACAGAATATTTTTGTTCAAATCAGATCCACTGCCCACAATGTTCGAGCAAAACTTTTAAAAACGGAACAACCCAATACTTCCACGCTGTGGTTACTCCCATAATTGTTTGTCCAGGCAATCCCTTGGTCATTCCCTTGAACCCAGAATTTGTTGTCCCGCAAGACGGACATAATAAGCAAGATTGCGAGAACTCAACAGCGAAGCGTTGGATTGAGAAATATGGCAAACAGTATGCATCTCTTGGTATTACCGTCTTAGGGGATGATCTTTATTGTCATCAACCGTTGTGTGAATTACTCTTACAACAAAAACTAAATTTCATTCTGGTATGTCAGCCTAAATCCCATAAAACACTCTATGAATGGTTAGAAGGAATGCCTCTTGAGACGTTCAGTATCAAACATTTAAAGGGCAAAGTCTATGAAATTTATACCTACCGCTATGTCAACGAAATTCCCTTACGGAATAGCGAGGATGCTTTATCAGGACTTACGCAACTGGCACAAATGGCGGGCAGGGCGCAGCCATGCCACGCAGCAATTTAAATCAACCCAAGCACATACGAATATCTGGGCGTTTTAGTTGCTGAATTAAATAATTAGAAAGCAATTTATGCTGAATTTGATAAATAGTTTGACCAGTTTGATAGGCTAAAGTCTTTAATCTTAACCAAACCAACAAAGCACAAGCAATATGATTTCGTTGAAGACGAGCTTTACGACATTGACAATATTCAATCCCAGTTAGTTGTTTTATTTCTCTATGAAACTCCTCTATTTTCCATCGAATTTTATACACCTCTTGTACAACATCCGTGGAACTTTGAGATAAATCGTTTGTGGCGACGTAGTCCGTTCTGTTGGTAGAAACAATAACCCGGAACAATTTCACTTTTTTACTGGCAGGGAACCCTTTAATCTTGATTATTTTACCACATTCTAACTCCTCTTTACTCCATTCTAATAATTCAACATGTTTATATTTATCTTTACCAAATGTATCATCAACTAAACGGTTCTTCTTCAAAGGGCAATAATAAACTTTATCTAAACTATCGATATAAAGCATTAAAGTATGTACTGCATACCAAGTATCCATTAAAACAGTGTCAAATGGCAGAAGCTTATGATATACAAGGTTTTGCAGCATATCTTTCACATGGTCTATTTTAGTTTTACCATCGACATCAGGATTAAAAATACGGTAATCTATTACCCAAAACGTTTGAAGTTTAGGATTCACATATATACAGCTAACTAGACCAATTCCTTTGAGAACACCATGTTCATTCCCACTATATTGTCTCCTAACCATTTCGATTTCTTCAGAATACCTTTTATCTAAAACGCTATCATCAAAGATGATGTAAGCATTCTCCGACGTGACAATTAAATCTTTAACATTTTCCCAAAGTAGCCGAGGTGTTAACTTTTCATTCTTCAAATAATAGTTAATTTGATCGTGACTAATGCTTTCTAAATGCTCGGCAAAATTAGTAATGGTATAATTGATTTGGCTACTTAGCAGATATTGACAATAATCTAACTTGGTAAACTTCATATTAAATAATAAATCAACAATGCACGATATTAATTATTTTTCCACTCCTGAGATAACAGTATTATTATATATAAAGCTTGTCCGACTCAATTTATTTTAAGAATTGTAAAATTTGCTTTTTGACTTACATTTTATTTTGTAAGACTCTGGCTAATATCGAAGGCGCGGCACGCCGAGACTGATTGCAGCAGATGCCCACTCGTTGTACGTGAGAGAGGAATTAATGCCTCTCTGGGTGGCGCGAAAATCGCTGCCCTTGGATCTCCTCGCCCGTTTACCATGTAATACGTGGGGAAGGATGAAGGAAAGTCTCGGAATTGTGGTTAAAGAAACCCAGTGTTTTCGTGTATTACATGGGAAAAGGAATTCATGAGCGAGTGTATTACATGAGCCCAGAAAAGCCATTTAAGAAGGCAGAAGTACGAAGGCAGCTATGCTGCTATGTATCCCCATAAATAAATTTTAGGGGATTTAAAAAGGACGCCGTATTTCTTGCGCCTACTCGTTGTGAAATACATCTTTTTTTACCTTTCATAAATGAATTTAGGGGCTTCAAACCCTTATGGCCGAAGGGCACATCAAAAGAATCTCTTCCCTTCTGCCTTCAGCATAGCTGCCCTCTGCCTTTCTTCGGTGATAAATGGTACAGCAGTTCTAGGGTTCACCTCACCATGTAATACACGTTGAGGTGAGAGGGTATTAACCCAAGTTGCAAATGGATGCGATCGCCTCAAAGGGACGACTCTGTTTGAGGCGATCGCATCCTCTACCTCAGCTAACCCGCAACGCCGGGTTATTATACTCTGGTCCTAGACGACTCTTAGCACCATGTATTACATGGTAACACCTGATTTCCCTTCTTGTATGTAATACACGGTAATCCTCGGCTTCTTTTTACCAAGTATTACACGGTATTACCTTTTGACGATCCACAATTCTTTTGTTTCCTTTCCCAGCCAGCCATTAATTCACCTCGCCCTGACAACGAGTGAGCGAACGAGAGAGTGATTGTGCCAGTTGCGTAAGTCCTGATGAAGACTGGTCAGCTGGCTACTGTGGTTGTGATTTACCAGAGGATTAGGGTAGTAGTACTTTTTAATTTGGTAATAGGCTCAATGCCGACTATGCTGCGACCAACGACTAATGAATGCGTGAAAAAATAATCATTATCTGGAATTCGGGCTTGTACTTTTGTAGGTTTGTGTAGATACTATTTTTTATAGAATCTCTACTAGTTATGCATATCAGTATTGCAGATCACCTGAAGAAAAGGTTTCACGCAGCTTGTGCTTTACGTGGACTGAAAATGAGTCAAGTCATAACTGAACTAGTTGAACAATGGCTAAAAGCCAATGAAGTTTCTTCATTCAGTGAGCCAAAATCATAATGAAAAAGATTTTGATTCTCTCAGCAAATCCCATAAATACAGATAGGCTTCGTCTAGATGAAGAAGTGCGTTCAATACAATTAGCATTGGAACGTTCTAGAAGCCGTGAGCAGTTTGAACTAATTTTCAGAGGGGCAGTTCGTATTGATGATTTACGTCGTGCTTTATTAGATAACGAACCACAAGTTGTACATTTCTCTGGTCACGGGACTGGAACTGATGGCATAGTGCTAGAGGATGACTCTGGGCAAGTGCAACTTGTTAGTACGGAAGCATTAAGCAACTTATTCAAGCTATTTAAAGATAAAGTTGAGTGTGTTTTACTCAATGCCTGTTACTCAGAAATACAGGCTGAAACAATTCACCACCATATTGATTGTGTGATTGGTATGGAAAATGCCGTCACTGATATTACTGCTATTAATTTCTCTACAGCATTTTATGACGCTCTTGGTGCTGGTAGAAGTTATGCAGAAAGTTTTGAATTTGGTCGGAATAACATTGACTTTCATGGTATACCAGAGTCTTTAACTCCAAAAATAAAAATTAGAAATAACTCTAAAACCTTATTCTCTAACAAGCAGCCAAAATCTAATATGACTGGTAACCGCAATATTCACATTGGTAGCGGCAATTATAACGAGCGTATTGAAGGTGATTATATCCAAGGTAATTACTACGCTGCTAGCAAACAACAAAACCTTGCTGAAGCGGCTACTGAAATTCAAAAGCTTCTAGAACAGTTAGGTAAATCCTATCCTACTGACACGACTTTGGGCAAGATGCAAGTAGCAGCCGAAACCATTAAGGCTATTGAAAATAATCCAATGATAGCAGAACGGGTAACTAGTGCTTTAAAGGCTAGTAGTATTCAAGCTTTGGCGCAATTGCTTAATCATCCTGCTGCTAGTTTTGTGATTAGTGCATTAGAAGATTGGCAGAAAACTAAGAGTAGTTAAATCTTTTCTACTTTTCTTACACGTTTGCTTTTCTTGACATCAAAGAGACTAACGGAGATTAAAACCATGACAGAGAATAACGAACCTGAGAATCGCCGTATCAATATTGATGACGGCAATTATAACGAGCGCATTGAGGGAGATTATTTCCAAGGTGACATCTTCAATAATATCTTCAATATATTAGGTGGGCAGTCAGTAGCACCAATAGGCAACCTTGCCCGACCTAAGAACCAGCGATTACTACTAGCTTCTGTAAAGCAAGAAGTCATGACGCGGTTAAAGCAATCCCTTCACAACGCGGTGCAGATTAACTTGGAAAGGGAGTCACAACCTCAACAGGTAAAGCGTCCTTGGAATGCTGACATAAAAATAGGGTTAAACAAGAGTGAATCTCTTTCAGAAACTACCAAAATTATTGATATTTTTGAGAGAGACGAAATAAAAGGTAAATTGTTAATTTTGGGTGAGCTTGGTGCTGGTAAGACAACGACTCAATTAGAACTATCACAAGCCTTAATCAACAAAGCTGAAGAACAGCCAGATTATTCTATCCCTGTGTTGCTCGATCTTTCCTCTTGGAAAGATGAGCATGAACCGATGATTGATTGGTTAATAGCTGAACTCAAATCTAAGTATGGTGTTCCAAAAGAACTGAGTCAAGAGTGGTTAACAAATCGGCTACTTCTGCCTCTAATAGATGGTCTGGATGAGGTTAAACCTGCACTTCAAGAATCGTGTATTAACGCAATTAATCAATTCATAGAAGGAGAATACCGTCCTCAGTATCTAGTTGTTTGTTGCCGCAGTGAAGAGTATAGAAACTTTTCTACTAAACTCAATCTCAATGGAGAAATTTACTTACAGCTTTTTACCAATAATCAAATTCGTGATTATCTTGTTGCAGTTAACAAAGCAAAATTGTGGCAAATAATTAATGTTCATTCAGACTTACTAAACTTAGTCAAAAACCCTTTAATACTTAACATTACTATTTTAGTTTATGAAGAAATATCCTTTAGCGATTGGCAGCAGCTAACTTCTACCTCAGCCCAAATTGAGTATTTGCTAGATGTTTATGTGCGACGAATGTTTGAACACCAGGTTAACAGTAAGACGTATACTTATAAAAAACCTCCTATACATAAATCTCGATTGTGGCTTAGTTGGCTAGCTAAACAGATGCGTAGAAAATCTCAAACTGAGTTTTTCATTGAAGAATTACAGCCTTCCTGGTTAACAAGTAAATATCAAAAAAATAGCTTGATACTAATTTTCATACTAGCTTATGGACTGATTATTGGACTGCTTGGATGGTTTATTTATGTGCGGGAAGGAATATTTATACTGATTAATGAACTGATTTTTGGGCTGACTGGAGGGCTAATTTATGAAAAATTTAAACTAATTGAAAAAATTATTTTTTCCAAACATCGCAAAGAAAATTTGATTAATGCGCTGATTTATGGGCTGATTGGCGGGCTGATTGGCGGGTTGATTGGACTACTCATTATTGGACTGATTGAAATGGGGATTAGAACTGTGATTGAAATGGTGTTTCCTATGCTGCCTTTACTAGCGTTAGCTTACAAGGCAAACTTTGCATTCATAACAGTATTAGGGTACTTTATGCTTAATATAGTGATTCTAGAAGTGAAAATTCTTTGGTTGATTGGAGGGCTGACTTTTGGGCTAACTGGAGGGCTGATTTTTGGGCTGACTGGAGAGAAATTTGATCCAGTCATAGAAACTAAAAAAAATCCTAATCAAGGTATTTGGAAGTCCGCAATCAAAGCTATTTTTTTCTGTCTAATTTATGGGCTGATTTTTGGGCTTTATGGGCTGATTTTTGGGAGTTATGGGCTGATTATTGGGCTACTAACTAAAGGGCTGACTTTTGGGCTTTATCAGCTGATTTTTGGGCTGATTGTAGCGCTGTTTTTTGGGCTGATGTACGGTGGTAATACCTGCCTTCAACACTATTGTCTACGCCTCATCCTCTACCGCAATGGTTATATCCCTTGGAACTATGCCGCCTTCCTCGACTACTGTACTGAACGTATGTTCCTTCAGCGTTTTGGTGGGCGTTACCGTTTCATCCACAAAATGCTGCAAGACCATTTTGCTCAAATGAGTCTAAATAAGTAATATAAAACCCAATACGGTTCAGTTAAGGCTATGCCAATACGGTTCAGTTAAGGCTATGTAGTGCTTAAAACAACAAACACAGGAGGATTGGTTATTGTTCCAGTGCCTCTGTGTTTAACTTTTTTAGAGTGAAATTTTGATACAGGCTTTTTCACAACCCTTGGGTTATTTCTATAAACCCTTTCAGGTAAAACTTGGTCGAGAATTTCCAGAGTTAACCAACTCAAAAAAAGGGGAACTCTTGTGGTTGCAAACGCTGAAATTTCGGGAGGGCACGACGAACAACTCGTAATGTTCCTGTGAAACTTAGACGCAAGGGTGCAATTTCTGCACTGGTAGCAGCTTGAAAAATTAACAACCGGATAGCCCAATGTCCTAATAATAAACCGTAAATTTCTTGCACCACCTCTCGTGGTTTTTGAGAACGAATATGAGTTTTTCGTCCTAGAAGATGTACTTTGAGTTCATCAATCGTATTCTCGACTACGAAGACGTTGATGGTACTCACAAGCTAGCAACTGGGCTGTGAATTTTACAATGTTTAATAAGCTCGTAATTAAACGATATTTGATTTGTTCTTCTGGGTTATCAGGATTCTCAATTGTGTATTCACTCATATATTGCACCTGTACGGGTAAACCACTAATACCCAAATAAGTATGTAGTAAATTAACACTTTTACCAGAAGAAACTTGTGTAGTAGGGAGAAATTAATATAACTTTGATAGTAGTGGTATTACGTAAGCCCGGAACAACACGGGCGATCGCCAACTAGGGAGAATGGATTTGCACTCATGACCAAAACATGAGAAAAAGGGGTGCGATTCGTTGTGAGCGAATCACGGTAGGTAAAGTCCGTAAATAACCTCACCAACCTGGCAGCAGATTACTGCCACCAAGGGTTGAACTCCCGGTCTGATATGGGCGAAAATCCCATCTACCAGACTCAGGTATGACGGACTACCTGCCCACACCGACCAAGCTCGATTCTTGGGGAGTGAAGCTGGGAACAGGACGCAATCAGACGGTCGTTGTGGATTGACACTGGCGCGGCAGCTTTTGGGGGGAAGATTCCCCCCAAAACGTGCCTTGTTAATGGGGAGTTCCTAGGACTTACGCATTGACAGGAAATACCAAATATGGGGTATGAATTTCAGGCATTCAAACCTGATTTCTCGATGGTCTTTTGGCTATCGCCACCCATGTGACGGTAATTGTCGAAAGCCTGGAACGACCAAATTCCGTTTGCACACATGATGTCCCATTTGTACAGTGCTTAAGTTCTATAATACATAATTTCTACTTAATGCAAATCTTTCTTATTTATGACTTAGAAAATACTTCGCCTAGTTAGTTCAAAAGTACTATCATCTGTCGTCTATAAATTTGTGAGACTTCAGGGTGCGGAATGTGGGTTACATCTTATCTGTTCATACTCGCCCAAATTTACTTAGTGATATAAACGCATTAACTCCTGTGATCTTTACTTTAGGTGGTCAAGAAGCAGTAAAAGATACAGCTTCAGCTATCCAAGATGTGTCACGATGGTGGCGCTAAAGAACAACATCTTCAGTTAGCGAGCGCACTTCACGAAAGAGCATGTTCGTGGAATGCATGGCTCAAAGTATTAATTTCTCGTGGTTGTGAGCGGCGGTTTTGGGTATTTTCCCAACTCACATCTTGCACCATCGGCAGAAAGCGGGTTTATTGCGAATCTGTAAAGCTGAAACCCTTAATTTATCGTTTATAAACCCGGTTTCTCTCGCCTTGTTGAGAATGGTGCAAGATCTCAGCTTCCAAGTGATAGTTCTTGTAGATACAGCCTTTGGTAGTGTGGAATTTATACACGGTGTCCGCCAGAAAAAATACCACGTAATTGCTGGTATCGCTTGTACCCGCAAATTAGCAGATGGGCGTTGTGTTACTCAACTATATAAGCGAGGACAATAACTTTGCCTTCGGGGTTTAAAGTTCCCCGTCTATGTATCCTGGTACTATTTTAAACGTGATGATGGCAAATATGAAAAACGATTTGTCGTGTCTACCAAAGCTCTCAAAGCCAGTACTCCGATCGTGGTGGGGCAAACGTCGTTGGCTTTCTTGTGGGTTGGTTTAAGACTGCAAAGCACCGCTTCGGCTTACATCGTTTTGGTCAAGGAACGCTTTTAGGGGTTTATCGCTGGTTGGTACTTTCACTTATTGCTTATATTTTGGCTCCGAAGAGCTTATTTATCGATCGCCACTACAGATTTACCAGATTGGGGACAAGCAGCACAAATTGCATTTCAAACAATATTTCCACAACTACTCCTGTGTTGTTTTTTACTCGACCTTGAACGAATACGTCCTATTGCACTTAGTCATGGAATTGACATTCAAATTTCCAGGTGCAAGATATGAGGTGGGCTATTAGTGTTAACGATGGTTCGGTCACATCTTTCCTATTCGTACCCATAAACTTGTGCTTGAAGGGATTTCCGGTTCGGTTCCGGATTACCTCCTTTTATCCCCGCTTCAACTCTTTGATAACTAGTCTCAGGGCTGGGGGATATGCTGTCACCGCTGCACCTGCGGTTGTGTACTTGGCTAAAATTGCCTCACCTATATGATTGTACAGTTGTCTTGGTTGTGGGGATTTTTTCTTTCCCCCCTTTTTTTTCAAGCGGCTAATCCTCCAAATCCTTATAGAAACTGGTTTCTAGCCAACGAATCGCACTAGATGTTACACTTTACAAGTCGCAGTGCGAGAAAAGAGCGGAGCGACGTACTGATATAGGGTTCCCTCCCTGGGTTCTCCCGTATCAAAATAGGATCATCACGAAGAATATAGGGTTCTTGCCTCTCGATCGGGAGGCTTCCCTTATACCTGTACGGGTTAGTTTTTATACGCATAAAAAGTTCTTCATAACTCACAATGCCACCGCTCGATCCTGTTTCATTTACTCTCGTGTCATCATCATACCACCCAACTGCACGAGAAAACCTTCTATAGTTCTCGGAATCTGTTTCATTCCACTGATCGTATTTTATACCCAGTCGATTTTTAGTCTGAATCCATATTTCCTTTTGCACACGGAAGCCAAAATGACCGTTTGAGTTGGCTCGCCAAAGTTTGTCTATATTCCGTAAGTCCGAACAAGAAAAACTATTAATGTCGTCTTTATCTAAAGATCTTTCTTCTTCTATTTTAGCAATATTGAGCATGAGTAGGTCTGTTTGGTAATTAGCTTCTAGCCATTTTTTGGTCTTCAAATAATCTTCAAGTTGAGCATATAAATGTTTGGTAAGAGATTGTTCAACCTGTTGTCTCAATTCTAAGTCTGTATTATTTTTGGATAGTAGCTTGATTAAACCTCGATGAACAGATGTAATATTATCTCCTGTAACAAACTGATTATTTTTGGTAAAATCAGTTTCCTTTGGATACTCCTTTAAAATATGAAATGCGTGAGTGTAAGCTTCAATAGCTTGATTTTTTTCGTTTTTTTGACCTAACAAACTGCCTTGAATTTTGTAGAATAATACTTGAATCTGTAAGTCCTTGAAGTCTTTAGCTTTTTTATCGGCTTCTGCTGCATGTAAATTGGTTTTACTTTTCTTAATTTCCTGCTCTGCATCGTTCAGTTTTTTAAGCTGTTGATATGCTTGAGACTTAGCTGCAAATACTAATGCTTGTTTTAATAAGTGATTATCAATGTTAAAAGATAAGGCAGATAGCCTTAGGGCTTCGTTGTAATCTGAATTAGAGGACTTCTGATTTTCTAATTCTCCAGCCAGTTCATTTAATTGCTTAACAGCTTCAACCTCTTCTTTAGTTTCATCAAGTTGCTTTTTGGATAATAACCCTACAGTTACTGCTCCTATAACAGCAACAACAACAGCAACAACTCCAATACTAATTCGTCGTTGAGCTTTCTTATTAGCTTCACTAAGTAATTGGTTTCTTTGCTGTGCTGCATCTTTATCCTTCCTTTCTCTCTCTAATGCAGCCTCTTGCTCTTTAGCAGCAATCTCTGACTGAATCTCTTTTTCTTTACTAGCTGCTAAATACTGTTTATCCTGATAACTTAAGTTCTTATTCTTTGCCCATTCAAGAGCTTCTTGTAATGCCAAACCCCGCAGCAATCGTGACTCATCAGTTCCTCCAGAAGCCACCCAAAATCTAAAACTTTCAGAGTAAGGACGCAGATTCTTTAATTGGTTCTCAATCCAATTGTCATCGAAAATTTCTTGATAAATAGGATTGTAAACTCTTAACTTGTTGTGTTGCCTAATAACTAATCCCGAAAGCTGTAACTCGCTTTGTTCTAAAGTATCGTCGGCTTGCAGCTCACTTTGTTCTTGTGCCAGTCGTACTTGCTGATACAGTTCCAGCAAATACCCAGCCCGTTGTTCATCGCGTAAAATTCTAGCTCGAATTGTTCGTAAATGCTCTGGTTCATCAAGCGACTCCCAATTCTCAATGATGCGCGATCGCACGACCTGTTCAACAGTACGTGGATTTTCTTGAAGAAACTCCTCCACCATAAACTGACACAGCTTTTGGGTGAGAAACGGTTGTCCTCCTGTCCAGTATAAAATTTCTTTCATGACTGCTTTGGGGTTACTAAATTGCGACTGTAAACCCCTCTCTAATGGTTCAACTTCATCTATTTGAAAACCGAGGAGGCTGATAGCTTTACCAATATTAAACGGAGTACGTTGTTTATCTTCTATCAAATTACTGGGTGATGCTACTCCCAACAAACAAAATGTGAGGCGATTGTATTCAGCATTATCAACTCGTTGATTATAACAAGAACGAATAAAAGCAAAGAAGTCATCTGTTTTGAAGTTAAGACTTAAAACACTATCAATCTCATCAACAAATATTACTATATTTTCTAGAATTTCTGTCAGTAGCAGTTTTGACAGAAAATTCCCAAATTTCAGCAATGGTGAATTTAATTGATTCTCCTCCCACCAGTTTTTAAAATCCACATCTAGGGCGAAACTATCGATGAGCTTAACAATCAAATCTGCATACCAGTTTTCTTGCGTCGCACTCTGAATACTAATGGAGGACAAATCAATAGATGCACATTCCACACCAGCCTCGCTAAGACGACTCATTATTCTAACACGTAAGCTGGATTTACCACTTTGTCTTGAATTCAAAATATAACAAAACTTATTTTGTAATAATGCTTCATATAACTCATCATCAGCTGATCGCTTGACATAGGTGCTGGCATTTTCAGGTAGGCTCCCGGAAAATATGTATTGGTCATGCATAAATTATCCTAAACGTACCAAGAAATATTGACGGTACAACTCACAGCTTGGAATGCAATCATTACGCACTATTTTCACCAAACCTAGACTGTGCAATTTAAACGTAATCTCAGGATTAAGTTGTACTGGTTCATCTACCGTTATTACTCTTTTATAACCGGACTGTAGCTGAGAACCGGACTGCAAACACTCTAGTTGCTGTCGTAAATGATAGCTGAAAATTCCTTGTTCTGTTGGAGCTAGGCTTAGTAGTTCTTCTAGAGAACTTTCCTGGCTTTTGAGATGAGCGATCGCCTCGTGTACTAAGTAAGGGTGTCCCCCCACTAATTTTAAAAGCTGACTCAATCCATTCTCGTTCAACTGCTCCGAAAGTTCATACAGCTTTACCATTTCAGTTAGCTGTTGCTGATTAAACTCAGGTAAATCAATAGCTAGCCCAACGTTAAATGGTGAACGATTAATGTCCAGGGTTGGGTAAATTTCTGTAGAATTAACTACCACTAAGCGTAGTTTCTTCCAAATTTTCCCCATTCTGTCTCCTTGCTTGGCTGTTTCATACCAACTCCGCAAGAGTAGGCAGAATTCGGAGAATATATTAGCATGCTGAAACAGACGTTCAAAATTATCTATAGCAAAAACCAGAGATGTATTTATATTTGATAACAAATATCTTTGAAAATAACGAGTACAACTTGTATTTAAGCCTAAACTATCTTGCCAATATTCCGAAACCTTATCTTCTAAGTTCAAGCTATCTGAAACATTCACGCACAACCAATGCAAGAAGGTTTTTAAATCAGTCATAGCAGAACTATCAGCAAGTTTCAAATCCAATTTCGCTGTTTGATAGCCCTGCTGTCTGGCGTAGTCTAGCAACTTCTCCAACAGCAATGTTTTTCCCATCCTCTGCTGAGCTTTAATACGAATCATCGCTCCTGGTTGTACAATTGCCTTGTAACATTTATCCTCAATTGGTGGTCGTTCAATATATATGCTTGTGTCTGGTTCTATACAGGAATTTTCAATCCATTTTAGTTTTTTTTTCAAAACTGGTATCTGTCTTTGTGAAAGGTCTTCCATTTGAATAGCAACAATACCTTCATTAAAAGCTCTTTCAATAACATCAAGACTCTCTGGATTTTCATACCCTAGTCCATCATAAAACCCAACAGCAAATACAATCGCTACTTTGTCCCCAATCGGCTGGTTCATGCCAATCACATAATTAATATGTTGGCTAATTGCGGATGCTGGTAGGGCAGAATAACAAGCGTTCAATAATACACACTTAACATAATCAGTATGTAGCTTAAATAATGCTGCCAACCCTTGTGATGATACAGGCTTATGGTTGCCAGAATCGTCTTCTAATACCAAGCTGCCATCTTCTTGACCATGCCCACAGAAATGCACGATTTGAGGACGTTCTTCCGCGAGCGCACGACGAATATCCTGGGGACGCACAGCAGTTCTAATTTTGATTTCAAACAAGTCCCGTTTGACTGCTGGTCTAATAGCTTCTTCTATTTCCCGAATTTCTTTATCTAAACGTAATCTTAAGGGAAGTGCTGCCAAAATCAAAATTTTTTGCATCACCTATACTCCTAGTGATGGTGATTAGATAAATATCATACCTACCACCTGTTTTTTTGTCGTAAAGTTTTTCATAGTTTAAAAGCTTTATTGGTAACTGACCATAAGTTCCTCTTGGTATTAGAAATTTTACATTTGCCTGGAAAACAAGTTTTTTGATCTTTCTGAAAACTTTTATAATCATAATTGATACCCTAGTTCATTTTAGGTTCACAGTATCAACAGTTGTGCTTAGGGTCAATTAACAGTAATATTACTTAATGATTCTTAAAGTAACCTGGTTTTCAGGTTGATTTATCAAGTGAATCTTAAATATAGTAGGGTACGTGAACCGAGAGTAAAACAGCACTTCAAACAGTGTGTGCGGACGCGAAATAAGCGTTATTTAGTAATCGGCTGGGGTTTTCGTGTTGATTTCATTGCTAATTTCTCCTGATGTGATCACAACGAAGTTCTTCATGTTACAACAAATTACAAATTTTACGGTATTATCGGGTTGTGGTTGGTGGACATAGTTAAAAATGATAGAGAAAAAAAGTCGCAAAAAAGAAGAAAGAAACGTAACGATCAATCAGCACCGAGCGATCGCCTGTTTTTTGTTAGGTATGACAGCCTCTGAAGTTGCG
>CAXTSI010000091.1:0-22031 GCA_964246695.1 uncultured bacterium
CAAAAGTCAAAAAAATCAAAAAGGATACAAGCCCCTAAATTTATTTATGGAGAAAGAAAAAAATGTATTTCGAGACACGTAGTGCAAGAAATACTACGTCCTCAATTAGGCCCCTAAATTTATTTATGGGGTTCTTACTTTTGACTTTTGACTTTTGACTTTTGACTTGGAGCGAAGCGACTTGACGCTAGGGATGATAAGAATTTAATGTATTGTCAATAAAACAAGCACTGAGAACTTGAATCATATAAAATAAGTCAGATAAAACTGAACCTCAATCCTTTGTTTTGTTCCAAAGATGACGAACACGGACAACCATAACAACACTTTGGAGTCCTGCCCAAAATCGAGGTTGGGAAAGATCCCCAATAGCAGAAACAGGCACAGTGAGTTGATGTTTCTTGGTTCGCTTTACTCTTGGGTCTTTTATGTCTCCAATGTGCAAGACTAAACAATGGATGCCACTTCTTTTGGCATCGACAGATTCAATTTCAAAGCCCTGAGACATAAAGTGTATTCCTTGAGATTTTTCCAGCAGCATTGCCTTCATCTCACTGATCTTGCTTCTAAGTCAAGTACGATTTATACAAATTCTTAGTACTTATACTGCCTTATTTGTCAAGGATAAATTATACAAAACTAGATGAGCTTAAGTAGGTTGGCATGCTCAACTTGTTAAGAGCGATCGAAGAGTGCCACTAGTACATTCAGTAAACCAAAAAGTTTTCTCAAGAGGGCGATCGCCCTTCATTACTTGTTTGTAGTCAGGACTTCAGTCCTTGCTTAAGAGCGCGCCTAGGACTAAAGTCCTGACTGCAAACTTATTAACGGACGTGATATTAATTACTTCCATTGCCCTGTCTTACGATCTAAAACTGGTGACACACAATATCTGCACTGCACTTGAATTTAATAGAGATCTCCGGAAAACACGTAGAGACGCGAGGAACATCGCGTCTCTACCAAGGGTTTCAGGTAACGCATAATTAATTTTCGGAGATGTCTATTATTTTTCACTCCATGTCTATTGGTTTTGTTGGCGTCTGCGCTCTATAATTTCCGGTAATTGGTCTGGAGATTCTAACCTGATTCCAGTAGCCTCAACACGATTTGCAAGTGCATTGATTGCGTCCCGATCGTCCCGATGTTCTAAAACATAAGCTCGCAGATCTTTTGTGGTCATGGTTTCAAAATTAGGGTTGGTCATAACTTAATTCTCCTTTTTGGTTAATTGTGATTACCGATTCTTCTCCTGCTATAATGACTATTCTGTCGTTTCTTTGGTCGAGGGTCACAAGGTAGATAGGCAGGTACATTTTGGTCAGCCAGTAGCAGGGCTATGTAAGTCGTCCTAAGTTGCTCTGTTGTTGGTTCTTTCATCTTCGCTCTTCATAACTCGGTTGGGGGCATTCCCTATTGCCGTTGTAACTTTTATCTTAGATATCATTAGTAGCTAAAATAATCGGGTCTTGAATATTTCTCGTGTCAATTGTTTCGTGTATTGGCAGAAGACTGTAAGGGTCAATCGATAAGGTTTCACATATAGATAAAGCTAGGCTTAGAGACACTGTTGCTGCTTTTCCAGACAGCATTTTCTTAACGTAAGCCACTGAGCAATCAACTCCAGCCTTGGACAATACATCACCTACAAAGTAAGAGGAGCGATCGCCTACAAGTTTCCTGAAAAGCCTTGCCCTTGGCTCTCCCCAAGTGACATACGGCGCGGCGTCAGCTAAAACAAACATCCTTTTCACTCTATTCTCCACTCTTCTTCTCCCAGTGCCATACTAGCATTATAGATACTAATAGTAGCTAATATGGTTAAATCAAGTGGCATGAGTGCGATCGCCCGACGCCGAACTTCCACTTTCTCCGTAATTAAATGTGCGATCTTGTTGTCGCGCACCTTTCTTTATGAGAAGGATCAAAGGTAACAAAGCTTAAGTACTTTCGAGTCGTGCGGATATTATTGTGACGTACTTGGTGTTACGAGCCAAAAATCTGCTTGAGAACGTCTCTGGCGCGGCTTTCGATCACCCCTGGTCGTGCGCTCTCTCGCGGTCCAGCAACGTTCAAAATGCGAATATTGTGTTCCCGAATCCAGTTCCAGAAACGAACAACGTCATTTCTACTAAACGACAGCGCGTCGATGACGAGGACGGGGCGATCGTACTTATTGGCGAGATCGTTCGTCAGCTTCGTTCCTCCGAACAGTGGTCCATACGCCAAGACAAGTGTCCCGTCTGAATCTCGCACGTTCCACTCGGTACGCACCGCGTATTCTGTACTTGTCGTTTCCTGGAGTGGATAAACGGACGGGATCTTTCCGTCCTCAGCAAGCCGCCCTTTCGGACACCACCCACGAACTGGCATGAACAGTGATAGAGCCGTGTCAAGTGCAGCTCGGTCAACTCCCGTCTGACCCCCGGTGACTATCCACAGCCGGTGGTGCGACGATCCGGTGGTGATTGGCTGTGCTGAGTCAAATGGCGTGGCGACTGGAAGCGCTTGCGCTCCCGGTTGCATGACCCCGGAGGCAATCAGTAGCGCCAGTACACCGCTTCCACCGTTCACGATCGCGTTGCAAACGAACATAGTCTTTCTGCTTCACCGCTAAAAGAACTTACCGACTACACAACTGAAACCGGGTAGCAAAGGACTCGTTAATTCATCTTGCCTGTATAGAGTTAATGCCAGCCTTAAGATACCTTGCGATCGCCGATATACTTCAACTTTTTGTTCAAGCCAACTAACAATCCAATATTCATGAACCCCTTGTACCGAATACAACTTCAACTTGGCTTCTCGGTCGCGGAATTCATTCTTCTTACCCGCAGATAAGACCTCAACCACCAACTCTGGTGCGCCGGTTAAATGTCCTGCTTCATCCAGTAGTTGTTCTAAACGTGCGTGACTTGCCCAGACAACATCAGGGATGACATTATCTGATTCTGAAAAAACGATGCCAGGAGTGACGGCAGGTTGACCCAAACCACTTTCATCAGACCATAGCTTCAACACTGTGCCAATATTGATGCAAGCCGCTTGATGCTTCCAATCTGGTGCTCTGGTGACAGACAGTTCTCCGTGAATAATCTCGTAGCGATTGACGCGATCGCCCGAAAAAATCTCTAGGTCAGAAGTCGTCCAACGGACTGGACTAGTGGTCGCTGACTGCATAGAACCCCTTGCGATTCGTTTATTCGATTATAAGTCACGCCCCCAACGTGCGAATTCAAAAGTCTAAGGTAACAAGTATTGTTAAACTTTGATAAACCAGCGTTGCCGATACATTACGTAGGCAACCGCTAACCACAACAGCAGTGTGACGATGGCAAACAATAGGGAACCGTTGAACGCACCTGCCCAAGACGCGAAAAGATTTTGATAAATCCAATCATAGGTGCTAAGAGCTTTTTCCCCACTGCCGACATTTGTTTTCACCAGGACTTTAATCAGCAGCACGGAAGCGACGAAGACGGCGATCGCATTTAAACCCATCACTTCAAAGGGTTGACCCCAGCGACGCACTCGCCGGACTTCAATAATTTCGTAACATGCAGCAAGTAATAATAATGCCCAACCTGTAGTAAAGATAACGAAGGAACTCGTCCACAGTTTCTTGCCGATCAAAAACGCCAAGTCCCACACCCAACCGCTAAACAAGCAACCTATGCCAAATAAAACCAAACCTATAGTTGTACGCGATCGTACTGCTTGATTGCGTATCCATTGTCCGGCAAAGTAGCCAGCAAGGACACTGACCACGGCGGGAATGGTACTGAAAAGTCCCTCTGGATCTCCCAAATTGTTGAAACCATCGCCTTTATACAGATGTGCTTTGGGAATGATTAAGCGGTCTATATAAGCACCAAAATTTCCCACCCGTGTCAGTACACCAGCACCATAACCAGGAACTGGTACATACATCATCGTCAACCAGTAGCCGATGAGTAATACGAATGCCAGTATCCATAGTCCTTTACGTGGTAGATTGAGGATTGCAAGGGAGGCAAGTAGGTAGGTAAGGCTGATGCGCTGCAACACCCCCATGATGCGGATGCTACTGAAGTCAAAAGTCCAAAGACCTTGATTCCAAAAGCCGTTAAGCAGTAACCCTAGAGCAAATAAAATGGCGGCGCGACGTAGAATACGCCTGTAGATAGATGCTGTGGGTTTGTTTTCGGTGTATTTGGATAAAGAGAAAGTCATTGCGACACCAACAATAAAGAGAAAGAAAGGAAAGACTAGGTCGGTTGGTGTGCAGCCATGCCAATCAGCATGAAGTAGTGGGGGATAAACATTGGGTTCAGCGATGCTTGCCATATTTGCCAGGATCATGCCGGCGATCGCAATGCCGCGAAAAACATCAAGTGATGTGAGGCGCATAGGAGGAATATTGTTTGTGTTTGTTGAGAATTACAGCCAGACGGCTGATTGTTATCTTAGTGAAACAGGGTCAACTGTTCAGAGAACGGTAAAAAATTATGACGATCGCACTCGAACTTTTAACTCTCAACAAGCGTTACGGTTCTCATCAAGCTGTCGATAACCTGAGCCTGCAGATTCCCCAAGGGTCGCTGTATACTCTTTTAGGTCCTAATGGTGCGGGAAAAACCACAACATTGCGGATGGTCGCCGGACTGCTTTTACCAGATAGTGGTGACGCCGTCATTTTGGGACATAGTATGACAAAATCGCCCAACGCTGCCAAGCAACTGTTAGCATATCTGCCTGATGACCCGTTAATCTACAGCAAATTGCGTCCGATGGAATATCTGGAGGGCAAGAAACTCCTCCGGTTTGACCATATTTATCCACTTGTGGGTAGATATGGGTAGACTTTTATGAGCGGTTGGGGGAGTTTTGACATCTACGTTGAGCAGCATGTGCGTTTCCGGAGAAGAAGCGCCGGACTTGCTCAAGTCTTCTCCAGTCAATGGTACAAAGTTGCGTCGATTGAAGTTGTTGGCAGCCTTGATTCCGGTCTGGTTACTGTTATCACCACTGTCAATACTGCTCGGTTAAGGATAGTTGAGATGCCAGAAACCCGGTTTCTTTGAGAAACCGGGTTTCTAATTTTTGCTTAACCGAGCAGTATTGTCACCACTGTTCATCATCCTGATGATTCTCGGTGAACCGTGGTTGATTCCCCTGCTGATTTTTTTACCAGCTACTATCAGTTCGGCTCTTTTGAGTCTATGGAATTCAAGTCGAAGCCTGACAGATATGTTTCAGAGGCGGCAGAACAGTCGCGCTGAACTTTTTTTAGGAATTCTGGAAACGCTATCGTGGATGATGTGGGTATGGCTAGGATTGACAATGAGTTGGGGACGAATTGACTTGGCGTTCTTGCCATTGGTAGCGATCGTTTTGGTGATGGCGATCGGAAGACGGCGCAGTCGTCAGCTTGGCACATCTTTGGGTTATTAAGACATTGCCCTACACTACTGATAATGTGCGGCATAGCCCACCCGTTAAAAATTCGTAATTCGTAATTCATAATTCGTAATTATTTTTCAGACGGGGATTTAAACCCCGAATGAAAGATGACCACCTGTAGACGTGTGGTGTTTCACCATTTTTAATTACGAATTACGCTCTTTGTAATTACGAATTATGATAAATCATCTCTTACAGCAGTTTTCAATTGAATTGACGACATTGTAAGGGCGCGGAAACCGCGCCCCTACGGTCATATTGTGGTCTACTTAAATTAAATTTGCTGTAAATTTGCAACGTCTAAAAATTAGTCGGGAATAAAGTTAAGAGAAACACCATTCATGCAGTAGCGTTTGCCGGTTGGTGCGGGACCGTCATCAAATTCATGACCCAAATGTCCGCCGCAACGACTGCAATGCACTTCAGTTCTGGTCATAAAAAACGACTTATCTACAGTTTTACCAATTGCGCCTTCAATTGGGTCGAAAAAACTGGGCCAACCTGTACCACTGTCAAATTTGGTTCCCGATTTAAAAAGTGGCTGTCCACACGCAGCACACAGATAAGTGCCATTGGTATATTGCTTATCGAGTGGGCTAGTGCAAGCGCGTTCTGTACCATGTTCACGCATCACTTTATACTGTTCCGGCGTCAAGATTTGGCGCCACTCTGACTCAGTTTTGGTGATTTCAAACTCGCTTTTTGAACTTACCATAACTTTTGACCTCTCAGTTAGATATTGTTATCAATATATACAGCTATTATATCTTGCTTGTGTCTGCCAGACAATTTGCTTGTATCTGGTAGATATTCTGGCGAGTCACGTTATTACCGATGCGCTACACTGCTGGGCATTTGATTTTTTGGCTCTCTCCAAACAGGGAGATCTGGGGTGCGCTTTGAGATTCTGACACAAGCTCTCCCTGGTTGTAACAAATTCTGTAACAGTGGCACTGTCTGAGCTTTTTCCCGTTTAAATTAGGACAATTATCTCAGGGGAATCCCCGAAGCGACGGGTAATGCTGTTCCAAGATCTACGCGATTATCAAATTCTATTTCTGAGCTTGTTTCTGGTTTTGGGAATTGGTACAAGAGACTGGACGCTGCGACCGGAATTGATTGGGGTAGCGATCGCCACGTGTTTATCGATGCAATGGCTTTTGTCAACAGTCGTCAGATGGAAAGCAAGGGAGGTAGGGAAGGCAGTTCTATTCTTTCTCCCTTGCAAAGAGCAAGAAAGCAACACAGCACCTAGACCGCTGTACTCTCTTCGCAGTGCCCTGATCACCTCTTTGGGACTTAGTCTGCTGTTAAGGGCTGAATACTGGACCACTATGGCTTTGGCAGCAGCGGTTGCCATCGCCAGCAAATTTGTCTTCAAAGTCGGCGAAAAGCATTTCTTTAATCCCGCCAATTTTGGCATCATTTTCGCCTTGCTACTCACTCACGATGCATGGGTAACGCCTGGACAGTGGGGCGAGGACTGGTGGTATGGGCTTTTATTTGCTGGCACTGGCGGCATGATTTTGCACGCCGTTGGTCGCTGGGATACTACAGCCGCTTTTTTGGGTAGCTACGCCGTCTTAGAGGCGATTCGCAATCTTTGGCTAGGCTGGACCTGGGATGTTTACTGCCATCGGATGATGAGTGGGTCTTTGCTTTTGTTTGCCTTATTTATGGTGACTGACCCCCGGTCAATTCCCAATGCTCGAATTGGACGTGTAGTTTGGGCAGTGTGCATCGCCATCTTGACTTTGATTCTACGGAATTATTTCTTTGTGTCCACCGCAGTTTTCTGGGCACTGTTTGCCCTTTCCCCATTAACCATCCTGCTAGATTTCCTTTGGTCTGCGCCACGTTTTTCTTGGACGAGTGAGTGGTTCTTTTTCACAACCAACAATAAATGAAACACTTAAAATTCTTTATCTCATTACTATTGACGAGTGTGGCTTGTCTATGCTTTGCACCCACAGCTTGGGCATTTTGCGGATTTTATGTTGCTAAGGCTGATACTAAACTGTACAACAAAGCTTCTCAGGTGGCGATCGCACGGAATGGCGATCGCACGGTGCTGACAATGGCAAATGATTACCAGGGTAACGTGAAGGATTTTGCCATCGTCGTACCTGTACCGACTGTTTTGCTTAAAGACCAAGTGCACGTCAGCGAACCCAAGATGATGGAGCGATTGGATGCTTTTAGCGCGCCGCGATTGGTAGAATATTTCGACTCTAACCCCTGTGCTGCAACCGACTTCATGGAGCAAGCCGCATCTGCACCCACAGCAAGAAAGGCGGCTCCGTCAGCGAGCAGGGGCGCAATTCGTAATGGTGTCACTGTACTCGCCAGTTTCAACGTTGGCGAATACGACATTGTTATTCTTAGTGCTAGAGAATCTGGTGGGCTGGAAACTTGGCTCAACCGCAATGGTTACAAAATCCCCAGAGGAGCAAAACAGTTACTACAGCCCTACATCCGCTCCTCAATGAAATTCTTTGTCGCCAAAGTCAACCTGGATAAATTCGCGGAAACGGGCTATCAGTTCCTTCGTCCGTTGCAAATTTCTTACCAATCGCCCAAGTTCATGCTTCCGATTCGTTTGGGCATGATCAACGCCACCACGGAGCAAGATTTGATTGTCTATATTTTATCACCGAAAGGACAAGCAGAAATCACCAACTACCGCACAGTGAAAATCCCCTCAAACACAAACATTCCCTTGTTTGTCAAAGATGAATTTGGCGATTTTTACAAGTCTATGTTCCAAACCACATACACTAGAGTTGACCGAAAAGTGGCATTTCTGGAATATGCTTGGGACATGAGTACTTGCGACCCTTGCTCGGCCGTTCCCCTGACCAGCGAGGAACTGAAGCTTGCAGGCGTATTTTGGCTAGATGATATGCCTTCCAGGTTTGGTCGCCCCTTGCCCTCAAGTAATGTCTTCATTACCCGTTTGCATGTCCGCTACACCCGCGACAAGTTCCCCGAAGATTTGATGTTTCAAGAAACCTCCAACCGCGAATCTTTCCAAGGGCGTTACATTTTGCAACATCCGTTTACAGGCTCCGTCAACTGTCAGGCTGGCAGAGAATACAAGCGGTCTTTGCCCTCGCGCTTTGAGGGGGAGGCACAGACCCTTGCTCAACTAACCAACTGGAATATCCAAGACATTCGCCAGAAAATGAAGCTAGGTGGTCAGGTTAGTACGAATTGGTGGCAAAAGCTTCTGGAGTGGCTTCGACTGGGTTGAGAAATTTTTAACATATTTCACGGAATTCCCCGTCTTCTTAAGGCGGGGATTGGTACTTCACAGTTATGAGATCGCAGATTTTGTGGGAAAAAAGCAGCGATCTACAACCCGAATGCCAGAATACTGCCTCCTTGGATCTCGACAAGGGGCGGGATGGTTATTCCCGTGCCCACATACACTTGACCATCTGCAACCGAGGGACCACTAATACCTGCGCCAATTGGGATCGCAGCCAGCGAAGTACCGCTTTTAGCATCAAGTGCATACAAAGTGCCTGCGGCAGTATCCGAAGTGCTGCTGGGATTTATCACCTGTAAGTAGACAACCCCGTTAGCAACTGCTACACCGCTCGACGCCCCCGAGTTGGGACCGCTGGTAAAGTGCCAGATTTCCTTCTGGGCGTTGCCTTGGAGAGCAAACAATTCCCCTGAGTTGGAACAACTCGTGCCATTGGCAAAAACAACCCCTAAGGCAACAGCACTATCAGCAAATAAACCACCACTAGATGGGGTACACAAAGCTAATGCTTCATACTGGTTGATTAAATTTCCCGTTGCTGCATCGAGAACATAATATATGCCTGTCTTCTGACCAGCACCTACAACTTTTCTCCCGTCTGGCAGGGTGTAGATTTGAGGTGAATCTCCAAAGTCATAGTCTCCACCTGGAAGCAGCCCGATATCATTGGCACGCAGTTGGCGTCGCCAGACAATAGCACCATCTCTAACATTGAGGGCAATAAAAGCATCACTGGTTTTCGTGGCTGGGGTAGTATAGTTATCACCAGTTGTTACATAAATAATACCTGTAGCAGCGTCATAAGTTGGTGTAGACCACACAGTGGCACCGGAAGACCCGTTAGATGCCTCTTGAGTTGTAATTGTGTAGGTTTGCCATACAACCTTACCATTTGTTGGATTCAACAAAACTACAGAACCCCGAGACGAACAGCAGGGGTATGAGGGGTTCCTCTCAGCATAATCGTTCTCGTTGGAGGAAATCCCAATGGCGACATACTTGCCTACCTTTGTTGGCGAACTATAAACAGCGGCAAATGGGTGTGGATTAGGCTTAATCTTCCAGACAATCTTACCTGTTATCCGGTTCAATCCATAGATAAAGCCTTGTTGATCGCCGAAGATTAATACATTGTTGGTGGCCAAAGCGCTGGCAGTAATTGGTCCATTTACCTTTGTTTTCCACAAGAGTTGACCGGTTTGGCTTAATGCGTAGAAGTTACCGGTGGTGTCACCAGCGTAAACTTTATGGTCAAATACAATTGGGGTTGCATTCACGTTGCCATCTGTGATGAAGCTCCACTTAAGCTTAAGATGCTGCACATTCTCTGGACTTAGCTTGTGTTCTACAGTGTTGTAACGCGTCCCCAATGCATTGTAGTTGTACATAGGCCAGTCATCAGGTTTTTCGCCAAAAAACTCATCTTCACCCTGATCCTCATCCCTTGGGATAGTCGTTGGGGAAGTTACATTCTTGATGCTTGGCAATTTTGGATACACCCCTCGAGGCAAGCCATTTCCCAAATTTGGTATGGTCGGGACTTGTCCCCAAGTAGCTTGAGCTGTCAATCCAAGACAGAGGGTGCCAAGAAATAGTGTTTTTCTAATTATGGAATTGAAATAGCAAATTATTATTGCTCCTCTTGGCTGTTTATGTTCATTCTGAACAAATTTCATAAATTATAATTCCACTTTTGAACTCAACTAGGAGATTAAACCCAGCCGATGCACTTTAGTAACAATTGAAATAGTTTTTAAACTATGTGCGAAGCTAATGGCACATACGTTAAGAGGAAATTAAGCGCTCCGCGCTCCCAATTTGCCGTTTAGCTGAACTGAGGGATGAAGAGTAGGGTAGGAGAGCGTAGACGCTCTTAGCGGCGTGCCGTCAGGTATCGCCTTCTTACAACAAGCGATCGCACGAACCACGGTGGTAAGTTGACTTTACCTAAAAATCTGAAAGTCCGCACTCGCACACTGACTGATTAAGCTCTGACCGATGCTTTCAACTGACGCTTCATCAGCCAACTAATGCCACCGAGAACTACTGTACCGACTACCATGTCAGGTTCGCACATCCCAACTTTATAATGGTTACGAACTGCATACAAGAGCGCATAGCAGCTTTGCTACACCGATCGGAAATTGAAGAGATTTGGTGAGATTTGACACAGAAACAGAATCTTTGCCTAAGGGAGTAAGGCGATCGCTGTTTGACAACAAAGTGGTAGTCGCAGAGTACGGATCGTGAAAAAGAACCTATTAACGATATAATGTATTTATTAATACATTTAATTTCTGTAGTATACTAGCAATCTCAACAGTGTTTGTTGTTCAAGTACAAAGATTTAGGCTTCTAAACACCGTATATACATAGCTCATGCTTTGTAAGACATTGAATTATAGGCGTCAAAAGTTCAGCAGTAATATCTAGAGACACTAGGATTTTACTGTAGCTAATATAGCTGTTATATCACTCACTACATCATTCTATGTGGTGGTTCTTAAACTAAATAATGATCGAAGAAAACGGCGAGGAATCACACAAATTGTAGGGGTGGGAGGAATCCAGGACTGCCGTTTGACCACGTGGGCAGCAAGAGCGGGAACGCACCCATGCCCCATGACGCCAGATGCTTCAACGCGGGGAACAAAGCGGAGCACTGGCTCCCCCATGCCCACTCCATCCCACTCCATGCGCGGGGTGGGATGAGTTTAAATATTGATTTCCAAGTCAATTAGCATTAATTGTCAATTTTGTATATTCCCCTAAATAATTCAGTCTTGCTATTCGACATTTAAGGATGTTTCAGATTATGAAGCGGCGACAGTTTATTCAGAATGTATTATTTAGCACAGCAGCAACATCTGTGTTTGTAAACCTTGAAAATATTGCCCAAGCTTGTGATTTTCCTGTTCCGTCACAGCTACTCTACGGAGTACACGCTGTTACTAACTTTGTACAGGTGTTTTCCTTAGACTTAAACACTAGTTTGGTTAATGATTTAACTGCTACAAATCCTCAACTGACATTACAGCCAAACGAACGAATAAGCAGTTTCACAGTCTTGCTTGATGGCACACTTGTGGTTGCTACTGCTCCTGCAACAACCTCACAAAACCCTAATCCTAGTCGGTTGCTTTCTTTTTCATCTTCACAAATACCAGCATTACAAGGCCTCGAGCAATCCAGCACAATTGAAAGTTTGTGCGCTACTCAAGATGGTCGGCTTCTAAGTATCATCAGTCTAAACCTTGGACTTCCTCCCTTTCGTTTAGCAACAATTGACTTAAACACAGGTGAGGTAAGTTTTATCAACGAGTTGTCTTTGCCAGAAAACCAACGGTTCAGCAATCTTACCGAATCCCCGAACGGACACCTTATAGCTACTAATATTAGTCGGTCAGGCTTCACTAATATTGTGCGGATATTCTTGAATAAAGGAACCTTTACGACTTTATCCCAACTTAGCTACAACGGTAAGCCTTTGTCAAATGATATCAAAAGCCAAGCTTACTCTCCATTGTCCAAAGGAACCTTTGTCTTAGCTAACCCCACCTATCAAAGCACTAATTCTATATTCTGGGTAAATAAAAAAACAGGTGTATTGGAGTTAATAACCACGTTTGCAGCCGATAAGATTGCGTTTGCACGTTAGCGCGATCGCGCCCTGCTTGTTGCCATCGCAGATCTTGGCTTCGCAACGATCGCGCGATCGTATTCGTTAACAAAGGATGTTGAGTTAGGGTGAACTGGCCTAGGCTACGCTGCTTAAATGGATAAAGTCGAGCTAAGGTAAAAAAGTCATGATTGCTTAAAAATTCTTTACATAGTATGTTTATAACCTAGTAATAGTAAACGCTGGATGAGAGTATGACTTTATATCAACGGCATCGCTGGGCGACGGTGCTTTTCCTGTCGGCCATTTTTTCGTGTCAACCGCAGCCGTTGCGGGCGGCGTCAACCGATTCTTCTGCCGTTGCGCCTAAGGTCTACAACCTCGATCAGATTACCGCCTCCCTGAACCGCGATCGGGACGCACCGGTCACGGGAAAGATTTATTATCTGTCGCCTCAGGGAAACGATGCCAATGACGGTTCGCCGAATCGCCCCTGGTTCAGTCTCGCCAAGGCAGGCCCTCTTCTGAAACCAGGAGATCGCGTCTATCTTAAAGGCGGCGTATATCAGTATACCCAGGAACAATTCATCAATACCCAAGGAACAGAGAAAGCCCGGATCGTTATCCAGTCGGCACCGGGGGAGCAGGCGGTTCTCGATGGCGCCAAACTGCCTGCCAATACCAACATCTTTGTCCTGTCGAGTAAGTATGTCGATATCAGGGACCTTGAGATTACCGGCTCGCCGCAACATGGCTTGATGGGGTGGCAGGCGTCGAACCTGCGGATCATCCACAATCATATCCATCACAACCAGGCCCAGGGCGTTTCTGTGATGAACAATCATTTCGACGCCAGCAAAGACAATCTCTTTTACGGTAACCTCGTTGAAGACAACAGTTTGCTGAGCAAGGACACCGACAAGTCCGTCAAGCATTGCGCCCTGACCTCTTTCACCGCCCACGACAGCATCATCGTCTACAACATCGTCCGGCGGAACTACGGAGAAGGCATCTGCGCCACGTTGACCAAAGGCGGCTATATCGCGCGCAACAACGTCTCCGACAACGTGACCGTCAACATCTATCTGGATAACGCCTCGGATATCGTGGTCGAGAAAAACATCATTTTCAATATCGGTCTGGCCGCCTTTACGATTGAAGACGACGGCAATCCGGCCACGCCTCCGCGCACCGCCAGCGGGATCCAGGTCGCCAACGAGGATTATACGATCCCCATAGACGGCCGCAAGGAACCTCTGCTCAACCTGTCAGACCGCCTGACGATTATCAATAACGTGATCGCCAACACCGGCTTTGGCTTTTTCTACGGAAATTACCTTCTGGGTGGCGGACTGCGGGACTCGGTGATCGCGAACAACACCTTTTTCCTGGCCGACCGCGCATTAGTGTATATCGACAAGGATGAAGGCCACAGGAATACCCTTTTCGCCAACAATCTGTTTATCCAAGCCCCTGACCGGGAGGCCGTGGTGAGCATCTTTCAAGGATCGCCCGGAATCGGTTGGAAAAACAACGGCTGGTCCGGCAAACCGGCGCCCGTCGCCGCCAGCCCCGGTGATACGCCTCTGACCGCCGGGGCCGCTCTTTTCCCGGCGGCGCCGACCGGCCCCTTCACCCTGACCGATCGGACCCTGATCGGCAAGCTTTTCACGATGGCAGCAACCGGGACCGGTGAGGTCAACGCGGCGACTGTTAAGCAGCCCGCCTCCCCGCCTGTGACTGGTGCGACGCTAACCACGGCTTCCACGCCAACCGCTACCCTGGACGTTTCCGCCTTCATCCCCGGGACCGGTTCACCGGTGGTCGGCAAGGGGGATTCCGGCCTGGGGGCGATTCTCAAGGATGATTACTATGATTTCCAACGGGGAATAGCCGTTGATCTCGGGGCCTTTCAGGCGGCGACGGTGAAACCCGCGACTGTTCCCGCAGCCGCCCCTTGACGCTTAGCTCGACTTTAATATGGCTTATCGCTCTTTTATTACTCTGGAGACATAAAAATGTCATGAAACCTCGACGACTGGAAGTCGCGCGCCAGTCGCCGTGAGAGCGGGCTGACACTCGTGTCGGCGCTTACGCTTGGCTACACGAACAAAGTCCGCCTGCGCGGACTAACGTAAAAATAGGGTTTCAAATTTAATCTGACGAGAGTAATAGCGCGGCGCGGTGAGTCCAGTCCTGAAGGATGAAATTGAGGACCGTCTGAACCCAGACGGTCCTCAATTTCGTAAGCTCTCACCTTTGGATGCTGTAAATCTAAAAGTTTTTTTCCAAAAGCGCAATCGCTAATTTTTGGTAATCCCAGATACATTTTTTACTTAACAACTACTCAGCAGGTTCGTATATATTATTTTTACTTAATAGCTAACTGTTCACGATGATTTTACAATTTCAGGAGGAAATCAGATCGGAAAATTAGAGAAATTAAGCGTGGTCAAACCATCGAACTTTTAGAACCAGTTAATAATATACCAGATGGTACAAAAATCGAATCAAAATAGTGTCAGGAAGACGAATGAGTAATAAGGCAGAAGGAGAACAAAAAAATGGTTAGTAGTTTCAAGGAACTGATTGATCAACCAGAACTAGCTGATGCAGACGATCCAGAGGAAATACATACTAAAACTGGAGTGAGTTGGCTGCACTATGAAGCTCTGTTAGTTAAACTGGAGGATAATTCTCATTACCGTATTAACTACTTGGATGGAGTATTAGAAATTGTGTCGCCATCTTTCAGACATGAAGAAATCAAAAGGCGTTTAGCTGCCTTAGTAGATACTTATCTAGATGAACTTGAAATTAAATATACTCCTATGGGGAGTCCTACAGTCAAGAACCGATTGAGGAATGCTGGCGCTGAGCCTGACGAATGTTACTGTTTTGAGGAAAAAAAAGACATCCCAGACTTGGCTATAGAAGTAATTATCACCAGTGGCAGCATTAACAAACTCAAAACTTACCGACGCTTAGGAGTCGCGGAAGTTTGGTTTTGGGAAACCAATCGACTCAAACTTTATCATTTGAGAGAGGAAACACCATTAGAATTTTTAGAAACTCACGGGTATGAACAAATTATGTCAAGTGAGTTCTTACCAGAACTAAACATATCTTTATTGGAAGAATGCACCTTAATTTCAGATCATGTTCAAGCAAAGAGGGAATTTAGGGAGCGACTGTAATTAGAACGCAGCGAAGAATGAGTGACGCGTAAGCACTTCATGGGTTGCATTGATGGTATTAACTACGCACTTATGATGAGCAAGCAACCCAGGAAGCAAGGTATTTGCTAGCGAGGAATCAGCAAGAAGAATCTCAACTGTGGAAATCGCGCCATAATAGAGTTACTAACGACGATAATGGTGTACAAGTTTGAAAATAAAAGTCGCATAGAGGTAGAAGAAATGTTAGGAATTACACTCAAAGAAACGCAGGTTTACAGGGAAATTAAGGAAGAGGGAATACAGGAGGGAGAACAACGAGGAGAACAAAGAGGACGTGAGGAAGGAGAAAAATCGCTTATCCTCCGTCTACTAACTCGACGGGTTGGGGAATTACCACAGGATATTCGTCAACAGATTGAAACTTTACCTTTAGAACAATTGGAAAATCTCGGTGAAGCATTACTTGATTTTACTAGCATGGCTGATTTACAAGCTTGGTTTAACCAGGAAAAGATTTAACCGCCCGTTTAAGGTTAAGTTGACACCAATGGGCAAAGCCTTTGCCCCTACAATGTGGTCTATTTACCCTAATTGCTGTAAGCATCGGGCAGACTTAAATGCTACGCACCTCCTGCAAGATCCCATATCGAAGCTAAAGCAGGCAGATCCACGCTTGTGGTTAGATCTGCAATTGGTCTGCAAAAGCATTACCTTCAAGTTATTCTACTTTTTCAATCCGAGCGATCGCTTGAGAGGGTGTCATATTTTAACTCCAACGCAATTTATATGCTTCTAAAAATTGTAGCGCTTTTTCTCTTGTTAGTATCATCTCTCTAGAACCATCCGGGTTCTCTTCAAACTCAACACTTCTGTAAAACTCAATGGCTGCGGGTATGACTGCACCTAGTTAATTATCCTGCCAAACCTTTACAGTATTATCGTAACTGCCACTTACTAAAGTGTGTCCATCTGGGCTAAAGGCGATAGAACTCACTGAACTTGAATGTCCCTCAAGAGTCAGGAGTAACTCTCCTGTGTTTGGGTTCCACAGTTTGATAGTTGTGTCAAGACTACCACTAGCAATCATTCTCCCATCTGGGCTAAAAGTAACGGAATATACATCATTTGAATGTCCCTCAAGAGTGCGAAGTAACTCTCCTGTTTTTGTATTCCACAGTTTGATAGTATCATCATTACTACCGCTAGCAAGAGTTTCTCCATCTGGACTGAAGACAACAGACATAAGCTCCTCTGAATGCCCTTTAAGAGTGCGAAGTAACAGTCCTGTTCTCAGATTCCACAGTTTGATAGTATTGTCAAGACTACCACTAGCAAGAGTTTCTCCATCTGGGCTGATAGCGACAGAACAAACGGCACTTGAATGTCCCACAAGAGTCCGAAGTAACTGTCTTGTTTTCAGATTCCAAAGTTTGATAGTATTATCAGAACTACCACTAGCAAGAGTTTCTCCATCTGGGCTGATAGCGACAGAACAAACGATACCCGAATGTCCTGTTAATGTGTAGAGTTTCAAATTCCAAAGTTTGATAGTATTGTCCCAACCACCACTGGCAAGAGTTTCTCCTGTAGGAGTAAATGCAACAGATTGAACATAAGATGAATCTCCCCCAAGGGTAAGGGTACGAATTAACTCTCCCGTTTTTAGATTCCAATGGGCAAGGGAGATAAAATTTTATGCAGCTGCTCTAAATTAATATCGTTAACTGGACGCTTGAAATAGCCGCTATAAAACTTAACTGAGTGTTGTTGATCTTGAATAGGATAATATTGAGTAAGGAATGTTCCTACGCTTTGTACCTCAATCCCAAAGTTATTACGAATTGAAGATGGAGCATCTGGACTAATGTTTGGAGGAGAAAGCAAGATAAGTAGACTGTCTTTCTGTTCTTTTAATATATCCTCTGTTTCCTGGCGATTGATAATTCCATTCCAGTTTTCTAAATCCCAACTTGATTGAATTTCCTTAATTTTTAACTCAATCTGTTCAGCCTGAAATTCACGTATTGAGTCGCGGATTAATTCAATTAATTCATGTTTTATTTGAGTATTTTGTTCTTGAGAATATTCGTACAGTTTTTGCTTAGCTTCAGAATTAGAAAGGATATCTCGCAGACGTTCCCTTAACCCCTCTCCTATTCCGCGAGCAACATTTCCGCCTGCTTCTCCTATTCCGCGAACAACATTTCCACCTGCTTGTCCTATGCTACGAGCTTTTTTAAAAAATAACGTCGCTGAAAAGATACTGATTTTAATTCTTGCGCCGGGTGACTTGTCTTTCGTTTTGCTGTTAGTTCAGATGGTATCAAAGCTCGTTACTCCTTTCCCGTTTCGGGATTGCAACTTTGAATAGAAAAACCACTTTAAATTTTCAAACCAGCCTAAGGCGATCGCTGGGGGAAATCATGCCGCAGGTGTTGAAAAGTTGCACTCCAAGAGAGCTACGTTTACTTGAATGGCTTCACATCAGTGACGTAGGCAGTTACATTCGTCGCAGGATTAAAAAGGGAGTACCACTTACCGCCTGGTTGATCTAAGTATGTGAGGCGAAGATGCCGACCAATTGATACGTTTGGTCGTGAGTTGTACCATGCAACGTACTTTTTTCCCTTAAAGAGGAAAATACCCCGGAACGCTCCTCCTTGCGGATCGTAGCCGTGATCCTCGATTGGTATCGGTATTGATATTGATAACGCTGAAATGGTAAAGATTTTTAGCATGCGATAAAAGGGAATGGGTTCATATGATGAACCATTCCCTAAAACATAAAAAACCAACCAATAAAAGCAGTAGTTTCGCCGCGTAAACATTGACAGATTAATGTTGACGCGGGAATTTTATGAGACACGTAAACATTTATGCATTAGTCATATCTACACCTCCATATTTGTTCAACAATTTAGGGGAAGGCGGGCTGAGGGCGACCACCAACTTGCTTACCCTGACGAAGCTGCAGCGCAGTCGCAATCATTAGGGGCGCTCTTTCCCTCGCCCTTACTTATTCTGGCTAGCAGCAACTACTTCTACGTTTCCTTTTTTAAGTGCTTCTAACGCTTCGCCTTCCAAATCTTCTTGCTTCTTGCTGGCTTCTTCTTCAGCTTTAGCTTTGTTCGCCAGTTTTGCGACATCTTCGTCGCTTTCGAGGATACCGAACTCAACCAGCAACGCTTCTAACTCGTCCATCTCGATGGGTGTAGGAATGGCAAGATTAGTGTTGTTGATAATCTTGTTACCTAATGTGCGGTACTCATTAGCTTGGTTGCTGTCAGGTGCGTACTCGTTCACGGTCATGCGGCGCAATTCTGCGTGTTGCACGATGTTGTCACGAGGTACGAAGTGAATCATCTGAGTGCTCAACCGAGCTGCCAGGGTTTCGATGAGTTCGATTTCCCGGTCAACTTTACGGCTGTTACAAATTAGACCACCCAAGCGCACACCGCCAGTGTGAGCGTACTTGAGGACACCACGAGAGATGTTGTTGGCAGCGAACATCGCCATCATTTCACCGGAGGTGACGATGTAGATTTCTTGTGCTTTACCTTCACGGATAGGCATAGCGAAACCACCGCAGACAACGTCACCTAACACGTCGTAGCTGACAAAGTCTACATCTTGGTATGCACCGTTTTCTTCCAAGAAGTTGATGGCGGTGATGATACCCCGACCAGCGCAACCGACACCAGGTTCAGGACCACCAGATTCGACGCACTTGATACCTCGGAAGCCAGTGATCAACACTTCTTCGAGTTCCAAGTCTTCTACAGCACCCCGTTCAGCAGCTAAGTGCAGCACGGTGGTTTGGGCTTTACAGTGCAGAATCAATCGAGTGGAGTCAGCTTTGGGGTCGCATCCTACAATCAGAATCCGCTGACCCACTTCTGCCATAGCGGCAAGGGTGTTTTGCGAGGTGGTGGATTTACCGATACCGCCTTTACCGTAGAAGGCTATCTGTCTAATTTTGTCGTCGGACATGATGAGTTTATCTCCTGCAATTGTTTGACTAGTGTGTCTCTTGGTTGATGAGGCGTTCACGCGCTTGTTTACAGCAGTGACCGCGTGTAGAACGTCGCCGGAGGCGATCGCTCTACCGCAAAAACAGCTGGAAGAAAGAACATAAAATAGTTGGTAGTTGGTAGTTGGTAGTTGGTAGTTGTTAGTTGTTAGTTGGTAGTTGGTAGTTGTTAGTTGTTGGTTTTCAAAAAGAACCAATGACTATTGACTATTGACTAAACCAGAAGTATCTTGCAGCAGCACTTTAGGCGAAGGACGCAGTCGCGTCCCGCATCGTTCGCGATCTACTCACTCGGGGAGACGCTTCTCTTCGAGACGCTTCGCGAACGCGAACGCGAACGACGCACGAGTGCGCGACTCGTCTTCCCGAGTGAGTAGATCGCCTTTTATGTTGCACAGTTCTACATCTCACCGCATCGACGATGCAACGTGTCTAACTGCTTAATCTGGAATTTATGCGATATCTGCCCTCGGGTTTAAGGCACAGCGCAAATACCACTGGACGTACAGTAAATTGCCTAAATCTTAAGATCTGCTGTATCAGGAACAGGAGTTCAGATCTTCTCTATATATATCATCCCACATAACCAACAAAAATGATAATTTACTCTTCGTGTTCTAACCAGAAGAGATACTCGAATTGACAGCTCAGTGCCTTTGCTAAACGAATTGCCATGGCAATAGAGGGAGCGCGTTGTCCTGACTCTACATCACTAATTGCCTGACGGGTCCTAATTGACTTTAAACCGTTCCGAAGGTCGCTATCCTGCTTCATCTGGTATCTATTCGTTACAAAATGAGTAGCGAGTTGAAGCGGATTTACCAGAGTAATAGAAGCTCAATTGAGTTCGCCTCAATTTCCCCTGAAAGTTTTTTTGCTATGAGCGCTTTTTTGATTCCCACATTAACTATAGCATACATATCGCTCATTTATTTGTCAAGGGCTAATTTATTGGCGTTGCTGATTCCATGAAAATGATTTTACGTGTGGACCAACATCCTTGTCCTGACGTAGCACTGCTACGTCTCTACATCCGGATTCATACAAATTGAAAGCAACGCCAATTTATTTGCTCACTCCTAATTAGAAGTTCTCGGCGGCTATGACACCAGCAAAACCGGCGATCGCGATCGCGCAAAACCCTAAGCTTAGCACCTAGGGTATACACTGTGCTAACTGTGTTTTGCTATAACCTTTCTCTTTAGGAGTAAGCCCAAACCCAAAACTGCTAGCCCGGACATCGCACTAGGCTCGGAGACAGAGCGCAAAGAATACTTCACGACACCGTCTCCATCTATATCAGGTCGTTTACCGTATATGAACTGAAAGCCATAGTTGACAAAGTTATTCTACAAAGTTGGTATTTTGAGGTAATATTAGCAGTTGGTATGTATTCTATCAACTTTTTTGGTAAAATTGATGTTCGCTCTTAAGTTGGTATTGACTAAAACGGTACGCCAAATCCAAAACCTCTGAAGATATTCTGGGTGTCAATACTAGTTAAGTAGTTAGCAAAAGCCTGTGCCTCATCTGGAACTGTAGTTGTCGAGAGTACAGCCACTGGATAGATAATCGGATCAGTAGTGGTAGCTACAGCAAGATGCACCGCCAAGCTTGTTTTGCCTGCACCGCCCTTTCTCGAAATTATGGCGATTGTTTTCATGTAAGTAAGATTACATGTTTACTTATATACACGTTAATATATTTAAATGTTTACAAGTTGACAAGTAAAGTTGTAGACAAGTGTCAAGTGCCGACCGGGGCATGAATTTATCAGTAAGCTGAAAATTAAGAGATTAACTTGAATTAGATGATGAAGAAGCTATGAACAGTCAACCAAAATCTGTTGTGAGTGATTTAGAACAAGCCCATAGTCAAGATATTGAAACAATTACCCTGTTGTTGGCAAAGATTTCCAACCGTACTCCACAAGAGATTAAACCTCACTTGAACACCATGCTTGAGCAGCTGGTGCAACCATCAAGGGAACGCCCTTTCTATGAAACTGCAAGCCCTACTGAGTGGGTAGCAGCATTTACTGAGTGGGTGGAGAGCCACCGAGAGCTTAACCTCCCGTCGCTTTCTGATGAAGCCATTAGCCGCGAAAGTATTTATGGAGAACGAGGTTAAGTGCCTTACCTTGTAGATACTAATGTCCTGTTAAGGAGTGTAGACCTTAGCCATCCGATGAACCCGGATGCCGCCCATGCTATCAGGACGTTACGCGGTCGCGGTGAACAGTTGCACATCGTACCGCAAAACTTGATTGAATTTTGGAACGTCTACACACGCCCAACTGAGCGAAATGGTTTAGGGCGTAGTGTGGCAGAAACACAAGCAGAAGTGAACCGTTTAAAGGTGTTGTTCCCATTGTTACTAGATACTGAGGCAATTTACCAGGAATGGGAAAGGCTGGTGGTTGCTTATAGGATTAGAGGAGTCAAGTCGCTTCGCTCCAAGTCAAAAGTCAAAAGTCAAAAGTCAAAAGTA
>CAXTSI010000092.1:0-21959 GCA_964246695.1 uncultured bacterium
CATTGCCAGCCGTCTCCCTTTTCAGGTTTAGGCTGAACGAATCGCACTCCCTCATTTGTCTGTTACGTTTCTCAGTGATGGTAGCTAGTAGTTTACTCCAAAATCCTTGGGGCTTGCCTTCTTTGATGGTGGCAACTCGTTTGTTATACCACTGGTTAATTGATTTAAGATGCAATCCGTCAACAATGAAAGAATCACCAGTATTGGAGACGCACGTTAGCCAATTATCCCTACCGTGGTCAATCCCTAACGCTTTAGATTTGTCAAGGTCAATGGCAACTGTTGGGACTATTTTGTACACATAAGCAGCATAGAAGCAACCATTTCTAGGAATGATAGAAAGTTCTAAGATCTGTTCAGGTTTAATGCCTGTGGGTGCGGGGATGAAAAGCTCTTTCATTCCTTCCGACTCCGCTAGACCTTTTCCTAATGGAATTCTAACAAATGGCTGTTCTAGATCAAAAGTAAGCGCTTGTGCTGGGTAAGTACAAGGATATAACCCGCCCTTCTTTCTGAAATGGGGTGATTTGGGTTCCTGCTTTAATCCCCCTTCTCTCCACAGTTTTAGCAAAGCTTTGTAACTTGAAAACGCTTCTGCTACTGATTTCAAGGTCTGCTGAGCGACCTGGGAATACAACATATTGTAATTCCATTCGTCCTTTAAGTTCCCGGCTAATGCTTCATAAGGAACGCTAGGAAGATTACCCGGATGAGTCATTGCATGACTATGCTTTACAAAGTAAACAGCCTGGTTGTACAGGCTAGAGGAGCGCTTGCAAATGAACTCTAAAATATTGGTTTCAAACCGAGGTAGTTTAATGTTAATCAACCTAGTTTGTACTTGTTCTGACATCAGTCATTCCATACTTGTTGTCGATTGACTTGTTTTATTCTACAGTACAAGAATACAGTAAGGCAATAGGCAATTCCGAGAAATATGGCTAAATTTTCTCCTGACTCCTTCCAGGCACGAGGGGAACGCGGTTTCGTTACTGAATTATCACTTTGTATTTATTCCAAAGCGAAGAAAGAAAGTCTTGGTAGGAGCTATAGCGGAACGCCTGCAACAAATTATCTGTGACGTTTGTAATGAAAACAGATGGAAGATCGTGGCGATGGAAATCATGCCCGACCACGTACATCTTTTTATCAACGCAAAGCCAACAGACAGCGGAGCGACCATCATGAATCGTGTTAAAGGTAGGGCATCGCATTTTTTACGCAAGGAATTTCCAGAGCTTCTCAAGCTACCAACACTCTGGACTCCTAGTTACTTTGTGTCTACCGCTGGCAATATTTGTACAGAAACGGTGAAAAGATATATTGCGCAGCAACGTGAATAGTTAACGTCGTTCAGGCGTAAACGCGATCGGCTTCCGGGGGAAGTTTCCCCCGGAGAGTTTCGCGCCTTCTCCCGCTTTCATCCCTTGCCTAAAGTACGGTTGTGACCGACTGAGTCGGTCACAACAGATGCGGGTTTTCATCGGGCTTCCTTATAACTGAGTCCGCTTATGTAATTTAGCTGGTTTGACAAGGCTTGTGGTTATAAAAGCTTAAGTAGTTTCTCTCAGGCGCTTTATAAGTAATTAGGCATACTATCTACAAATGATCTTAAATTATTTTGAGACACTAAAGCGCGAGGTTGTATGATAGATTCTTCAATATTGCGATCGCTTTGGGCTGTAATTGAGGAAACGCAAGCTACTCTATTGTTGGGGCTTAGCGATCCGGATTTAATCAATCAGCTACTTAGGCAGCTTCAAGACAAAAAACTACTCAGTGGTGAAGAAACCAACATTGTGACTGCTTATATTAGCTCTAGAACACATCTGATTCGTGACTTAGCTCTCGCACGTATAGCGTAGAAATCAAAGCGCACATATCCTAATTTCCATGAGTATAGCGCAAAGTCAAGCAGAAGATAAAGGTATTAGCTTGGACCATTTTTTGAATTAAAAATTAAAAATTAAAAATTAAAAATTTAGAAATAATTTTTAATTTTTTAATTAAGGATACAGACCCCTGTTTTTAAACATGGAAAACAAAAAAGCGGAGCAACATTATTCAAGTCCCAGACCGCCACGCGAGCGCGAACAGCGCTACGCGATTTATGCGTGGGGATTAATAATTTTTAATTTTTAATTTTTAATTTTTAATGGAACGTAGGGGTTGACCTGATTGGTGGCAAACTTAATAAATAATAACAGGGAAATTTATCTTTGATAAGGATAATAGTACTGCTGATTGATCATCGGAGGCTGATAACCAGTTGAGGGCATGGGCATAGTGCTTCCTGCACCATTGGGTAGAAGAGGAGCCATCATTGGAGGCTGATAACCAGTTGAGGGCATGGGCATAGTGCTTCCTGTACCGTTGGGTAAAACAGGACTAATTACAGGAGCCCGATAACCAGTTGAGGGCATGGGTATAGTGCTTCCTGTCCTGCTGGGTGTGGCAGGAGTTTGATTTAACTGTTGGTAAGTAACACGAGAAATTGCACTAATTAATCTTTCAGCGTGGGCGTCGTTATTCGGACGTTGTACCATCACAGAGATTATGTAGCGCTTGCCAGTAGGCATATCGACTAAACCCGCGTCTGCGAGCATAGGACCAATATCGCCTGTTTTGTGGGCAATGGTTGCGCCCGCCCCCAAACCCGAAGGTAGTAGTTGGTTTCGGACAGTGCGGCGCATAATATCCAGCAAGCGATCGCGCGATGACATACTCACCAAATTGCCTTTAGTGACCATTGCCATCAAACTCCCCAAATCCTTGGGACTGGTGCTATTTGTACCTCGCAAATCAGGAAGTGGGTTGCGAATAGCTGTGGCTGTCAACCCCCAACTTTGGAAACGCTGATTCAGCGCTTCCATCCCACCCAGTCGAGTAATGAGCATATTTGCCGCTGTGTTATCGCTGATTGTCATCATCTTGGTGGCTACATCCAGCACCGAGAAATGAGTTCCTACAGGTTTGTACTGCATATCCCCACTCCCGCCAACAACCATCTGCGGCTGTAGGGTCAGTGTTTCATCCAGACGGATTTTTCCAGCATCCACATCTTGGAAAAAGGCAATAATAATCGGAAGCTTAATCGTGCTGGCGGAGGGAAAAGCCAAATTCGCATTTAGATCCACGTAAGCGCCACTTTCCAAATCTACTAAGAAAACTCCTGGTGTAAGATTTGGTTCGCCAGCCACCAGATTTTGTACAGCAGTTTTCAAGGAGATATTTTCCTGAGATAAAAATAAGCCGGAAGCCGCAACAGGGGTATTTGGAGTAGGTTGTGGCTGCGCTTGCTCAATGGTGTTAGGTTGCGATCCTGTGGTGGTGATGCGAGTAGCAGGGTCGAATACTGACAACACTGTACCAACGATCGCGCCGATACCAACTCCCACAATCAACAACCGCAAGGCATACAAAATAGTTCTTGCCATGGGTTTTAGTCGGGTTTTTCGAGAGCGACTAGTTTTTTTTGGCACCGCTTGCTTCCGCATTCGTACTTTCTTGAACTTGACTGCATTGGGATTGATCGGTGGATTCCGCTTGACAGCGTTGGGGTTGAAGGGTGGGATTTTCCCCTTGTCGGTAGCCATTGGTTTCATCGCTGGTACTACCACCCCTGGTCTTCTTATCGGTGTAGCAGTGGTTGGGGGAGGGCTGAGTTTGTTGGAGGGACGCCCCTGTTCTCTGGTAGATTTCGCTTGATTCTGCCCCGACTGTTGGACTTTACGAGGAGGAAGCTGGTGACGGTTGGTGGGTTGACGCCGCCTGAAACCTGTTATATTGCCTCTCGGTTCCATAAAATACGATTGTAATAAAAAAGTAATATAATTTGCGTAATATCATATGAGGGGAAGTAGGGGCGCTCCTACAGGAACGCCCGTACAGGAGGAGCCAGAGTGCTGAGCGCGCCCTGGTCACTGGCGATCGGTTGTCAGTATGCAGAATAGTTTCTGTGCGACGACTGAATTTAAACCCCACCCTCTTCTAAGTAAATTTCTCCTGACTGCTGAGTGCTGACTCCTTTCGTTTCTTAAGTACGTGGATAGTGAAATCAATTTCTACTACCCATTAGTATTTTTGTGTTTAGTTTAAGCCATAGTTGCTAGTTTTGGCAGGATGGTTCGATACATAGTAAACGAAGACTTACAAGTTTTCATTACTTAGACTGACAAGTGCCCATTCTACCTGCCGCAAAACACCTCGTAACATAGCTACTTCTCTAGTTTGTAGCTGAGCGCGATTATATATTTGCCGGAATTTTTCCATCCGGCTAGCTGCTGTATGGGGATAGAGATAACCAATGAGGAGCAGTAACGATTCTAATTGCTGGTAGTACGCTTCCACAACGTCTAAAGGTGCGGGTGCAGATCCCGATCCGGGGACTTCCCTCTTGGCGTCATCTGTCGAGTGCATCTGGACACTTTGTGCTAGTTCATAACAGCAGATGGCGACAGCGGTAGCCAGATTCAGCGATGTATAGCTGGGACTGGTGGGAATGCGAACAAACCGTTGAGCATAGTTTAATTCTTCGTTGCTTAATCCCCGATCTTCCCTACCAAAAATTAGCGCTGCTGGTTGTGTTGGTTCCTCCAGTAACCAAGGTAGTGCTGGGTGGGGATATTCTAAAGGCGTTTCCCAGTCACGAACACGAGCAGTTGTGGCGATCGCCCGCGTACATCCCTGTAATGCTTCTGGCAATGTTGCCACTGTAACAGCAGATTCTAAAACATCCTGAGCATGAACTGCCATGTGTTTTGCTTCTATTGAAAGCGGATCGCATTGGGGATTGACTAAGACTAAATGATTTAACCCGAAATTTTTCATCACCCGTGCTATAGACCCCACATTAATTGGACCTGCTGGTTCCACCAATATAATTCTTACCTGGTCCAATCCCATTTGTTGCCTCGCGTGCCTTTATAGTATCCTTCTCATCATTGTATATAGCTCACGCAATGGATCTCCCTTACAATGAAAATGGAAGATGCAACGTCCCAAATCGGAGTTTTGCTCATGCTTGCTAACCATGAACTTCCCCGCCTGACCCCAGAGGAATATTTTGAGTGGGAAGCCCAGCAAGATCTACGCTATGAGTATTTTGATGGGCAAGTCTTCGCGATGACGGGTGGATCGTTGCCCCATGCTGACATTGCTCTGAATGTTGCCAGTGCCCTACGGCAACCTCTACTCTTACGCTGCAAGGTGAGGAACTCAGATGCAAAGGTCGGAATCACAGAGAAGGGTCCCTTTGTTTATCCTGATGTCAGCGTCACCTGCGACGATCGAGACCGCACTGCCCAACAATTCTCTCGTTATCCCTGCTTGATTATTGAAGTCTTGTCCCCCAGCACTGAAGCTGACGATCGAGGAGGGAAATTTGCCCTCTACCGCCGTTTGGAGAGTTTGCAAGAGTATGTTCTGGTCGAATCTGAAACTAAGTCCGTGGATCTCTTTCGGCGGAGTCAATCGGGGGAATGGACGTTTATTCCCTATGCCGAAGGCGATGATATTGAGCTGACGAGCGTGGGTTTGACGATTTCGGTCAATCTGATCTATGAAGAGGTGTTGATGCTGCAACCCCAAAACTCAGCCAATGCTCTGCCATAAGACAGTCTGCTTTCAGCATCAACCATGAACTAAGCTGATGGGGTGACAGCAGTGTTTGACTGCTTTATTAAGCATAACCCGATCTATTTTACTGACAGCGTTGTACAAATTCCGCGTGTTCTTTTGAATTTAAACCTTGTTGCAGTACTACTAAAACTGTGACCATCTCACCTGCTAATAATGCACGAATATCTAACCACAATCCTGGGAATACAAGACTTTTAATGACACCATTTTTATCTGCTTTCATTGACACATACTCGCCGTTTTCCAAGGTAAACCAGTCAAGTTTCTCATTCAAAACCTGCCAGACAATATACTCTTGAACACCATTGCGACGGTATACTTTCTTCTTATCGTGTAAATCATTTGCCGCGCTGCTAGCTGCCACTTCTACGACTAATTCCGGTGCGCCTTCAATATAATCGTCTTCACTTAGAAGCGAACTTCCTCCATTCTCAATGCGTAGTAAAGCATCTGGCTGTGGCTCGTTGTCTGAATCTAACCGAACCGTTGTGTTATCGTTAACAGCAACACCTCTAGTAGCCGCCTCGTAAACCCCCAACCAAGTCATCAATCGTCCATGAGGTTGTCCATGACTTGTAGACCTGACCGGAGATGCCATATACACAATTCCTTCTATTAGTTCTGCTTTTTTTAGATGCGGCATTGCGGTATATCGGCGTTCAAATTCATAGCGCGTGAGTCTATCCCCGCTTTCTAAGGGCGGAATGGGTCTACCTTTGTCAAAGTCTTGTTCTACCGATGCTGTCATAAGTAGATTCCTTGAAGGAATGTCATTGGATTTACTATATCAAACCATTGCAACAAAGCTGAATTCCTGCTCCAGTTTCTTTGTAGCAAATGCACTAAGCTTTGAGCTACTTGGCGGGCTTCACGTTCATCTAACAAAATTTGCTGCTCACAAGTTTCGAGTGCTAAGGCAATAGCTTCTCGTTCCCCATCATCTAACTTTAGTGGAATGCTGAGCCTGTCCTTGCTCTAAGAACTTGGGAACAGTAAGGTTTCGTAATCCCGTGCGCCCTGCAAAATGCGAATAATCTCGATCAATTCTTCATGGACACGGTAGAAAATCAAGTAATCCCGATGCACAGTGCGCCGGATGCCGAATTTTTCATAACGCGGAACGAGCGGGTAAGCCCGGGGCATATCTGCCAGAGCGTAGCAGCGATCCAATAATTCTTCGACGAAGGTTATTGCCCGTTCTGGATTGTGCGGCTGGATGAAATCGCCAATCGCGATCAAGTCAGCTTTTGCCGCTGCCGCGATCGCGACCCTCATGCCGGAGAGTTTTCAGAACCTACGGCGAAGCGGCTACGCAGTTCTGTTCGCACCTCATCAATGTCTTGCACCTGCCCCGCTTCGGCATCGGCAACGCCCCGCGCAATGGCGGTATCGAGCCATTCAAGCCTCCGTTCGCGTTCCATCATCCCGCGCAAGGCTTCGCGGATAATTTCGCTGTTGGAGCCATATAAACCGGAATCTACCTTCTGACGGATAAAGCTTGCCATTTCGGGAGGCAAGGTAATCGAGAGCTTTTCAGCAGATTGCATGGCGTTTACCCTCTGGTACTCAAATGCTTTCCAGATATAATAGCATAAAATACTATTATATACTACCATTTTCCGCCTGAGAATAATCCCCAGTAAATTTCAGACCGGACAGAGTGTGCGGTGTGCAACTATCTAGTGGAGACAGATGATAATTGTTGGCAATTTTCCAAAGGAATGTCATTGCATTTACTATATCAAACCATTGCAACAAAGCTGAATTCCTTCTCCACTTTCTTTGTAGCAAATCCAACATCCAAACCAAGGGCGTTAACGAATGTGCCATTCCGTTTGGAGATTGTGGTCATAGTTGAGCGATCGCGTGTTAAATTCGCGCTTCACGACACTGCGTTCTCCAGCTTGGGAATCAGTCAAGCTGCCGGGGTTTCAGTATCTGCTGTGCGGTTAGCTGTAGTTCGGGAAAGATGGAAGAAACAATTACGGTAATGCCTTCAAATATTGTCTCTTCGTAAAGTCCCTCAACCAGTATTAGCACGCTAACTTTGTTAATTTGTGGGTTAACAATCCAATATTCAGAAATTCCCCTAGCGGCATACTCTGAACGTTTGTAACGGTAATCCCTGTCTTCGTTTACTTTCCCTGGAGAGACGACTTCAACAACTAAGGCAGGAGGGGGCATATCTGGAGTGATAGTTCCGCGCCTTGCATTGGATAGGGCGCGTACCAGTTCTTCCGTAAGTACCATTAAATCGGGTAAACGAGTGGTTGCACGGATACCACTAACGACAATTTCGGTATCTTTACAACGCAGTAGGCGAGGGGAAACAAATTGAGCGAATGCTAACAGCAGATAGATTGCAATCTCAGCATTTTGTGGACTTTCGGGCGGCATTTCAACTAACTCCCCCGCTACGAGCTCATAACGAAAGTCTGTGCCATCGTCATAAGCTAAGTATTCCTCAAGCGTCAGCCGTTTGGAGATTGTGGTCATGGTTGAGCGATCGCGTTCTGAAATTCTATTTTAGATTAAATTCAGTTACAGTAACTGGACAAAGTGTTCAATTGTAAGACCGGCGTCTCGAATAATAATGCCCATTGTGTAAGCATTTATCGGGTCATGTCTGGGAATAACAATAACTGTTTCACCATTACTCATAATGATGTGCTTACTTTGTCTAATAACTTGAAAGCCAGCCTTCTCAAAAGCCTTAACTGCTCGCTGATGGGCAATACCAGGTAGTTTAGGCAACACCAACCTCCAAATCCACGTAATGCGATTCCCCTTCCTGGTTTAGTTCCTCAACAACTTCCAAGTATTCTCGAATTGCGGTCTTAATATTTTCTAAAGCCTCTGCTTCCGTTTCACCTTGAGAACAACATCCGCGCAAGGCAGGACACCAGACAGCGTAGCCTTCTTCAGTCTTGAGCAATTTAACTAGATATCGCATGAGCGTTCGACTGCTTTACAAGCATAACCTTATCTATCTATTATGCCGCGATAGCGACTGTAGGCTTTTTGTTCAAGACTATAGGAAGAGAGCGGTTTAGTTATAAAAAGTTAAGTATATGCTTAATTCTAGCGCGATCGCCCCCACGGCTCCCAATACTGCTCGGATAAGCAAAAATTAGAAACCGGGTTTCTTAAAGAAACCCGGTTTCTGGCACCTCAATGACTGTTAACCGAGCAGTATTGCCACGGCTCCTGCCTTTGCTGACCACCAAAACCGCTATCACTCTTTCTCTGTTCGCCTTGAGTGAGGGTTTCTGGCGATATTTCTAGGTTAATCGGCTCCACAAATTGACTCATGCTCAACTCATGCTTAAATTAAGACAGTCTGCTTTCAGCATAAACTATGAACTCAGCCTCAAACTAATAGCGAGAAATTGACGGATGCAACAGTACGACAACTATTGACAGCGTAACAGCAACTCTAGAAAGATGACAAAACCGTATCAAATTGTACTAGATACCAACGTACTACTTTCTGGTTTACGCTCAAGTCATGGCGCATCCTACAAACTATTAACAATACTTAACGATAGCCGTTGGGAATTAAATATTTCTACCGCCTTAGTATTCGAGTACGAAGAAATCCTCAACCGAGAAAAAGCACAGACAGGTTTAAGCGATGAAGACATTGATGATTTTATTGAAGCTATTTGTGCCATTGCTAACAAACGTAGCATTTTTTATCTATGGCGACCATCAGCAAGCGACCCGGATGACGACTTTATAATAGATTTAGCCGTAGAATCAGAAGCTGATTTTATTATTACTTACAATCAAAAAGATTTACAATCCGCAGAAAAATTTGGTATTTACGTAGTGACACAAAAATAATTTTTACAACACCTAGGAGAAATATCATGAGCAACTTAAACGTGAAAATTCCTGATTCTTTATATAAACAAATTGAAGCCTTAGCAGCCAAAGAAAATATGCCCCTTGAGCAACTTGTAGCGATCGCCTTATCCGCACAAGTTTCAGTATGGATGAATAAAGAATATATAGAAGAAAAAGCTAAACGTGGTAGTTGGGATAAATTTCAGCAAGTGTTGGATAAAGTTCCAGATGTAGAGCCAGAGGATTATGATAAATTGTAGTTACTGACATTTTTTGAGTAGAAATACTTGAGTAGTGCGTACTAAAATTGCTTGAGATTAACTAAGGATTTAAGGCAGGACTTACGCACTATACAAATTAAGCATCATGTGTAAGACGGAATTCGGTCGTTTCAGACTATACAGCCACAAAGGTGCACAGACAATTTGGAACATCGCTATCAAACAGAATTGACCACATTGTAAGGGCGCGGAAACCGCGCCCCTACATTTTGCCGGAAAAATCCGAACCCATATTTAACTATTTCTGTCAATGCGTAAGTCCTATAAGGGAAAAACCAATCATGAAAGAACTTAGTTTGCCGGCTATTTTACAGGCGCAGCAACAAGACTTTATTCAAAGGTTAAAGCACAGCTTAAGCAAAGAATCACAGAGATATTTGATCGCATGAGTGAACATTTTATTTCCTTGACAGAAAATGTTTACTGTCACCTAATCGCTGTTGCAGAAACGCAGGGGGTGACACCTGCTGAGTGGATCGCATCACATCTGCCGCCAGATTTTGACCAGCATTAACCGCTTGTTACTTTACTGTGAGGGCTGATTGGGTCTATTAACAGTCAGGTTGAATCTCCTCCTCCCTATGAGAAAACTGTTCGCCTTGAGTGAGGGTTTCTGGCGATATTTCTACGTTAATCGGCTCCATAAATTGACTCACGATCAAATTAAGACAGTCTACTTTCAACATAAACCATGAACTAATATCAACTGTAGGACACTCTAATTACTGTCCTACATCCAGATTAAAGTAGAAACTCTTGTCTACTATTTTATTACTGCCATCATACTTAATGATGGGTATGCTGACTCGGTGCTGTCCTGGTTCTACCTTCCAGGTTTTTCCAAAATTGTCAATATTATGGCAACCAGTGTTAACTAGGAAAGTACTGGAAGTGAACAGACCATCGTTGTAACGCTCAACTCCATTTTTAAACAGATATGCTTTCACTTCTATCTTATTGACTGTTGCCTCAGGCAATATACAATAATGTAGGTTAACGACTCTAAGCCTATCTCCAGCTTTCAGCGGAATACGTTCGTTATTTTTCACTTGTTTAGGTTCATCACTATCAATCTGCACAGTCACGTTAGCAACACAGACTTTATTGTTAACAACTTTATTACACTCTGAGTCAGTGGAATTATTTGAAGGGATAGCAGAAGGCTTAGCTTCAGAAGAAATCTTCTGATTCTGCGTCATCAAGGCAGCTTCTATAGTTCCAGTGGCACCTATAAAGGCAACTAAGATCGGAACAATTAATTTTTCTACTCGTGAAATTTTCATAATTGCTTTGTACTCCTCGTCTTTGTTTGCTTTGTTGATAACACCATGATGACTTGAGAGTCATAGACTGTAGGTTGAGGAAAGTAGGAAGCTTGTTTACTAAGGTTTTTGTAGGGTAAAGTAGGTAAATGTTGGTTTGTAGGGTAAACTATAGCAATCCTATTTCAGTTGTGAAAATTCCAGAAATACACGTAGGGTGGGCACTGCCCACCATATCCGGGTTTTTGTGGGCAGTGCCCACCCTACACCACTTAAAATTTTTCACAAATCATTTAGGATTGCTATATGAGAACTGCTCATTTTTAAATTGACTCTGCTAACTCAGTGACACCCAATGAACTCAAAAGAAGCATTGGAATTCATTAATAAGCTTTTTTATGAAAATGGAAAGCGAATTCTAGATGAAGTAGAACAAAAGCTTTTTCTGGGTTTTTGGGAAGGTAAGACTTATGACGAAATTACTATTGAGACTTATAGGGCTAATCAATCTTTAAGAGAGAAGGGTGCAAATTTATGCAAAAAGATTACAGAAGATTTAGAAATAAAGGTTACTAAGAAAAATTTTAAGAACCCAATAGAATTCAGATATCAACAGCTACCAAAAGTTATATCCCAAGAATCACCATTACCAGTAAATGAGGAAATATCAAAGCCAACTGAATTATTACAGCAACCCTCCGATTTAGTTAGGCGGGAATATCTCATTATCAACCCCTTCATTCCCCAAAATGGCAGAATAGAAGACCCGCAACAGTTTTTTGGACGAGAACAAGAAATGCGACTGGTATTCGAGGTTCTCAATAGCGGTAGTAGTGTTGCTTTAATAGGAGATGAGGGGATTGGCAAATCATCGTTGCTATGGGCTATTTGCCGAGAAGCAGAAAGTCGCTTGCAACCACCGCGTCAGCCAGTTTTTCTAGACTTAAATGGGATCGATAATGAAAATGACTTTTACAAAGCATTGTGTCACGAGGTTGGTATCCCGGAAAGTACAGGGTATATGTTAAGCCGGAATTTGAAATCGCATGAAAGAAAAGTGTTACTGGCTTTAGACAATGTAGGGAAGTTGACTTGGCAGGGGTTTACTCGTCAAGTACGGGATAAGTTGCGGAGTTTCGCTGAAGGGGGTAATGCGCCGCTAAAGCTGATTTTAGCAGCTACTGAACCCCTTAACGACCTATTTAATGATAGTCAAGATGAAGGCAAGACATCACCGTTAGCAGGTATTTGCTACGAGGAACACATTAAGCCTTGGGATGAAAACACCATGGGTGCTTTTATTGTTAACCGTCTAGCTAAGACTTCTGTCAGTTTTACTGAGGAGGAAATTATCCAACTGTTGCAGTCAAGCGGCGGACATCCCCGGAAACTCGTGCAGCTATGTTATCAAACTTTTGCCCAGTATGTGGAGGGTATGTAATGACTCTTCTACCCTTTCTCGTTCCCTGGCTCTGCCAGGGAATGACAACCAAGAGGCTCTGCCTCCAGTATCACACAAGAGGAGAGGCAGAGCCTCTCGCAATGCATTCCCAGGTAGAACCTGGGAACGAGAGGAATGTCTATACGTGCTTGGGATTGCAGAAGATCCACATCCGGTTGGGATTGCAGAAAATGGAGCAGCATATTAGATGAACCAACATCCTCCTGTTCCCCACCTAGACTTAGCCCCCAAGCTGAAGCGCCCTCTCTCGCTATGGAACCCTTTGGATTACCTGCGCCTATTGTACTGGGTGTTTTACTTTCCTCAAGCTTTAAGGTGGTATCTGGACACTTTCGGGGGTGGATATATACCTGAAAGGGAAATGAATTGGGGTAAGGTATGGGAGTTACTGCGACAAAATCCCACTCAGCGAAATTTGCTTCTCCAAGGATTGGTTTTAACAGTTTTTACACCATTGATGTTGGGTGGGCTTCTTCAGCAACTAGGCATTGATATTAATTGGTTAGGCGTGGCGAGTGGCATGGCGTGGCTGCGACCAGAAAGTTGGCTTATGGGCTCACCTTTAAACCTAAGATTTTTACCGAATGGTAGCTGGTTACTTCCCCGCGTCACTCCGCTTCCTCTGCCCTATCTTGCTAAGCGCTTGCAAAATTGGCTGCAACAGGATTGGGAAATCGGTTTGCACAATACTAATCAACTGCTAGCATATACTCTACAATTTGTTCCTGTTGTGCAAGCAGTTAATAAAGTACTTGCCATAACCCCATCAGAAGAAGTTATTTGGCGTGTCTCTCGATTAGCAGAAGCACCTTTCGATTGGCAGCTAGTGCGTTTTGCCTCAGCTTCTCTCAGCAATGCTCTTATGTCAGCAGGTTTAGAACAGTTGTGGTTCCTACCCGGACAACGGCGTTGGCAAGCACATTTAATCACAGACACTCAATTAAATACTCCTGCTCGTGCTGCTGCTGCTGGTTTCTGGCATTTGCATGCAAAACAACTAGCTAAAGCTGAGGAAGCTTTTAAGGTCGTGCGATCTCTGCCCTATGGCGAGGAAATGTTCACCCTTGCTCAAATTTTAGCAGACTTTAAATATGCTAGGGAGTCAGCCGCTATTGCTAGTCTGCAAGTGCCTGTTTTCCCACAAGAACCCCTTCTTCGTCCAGCCACTTGGAAAGCGATCGCCAGCCTTAATCGGGTTGTTGAAGATACTCAGGTTGTTCAACGCAGTGTATCTCGTGCAGCCAGATCCTTTGCTCTCAATCGCGCACTAGGAGAACTCAAAAACGTCTTGGACAATGCTGATACTCTACCACAAGCAGAACGATCGCTAATTGTAGACATTGCCCAAACTTGGCAAACAGCCCTGCTGGGAATAGCTGGTGAGGTTGGGGAAATTTCCATCACTGAGCCTATCCGTAATCCTTACATCATAGGCGACCCAGTAGTAGGAGAACGCTTCGTTGGACGGGAAGAGGTCTTGAGAGACCTAAAGGAACTTTGGGTTATGGGTCATCAAGTCCAATCTGTAGTTCTCTACGGTCATCGGCGCATGGGCAAAACCTCCATCCTTAAAAACGTCGCTAACTATCTTGGATCAGGAGTCAAGTTAGCCTACGTCAACCTTTTGGAAGTGGCAGATGCGCCTCTAGGAGTGGGAGAAGTGTTAATTACCATTAGTGATACAGTTTCTCGACTGGTGAAGTTGGAACCTCCCCCCGATGCAGAACTATTGAATCTTCCCCTACCTACATTTAGACGCTATTTGGAAAATGTCATAGAAACCTTAGATGAAACATCTTTGATTATTGCCCTAGACGAATTCGAGAAAATTGAGGATCTGATTGAAACAGGAAAAATCCCCAAGGATTTTCTAGGGTATCTGCGGGGACTGGTGCAAAAGAGTTCTAAACTAGCCTTCACCTTCGCAGGTTTGCACACCTTAGAAGAGATGACAGCAGATTACTTTCAACCTTTCTTCGCCAGCATTATACCCATCCATGTTGGCTTCCAAAAACGTGCAGCTACCCGCCAGATTCTCGCAAACCCAAGTGAAGATTTTCCCCTAGACTACACTACCGAAGCCCTAGATAAAATTTATAACCTCACCTACGGACAACCTTATCTAGTGCAGCTAGTAGGATTCCAACTCGTTCGCCGTTACAATAACTATGTTTTCGAGCAAGGACGCTCCCGCGATCCAGTCTTCACTGAAAAAGACGTTGAAGCAGTTATCAACGACCCTGAGTTTTTCCAGCAAGGACGTTACTACTTTGATGGCGTTTGGGGTCAGGCGGCGCGGGGTGCAGTTGGGCAACAAGTGATACTAAGGAAGTTAGCATCTGATCCACAGGGGCTAAGTGTGGATGCTTTAGCTCATTGTACAGGTATGGATAACCTAAGTTTACAAGAAGCACTCGATACTCTGAACCGTCACGATGTCGTTAAAGAGATGGAGGGACGGTGGCGGATTGTCGTTGAACTGTTTCACCGCTGGGTTTTGCAATTATGAATTAGTCCGAAGCTAAGGGAACACCAAGAAATAAATTGTCCCAAATTGTAGGGGCGGGGTTTCCCCGCCCTTACGAATCATAAGATTGATCGGCTTATGGGTGGGATATTTTATTTTCTGGAAGTCCCTAAAGCTGAGCTTTGAATTGCCGTAATTGATTTTTCATGTCAATATCCTGGGCTAGATCCGTTTCACTGTAATGCCGTTGGATGTTTTGTTGCCCTAGAAGTTGCTGAAATTCCCATATAGACAAGTTAGCTAAGCGCCTCGCCTGACCAAAGGTAAAAATATTCTGGGCATATAACTATGCTTAAGTGGATGACAAAATTAAAGTTTTTCTGCTACGATTACTAATCTGTATTGACATTTTTGGAAAAAGCAATTCACTCTCTTCTCAAATGTATGTGTTCGATATAGCAATCCTATTTGAGATCCGAACACCTCAAGCTTCAGAAACCCGGTTTCTTTAAGAAACCGGGTTTCTCTGCGTTCACGAATCATTTAGGATTGCTATAGCTGTATTCTGGTTGCTGCGTTGCGCTCTCGGCGGGGCGCTAGTTTTCTCGTATTAAGCGCCATTCGACAGCGAGTCATTGCAGGGGTTCTCTCATCCGCTTTATTCTTAGAGTATGCCGATGTGTTGAAGCGAGATCAAAACGTGCAACAGTTTTGGACAACGCCAGAAGAGATCGATGTGGTGCTAGGAGTGCTTGCAGATGTGTTGAAGCCAGTCCCGATCTATTTTCAGTGGCGACCTCCTCTTCGAGATCCCAACGATGAAATGGTTCTAGAATGTGCAATTAATGCCCAAGCATCTGCAATCGTCACCTTCAACGAACGAGATTTCTTACCAGCCGCACAACAATTTGGAATTGAAGTGATTCAGCCTCTTCGTGTTGGTGCGATCGTTAAATTTAAAGGAGCGTTTCAGCCAATGAGTTCTTATCCATTGCAATTACCAGAAGAGCTAATGCAGGAAGTTCGCCGTTTGGCAGAGGTGAATCAGGTGACGCTGGAACAATGGTTGATCGCCGCGATCTCCCGGCATGTCGCAGCCTTTGCGATCTCTCAGTCACTTGTGGCTTGCAGCACAAGCCGCTGATTACGATCGCTTCGATCAAATTTTGGCAAGAGTACCTGATGTCAATCCCATACCAGGAGATGAATTATAGCAAGAACATCAGTAGATATTCGCGTTCGCGCAAATGTTTCGCTCAGTCCCTCCACAACGGATCTACACCTTAGCTATTAGCCTGAGATTTGAATCGCAGGCTGATTATCTGCGTAATACAAGATGTAACAATGCCATATTCTTGAGAAATAACGCGCTCATATTGCTCCCACAAGCGAATAACCCGATATCAATTCAGCTACAGCTTAGCTTTGATTTGCCGCAACTGATTTTTCACGTTATCCAAACTTTGCTGCCATTGACTTTTGCTCACAGGTTCTGGGAAAATTGCTGATGGCAGTTGCGGATTCAGATGACGGTAATGTTCCCAAATCTCCCAATAAGGACAACCAGGTTCAATCCGAATGCCTGCCCAGTGGAGATACTGTAGGGGTTGATTAACTGAAGGATCTATCAGTATATTTCCCTGAGTCTGAAAATAAGAAGTTCCCCCCCAATTTCCCGGTGCTTTACCCTCTCTACGGACAATATTGAAGCGGCGCGGAATCCGCTTGAGAAGCATATAATTGATAATCGGTTGGTCGGAAGTTTTTTGGGAAAAATCAAAGTATTCTGGATGGGCGGTACACTCTGCAAAAATTTCATACAAATCATTTTCCGAGATTAAGTTTTTCTTCGACCCCCAAAAACCACCGTTGAAAATATCCTTAACTTCATCCTCAGTGAACACTTTTTCTTCTAAAACTTTGGGTGTAAAGACATTTGTAATTCCCCCAAAATGTTGATAATCGCAACAAATGAAATCGGATTCAGCTAAGTAGTTGAGATTGTCAATGATTTTTTCAAAGACAACAATATCAGTATCTATATACAAAAACTCATCAAATGGTCCAAACCAACAAGCCTGCTTACGAAATTGATTGGGACGAGCAAAAAACTTATTCCCAAAAATATCGTGCAATTTATTTGACAAACGGTCGATAAAATCTAAATCTTCGTAGACTTGTACTCCGTAATATTGAGAGAGAGTGTTGGCAATATTGTGATAATTGTCATCATATGGAATCATGACAATTGGTGTTTCTGTATCATGTAATCGGATACTGTTAAGTAGCGCGATCGCCTGATCTGTCACCTTGTCGTTAGCAATAATATAAATTCCCCGATTCATTTTCCAATCCTCAACCTGGTAATCCTAACTTTTTTAAAACGCGTGTAGCTAAACTTGGCGGAGCATTATATGCTTTTGGCTTACTGTTGAAATTAGGTCGTAATTCTGGTTCAAACAGATAGCGATAATGCAAGAAAATATCTCGGTAAGGAAAATCTATATTATTTCCCGCACAAACTTCGCTAAATAAATTAGACGCCAAACCAATATAATGAATATAAGTTAAGCGATTGCCTCGGTCATACAAAATACGATCTCGGTCTTCAAAATGAGAGGAAGTCACGCAGCAACCTGTCATTTCATTTTCAGGTAATTGTAAAGCTAAATTACAACTCTTGATATCTCCTCTAATAACCATGTAGTTCAGAATAGGTTGGTCAGCCGACCAAATGTATAAAACCTCCGCCTCTCCCTCGCGCAATTTTGTCAGCAGCCAATCTGTTTTCTCTTGATTAAATAAACCCTTTTTCGCTGCATAAAAGCCAGAGCAAAATATTTTAGATTTGATTTGTTCGGGTGTAAATAACTCTAATAGTTTAGGAGAAGATACATTGTAGACATGAGTCAAATCTTTATACTGAAAATCATAAACAACCCAGTCATAGTCATTCAGTAGATTGAAAATTGGTGCTACTGGTCCCTGAAGTAAAGTGTCTGCATCCATGTAAAGAAAGCGGTCAAAAGGACCATCGAAGGCACAAAAGCGTCGATGGACACCGAAGCGGTAGTATCCATGACTACCAATTTCTCTCCACTGTTGCTGGGCTGTGGGATGGGCATCCCAGACATCCCGGAAAAACTGATCCCATCGCTGCATGGAATCGCGATCGTCGTACAATTGCACGTTTGGACGTTTGGCAATTTCAGCGGCAATTTTTTCTGTATTGTCGTTGTAGGGATAGACACAAACGGGTATTTCTGGACCTAAAATTGTCTCTATGCTGTTGAGTAGGGCAACAAGTTGGTCGTAAACTCGGTCGTTGGCTAGGGTACAAATTCCATCCATGATCAAAATTTTAGAATTTGGTAACGTATTCAGAAAGCCAGTTAAGCAGATTGAGTTTGTGAAGGATAATTTGTCGGGCTTCGGCGATCGCTTCCTTGGCTTCAAACCAAGCATCAGGAGTAGCAATCACTTCTTTTATATAAGCAATGCCTTTTTCATCTAAGCTGGGTAACCGCAAAAAACTACCCGGTGGCAACAATTTATCAGCAGCCGATCCTCCGTAGTAAATCGGTAAACACCAAGCCAGCAGAGAGTCCCATAACTTTTCACTCACATACCAACTATTGCCAGCATAATTTTCCACCACCAAATTGTAGTAGTACGGTGCCATTCCATACCATTTTTGGCTAATTTCTCCAAATGTTTGCGCCCATTCAGGTAAGTTGCGCCCATACAAATCAAACTTAACTTCACTCTCTTGCAAAGACTTCAAAAACTCTAAACGCTGACGATGGCTGGCTGTGCGATTAATTCCAGACGTAATCCAACTACAAACTTCCACCTTTTCTGGAGGTGACATTTCATTGAAATCCCGAAATGAGTTGGAATGATACCAAATAGCTGGCATATAGTCGGGATTGGGAGCAAAGTCATCGGGACCGGAAATGTAACCGCAATAATTCTGGGCTGACTGGTAATTGCGCTTACTGATTTCCAACACCTCATCAAGCGGCGGTTCTCGCAAAAGATAAATCACCCGTTCCTTGGGAACACCTCGCAGCAGAGAGTCAATATTTAATTCTGGTTTTTGCTGCTTGCGAAAACGATCCCGCCAAGATTGCTGCTGGGTAGGTTGGGGAAAATCAAACTGATACATTAGTAAAAAATCCGGCTTGGATGCTGGCGCTAGCATTTGGATATTGCCCCATTTTCCCAAAGGATGGGGAGTTTGCTGCCACAGCCAATCAATATATTTAAGCCCAGAATACCCACTCAGCATTCCGACAATTTTTCTGCTCATAAATTAATTCAATGACTCATTAAGTATTGGTGGACGGAAGGATTCATCTACATAACTGAGAATTTTATTAATTCGATTTTCCCAAGAAAACTGACGCGCAAAATTTATACTATCTGCATAACCTTCTATTCTTCTGGGATAGCTTTTCAACACATACTTAATACATTCAGCAAATTTATCAGGACGATCTGGCTCACACCAACCAGCAACTAAAGGAGAGTTTTTAAATACCATTAAAGGTGGAATCTCGGTTACGGCAATAGGAGTTCCCGAAGCCATATACTGAAAAAACTTAACGGGATTTGTGAAATTTGCTGCCTTGCCAGAACAGTGAGGATGAGCCAAAACATCAGCTGCTTGGAACAAGCTAACTAATCGTTCTCGTGGCAGTATCCAGCCTAAAAATATCATATTTTCTACTTGTTTATCCCTGGCTATCTGCTGATAAGCTTGTACTTGTGACTCCTTACCACCTGTGATCGCAAACTGAACCTCAGGCAATTCCTTAGCAACATCAATTAACAGATCGATGCCTTTGAAACTATATAAAGCGCCCGAATAAACAACCAACTGTTCACGTCCATCTGCCAGTAGTTCTCGACGCCATTGTTCAGCAACTTCAGGCTGTCTATCTAAAAATGACTGCTCAAAGCCGTTATATAGCCAAACAACTTTTTCCGGTGGCATTCCATATTTTATCAAGCTTTCCCGGACTGGTTCAGATTGGGTTATAGCAATTTGAAACAATGGACTGTGGACAATTTCTGGTTCAAAAAGTCGTTCTTGAAAATAGTGACGCTCATAGATAACTGGAATTTTATTTTTGATAGCTGCTTTGGTAAAATTCCAATCTCTAGTATGAACAATTTTCGTATAAGCCTGGAGATGAAAAGGTAAATAATACTTGGTTGCTATTGTACTAGAGTTAGTTAACTTACCCTGAATTCGGTCAATAGGCCAAGGCATTGCTAGAGGAGCAACCTTTAGCTTTTCTTGAGTATTATAAAATTCGACAAACTTAGCATCCGGCTGTTTGGGTTGAAAAGGAAAAATCCACCGGACTGGATTCAGCGCACCATTACCCCGATCGGGATAAACCAACACCGCAGCGTAACCCAAGTTTGCAGCAGCATTGGCACAAAGCACATCATGAATTTCGTGAGCCGTGTCTGGTTGCAGTAATAATTGGTGTATATAATAAATGTACTTATTTTTCACTTTTTATTCTTGGCGTTCTTGAGCAACGGATGTTGTAGCGGATGTAGCGGATGTGGCAACGGATGTTGTAGCGGATGTAGCGGATGATTGATCTGTAAGTCCCACAGTTAAATTATCCGTTACATCCGTTCCTATCCGTTGCTCATCTTGGCGGTTGGTTAAAAAAGTAATATACATACATTGGATAGAATTGCTATATATCTAACCTTTAACCTGATCTTCAAAAACCCCTAAAACATCCACCATCTTAATAGCAGAATCATAAGCTTCCTTAATTAATTCATTTTGCTTTTGGGGTGTATGTGCTAAATTGTCGGCTAGCGATCGCAGAGAAGTCAGCATGGGATCGAGAAGCATCCGTAACTGATCGGACTGACTGAAACTTTCAGTTTGGCTAGTCCCGTTGTGATTTGATGCAGATGACACTGATGAAAAGCGCGTTTGCAAATTAACACTATCTTCAAAAACATCAATGGTGTTAAAAATTTTCAAGGCTGATTTGTATGATTCTGCAATTAATTCTTGCCGTTGGGAGTTCTCTACCATACCATCAAGTAATAAACGTAAACAACCAATCATCGAGTTAAGTCGTGTTCGCATTTGCGGACAAAGACGGAGTAAACTTTGATCTCCTTTGCTCGAATCTGACGATCGCTCACTAAATTGCATAGAGTAAAGGCGTGAGTAGTAACTACCCTTTTCTAAAAGTTCTTCGTGAGTTCCCACCTCAACCACACATCCTTGATCTAAGACAGCAATTTGATCGGCTTTTTGCACTGTGGAAAGGCGGTGAGCAATTACTAAAGTGGTGCGATCGCGGCTGAGGTCATCAATTGCAGACTGCACTAAGCGTTCGGAAACCGTATCTAACGCACTAGTCGCTTCATCGAGAATGAGAATTTCTGGATTTTGCAGTAATGCACGGGCGATCGCTAATCTTTGTCTTTGTCCACCAGATAACATGACGCCGCGATCGCCAATCAGGGTGTCAAATTCTTGAGGCAATTTGCTAATAAACTCATAAGCATTTGCCCGCTTTGCTGCTGTCATAATTTCCTCGCCGCTGGCTTCAGGTTTTCCATAAGCAATGTTATTTCGTACCGTGTCATTGAACAGAAAGGTATCTTGACTGACAATTCCCATTGCTTTTCGCAGCGATTGGAGATCGTACTCGCGCAGATCCACCCCATCGATGGTAATACGACCTGAGATTGGGTCATAAAATCTTGGTAACAGGTCTGCTATTGTTGATTTACCAGCACCAGAACTACCTACCAAAGCTAGAGTCGTGCCACGCGGTAAGTATAAACTCACATCCTTCAGTACCAACTTCTCATGACCGGGGTAGGCAAAGGATATGTGGTCAAAATGCACACCCTTGTGTAATTTTGTGTATTGAACGCTACCCTGAGTCATGAACGGCTTATTATCCCAGCGCAGGAAGTCAGCGACCAGATCTACACTGGTA
>CAXTSI010000093.1:0-21921 GCA_964246695.1 uncultured bacterium
CCCTCACCCCGCCCTCTGGGCACCCCTCTCCCAAGCATGGGAGAGGGGACGGGGGTGAGGGCTGAATATCGTAACTGTTTATACGGACATGATATTAGGTGTTAAGTGTCAAAAAGTATCAATAAATACCCCTCTCTGCAAGCAGGAAGGGGTTAGGGGGTGGGATACATTAAAGTCCCACTCATTCCTTTATTAAGATTGAGCTATTCCTATGGGACACGAAACGTTGGTTCCGCCTATGCCACAGTACCCACTGGGATTTTTTGCCAAGTACTGCTGATGGTAGTCTTCAGCATAGTAGAATTCAGGAGCATCAAGGATTTCCGTGGTAATCTGACCATAACCTGCGGCGTTAAGAGCTTGTTGATAAGCGTCCCGCGATGCTTCTGCTAGCTTCCTTTGGCTGTCAGAATACACGTAAATCCCAGAACGGTACTGAGTACCAGCGTCATTACCTTGGCGCATTCCTTGGGTGGGATTGTGGTTTTCCCAAAAGACTTTTAGTAACTCGGAATAACTAATCACATTTGGGTCAAAGACAACAAGCACCACTTCATTGTGACCTGTCTGTCCGGAACATACCTCTTTGTAGGTGGGGTTGGGAGTTGTACCTGCGGCGTAACCCACTGCAGTGGTGAAAACTCCGTTCAGTTGCCAGAATTTGCGTTCTGCTCCCCAAAAGCACCCCATGCCAAACACTGCTGTCTCCATTCCCTGTGGATAGGGAGGCTTCAACGGATTACCGTTGACATAGTGATTAGCGGGTACTGACATAGGCTGTGCCCGTCCTGGCAAAGCTTCCGCTGGAGAGGGTATGGTTAGTTTTTTACCGAATCCGAATAGCACCATTGATTTAAACTCTGAATTTAGATCTTTACCTTACTTAATATTTTATGAAAATATTACTACTATAGCGGTAGAAAAAACCGACAGCTATGCCATCAAATAGCCGTCTGGTGCGTGATAGTTACCAACGTCATCGCTTGGTAACGCTAAGCTATAACTAGCTCCCAGGTTGTGCGTCTAAACATCCCGCGCTTTGAAAAAATTATAGATAGCAAGCGCAATGGCTAAAACTAACACGACATGAATTAAATTCCCTGCAATATGCAAGAACAGCCCTAATGCCCAGAAAGCAAACAGTAGAACTACAATACCCCAAAGAATACCGAACATAATTTTTACTCAATGTTGATAATAGAGGATTAATATTAGGGTAATTCTAAGAGGCTGCCAAAAATAATTTAGACACAAATTTTTAACAATCTAGTTCCTTTTCTATTGAAGCAAGTAGGGTGGGCACTGCCCACCTTCTAAGGCAATTGGTGGGCAGTGCCCACCCTACGATTTTGAAGTATCAAGCGGCATTCAAATCAGAAACGAGCGGAACACAAGCATTTACTAAAGGTAACAGCGGACCAAGTTGCTCTTGCCCATTCACAGCTAAATCGCTGTGACACAAATAAACTCTCTCGGATACACGAGAAAGCAAATCTGCCAAAATCCTTTGCAGTCGTTGTTCTTGTGCCAATTTTTCATCTTCTGCTGTCCAAGGTTCTCCAAGCCTTTGTTGGAGAAAAAATGGCGCTCCGAACAAAGTAGCTGCACCGCCTTTTGCCCACAAGGGTGAACCAGCATCTAACCAGAAATGCCAGCGGTGAAATCGCCTACTAGATCTGTATTGGAAGATTGTTGCTAAGGTAACTGCGTTGGCTGTAGGTCCGATAGGACGCACAGGATACGGGTTGGCTGTAATGGTGCCACGTCGCAGCAATTGTATAAATTCGGCAATGTTGGCATGAGGCTGAGTGACCCCCCCTGTTTCCCCCCCGTTAACGGGGAAGACAGAAGGGGGGATTTGCCTGAGTCTGGTATCAATTTCCCAGTAATGTTGGGCGGTTTCCAACAATTCCCGCAGTGCTGACAGTTGGTCGTAGGGGAGATTGCTGCCATTCCATAAAAAGCGCTGAATTGCCCTGTCTAAAAGGGAAATGGGACTAGGAATTAAACGCATCTCTTGTTGCGATCGCTGCGCCTCTAACCACTGCAGTATTTCTCCATATGCTGTAGTAGCTCTGTAGCCTAGTCTATCCCAGCGGTCAAACGCTGTCACGGGCAGCAAATTGGGACGTTCAGGATGTGGCACAAAGCAGTAATCTGCTATCAATCCCGCACGTACCGGGTCAATCTTGGCAACGGATGTGGTAGCGGATGTAACGGATGGTTGATCTGTGGGACTAACAGATAACTTATCTGTTGCGATCAATTCCGCACGTACCGGGTCCATCTTGGCAACGGATTTTGTAGCGGATATAACGGATGGTTGATCTGTGGGACTAACAGATAACTTATCCGTTACATCCGTTACCACATCCGTTGCCCTACTCAACACAACCAGCATCTCTGCCACAGCATTCCGATCCACCAAGCGTCCCAAACCAGGATAGACTAGTGCCATTACTGTGAGTAATCCTCGGATAATGGGCGAACTAATCAGAGGGCGTTGGTCGTTGAGAGACTCTACCGCGATATTTTGCTTTGTGAGGATTTCAGTAAGAGTGTAACGGGCGATCGCATCCAAACCCGGTGCAATGACCGCCACTTCATTTGGCTGCACTTGTCCTTCTTTGATAGCATTGACTATCTCCTCTGCTGTTTGTCGTAACAGTTGGGCGCGGGAGGTGGTTTGAATTGACTGCACTGCCTCTGGTAAGCTCAATAACACCATTGGTTCTGTGACTAATTTCAGCATCGGCGTAGCAAGCTGATCTGCAAGGCACGAGTTTGATCCAGTCAAGGTTTCATTAGGCATACGCGCCGCTAACTCGAACATGTAGTCGGGGTCTGCTCCCAGTCCCAATCGCACTGTACCATCGGGATTATAGCTAAATGCCCCTACTGCACCGCCTTGTAGAAGCAACTCAAACAGGTGACGCGCTACAGCAGGGTAATCATGCACATCGTCCGCTAGCACAGCTTGATAGCGTTTTGCTAGCTGCTGCTGGTAATTCGGGTCGGGCAACAAATGCTGAGTGTAAAGTTCGACGATCGTTCCGTAGGTAAGTAATCCCCGCTCTAGACACCAGTGACGCCAATCCAGCAGTAAAGACATCAAAAATTCCGGTTCCAGATTTGTGGTATGATCATCAAGCAGTTGTGTGGGTCGGTTACTGGCGTGCTGTACTAAAGCGCGTGTCAAAACATTGCCAATTTCTTCACTCTGGGTGCCGCTGTAAGCAGCTAATTGCATTAAGTCCAAGATGCGACGCACTAAACGGTACTCATTAACACCTGCACGACGCAAAGTTTCTTCGTTCAATTGGGGACGCCACAATTTAGTTGCCAATTCCTGCTCAGTTTCTGGGCGTAGTCGTACCGGGAATTGTGCCTTCAATTTCAACGACTGAACCAGCAAAGGCCAAAATAACATAACTTCATCCTGAAAAAAACCTAGAGGTGTTTTCCCGCGTACTGGATATTTTCCCTCGGTTGCTGCAACAATTCTATCTGTGAACTCCCGCCGATTCTCGCTATTAGCAGCCAAAGCTAAAACTGCTGGTTCTGCTTGATGAAGATACAGGTGTTTTGGTATGCGGTCACCATTTTTTCGGAAGTTTTTAGTATGCAGTAATCCATTTCTGGGAGCAACGCCATCCACCCAACTACAAAACTGCTCCACCAAACGAGCAGTCTTACCGCTACGGCTAGGACCAACTATCCAAAGGCAATCAGAAATCACAACCGTCTCCTTGGGGATTTGCTAAGATACTTCGTACGTTAACTTAAGCTTATAAAGTAACTAAATAATGCGGAATGATTGTCTACAATGAATTATTCTGTCTTGACCCAAAAAATTTACAATGTCTTACTTAAGGCATACAAGTGGTACTTACGGACGCCAGAGCGTTCTTTGGATGAGGCTTATAAAGCTGCTTTGCAGATTAAGGCAATAGAAACTAAACATTTCAATGGTAGTAAAATAGACTCTGCCGCAGCAATTCATAGCACCAGTGTTATGGATTATTTTGAGTTAGACCTTAAAAAACAATTAAGAATTATCCGGATGCGGCTTACAGAGTTTAAAGCTACCCGTTTTTTCTTAAACGAGTCTAATCAAAAAGATTACATACGATTTGGTATAGAGTGTCACAATCCTTCTCAGATTTTAGAAAAACTAACATTCATTGATGGAGTCATAGCAAAATACAACGCATTAAACGCATTAGATGATGATGTAACTACGTCGTCAGATATAATTATCCAAGATGGAAATGTAACAGTACCTGCAACAATTCCACAAAAACCTCAAAATTTATTAACTAAAAAATCGGCTAATAATCAACCACGGAGTAAGGCAGACACAACCGGGATATTACCCCGTTCGATTTTCAAGACTATTAATCGTCTGCAAGTTGAATTAGTAGATCCCAACGCCGAAAAAGAGGTTGTACAAAATTTTCGCAAGTCGCAAAGAAGAACAATCACATCTGTGAGGTTTCTGTTGCTGCTAATCATCGTGCCTATTCTCATCCATCAGCTATCAAAACCCTTGATAGTGGGACCGATTCTTGATCGTTTTAAGAGTTCTTCTGAGGAAATTGCATTATTCCTCAACTCTGAAATGGAAGAAGAAGCACTGTCAGAACTCCAAAAGTTTGAACAGAGAATCAGGTTTGAAAATCTGATTAAAAACACCGCCCTACTGCCTGCTGAGCAGATGGAAAAGGAGATGGAAGAACGGGTGAAAGAAAAGGCTCATGATATTGCTGAAGAATATCGCGAGACTAGCGGGGAAGCTATCAAAAATGTTTTTGCAGATATCTTGGCTGTTTCTGCTTTCGCTTGGCTTTTGGTAGTTAGCAAGCGAGAAATCGCCATGTTAAAAGAGTTCGTTGACAATGTAGTCTATGGTCTAAGTGACAGTGCCAAGGCATTTATTATTATTTTGTTCAGCGATATCTTTGTAGGTTTCCACTCTCCTCATGGCTGGGAAGTACTTCTAGAAGGGATATCGCGCCATTTTGGATTACCAGCCTCTCACGATTTTATCTTCTTATTTATTGCCACATTCCCAGTGATTTTAGATACCATCTTTAAATACTGGATTTTCCGATACTTAAATCGCATCTCTCCTTCAGCAGTCGCTACCTACCGCAATATGAATGAGTAGCTAGGCAACAGAGAGTTGGGGAATACAAGGGATTTCACGCAAAGGCGAGGCGCAAAGTTTTTTTAGCGCCTTTGTGCCTTTGCGTAAATAATGAATAAGTAGGGTGAGTTAACCGAGAGTACGACACCTTCTGAGGCAGTGTCGTACTCTCGATTAAGTAAAATTTCGCAAATAACAAGTGCTTTTAACGCACCCTACTGTAATTTAATTTATACTTGATAACTACCCAAGATGAAAAATAATACACTTGCTCCCATCACCCTCAGCCTCTCTGTAATTCCTCTGATTCTCCTGGTGCCTATACAAACTTTTGAATATAGGGAACTCAGTCCACCACAATGTCGGGTAAAAAGGTGGGAACTACCAGCATCCCTTCAACCCCGATATCAGAATGTATCTACTCAAAAGCAAAAAGCGCCACCGCTGGTACCTATTCAGAAGTCACCGTTTCCTTGTTGTGAGAGCGATCGCTCTTGTTTCGATCAACAAATATGGGGTGAAAACAATCAACTTCCAGATAAAAAGGCACTGTTAACGGCTATCGATCGCAGTCTGGGATATCTGCTTCGTAGTGAAGCTGCTTACCAACAGTACATGGTGGTAGGTATTACGCGCGATCGCGTCCTCAAAAGTTTACAAAGATTCCGCCAACTACTGCTAAAGTCTAATTCTGCAGACGAACTGAATGCAGCGATCTCCAAGGAGTTTGTCTTTTACCAGTCAGTCGGGAACGACAACAAAGGTTCGGTCTTGTTTACCGCCTATTACGAACCGCTTTACGCAGCTAGTCGCGTTCCGACACCAGAGTATCGCTATCCTATTTATCGTTTGCCACCCGATTTAGATTCTTGGTCCCAACCTCATCCCACAAGGCTGGAACTAGAAGGATCTGATGGTTTGCAAGGTGCAAAAAATCGGTTACGAGGGTTAGAGTTGTTTTGGTTGCGCGATCGCCTAGAAGCATATACAGCCCAAATCGAAGGTTCTGCTAGACTTCAGTTTCCTGATGGTACGCAAACAACAGTAGGCTATGCCGGAAATATAGCTTACCACTATAAGAGCATCGGGCGAGAACTAGTGAATGATGGCAAATTACCCCTAGAGGGTTTGACTATGCCGATTCTCCTCGATTATTTCCAGAAGCATCCCCAAGAGTTAAATATTTATATTCCACGCGATCCCAGCTTTGTATTTTTTAAAGAAAACCACGGTGCTCCAGCACAAGGTTCTATCCTAGTTTCACTCACAGCAGAGCGTTCGATTGCTACAGATAAATCTCTCATGCCTCCTGGTGCTTTAGCATTGATTCGCACTTCGGTTCCCTTTGTCAATGCCAATGGTGAGATGGAACATCGGATTGTTAGTCGCTATGTTCTCGATCAAGATACAGGCGGCGCGATTAAAGGTGCGGGTAGGGTGGATTATTTTCTAGGTACTGGTAAGGTGGCTGGCGATCGCGCTGGGGTAACGGTCAGTAACGGAAATTTATATTATCTAATTCTTCAACAAAAAAAGTAAACCTTATTGCCCTCTACCCAGTCTTATATATAGCTTGCATAAGTAGGGTGGGCAGTGCCCACCAATTACAAATGTTGGTGGGCACTCAATACTGCTCGGATAAGCAAAAATTAGAAACCGGGTTTCTTAAAGAAACCCGGTTTCTGGCACCTCAATGACTGTTAACCGAGCAGTATTGGGTGGGCACTGCCCACCCTACATTAAATTTGGCAACTAAGTAGGTAGGCACAAATAACAAGAGCAAGTACAAAATGTAAAACGCTCAAAACCGCAAGCGAATTGCTTCACTTCGCTTCGCTCCTGAGATCTTGCACCATTCTCAACAAGACTAAAAAAACCGGGTTTCTCAACCTTAAATCAAGGGTATGACCATTAGTCATTCTCAAGAAACCCGGTTTTTCACCCAGGTGCAAGATGTAAGGCTCCGTTCGCTGCGGACATAGTTATAAATTTTCTCGCCCACCTACTTACCGCTCTTTTATTACTGTCGCCAAATTAAATTTGAAACCCTATATTATAGGTTAGTCCGCGCAGGCGGACTTTGTCTTTGTAGCCGCGACTTCCAGTCGTCGGGTTGCCCCGCCGTTACCATGTGGTCAATTCTACAAGCCGAAATGACGGAATTCCGTTATACACATGATGCTCAATTTGTGAGCGTGCGTAGGTTCTAGTGAGGTTGACTATACAAAAAATTCACAATTAAACATAATCTTTTTAGTTAATTTATATAATTTAATGTATTATTTATAGCAGTCCTAAATCATTTGTGAACGCGGAGAAACCCGGTTTCTTAAAGAAACCGGGTTTCTGGCACTGTAAATTTTCACAAATCAAATAGGATTGCTATATAATATTTACCATCTTAAAGACCTCCAAGCGATCTCCACTGTTTACGCTTCTTTAAATCGAAGATCGTCAAAATGGAACTACAAAAATTATTTGTCGTCATACGTAGTCAGTTTCAGTGACTTAGCTACTAACCTTTACAAAATAGGGAGATGTCACAAGTTTATTTTTCCCTTCTATTTAAATTTAGTCAAACATACTGCATAAATCTGAAATACTGTCCCTATAGCTTGTAGATAGCTGTATTCCTACTGAAGTAAGATACTCATTTGTATTTATTACGATAAATTGAACGTTAAATTGGGGGGTTAAAAGTGATCGGGATCTTAGTTGATGCTGACCTAATATTAGAGGCTTTGATGAATCGAAACGAGTTTGTAGGAGATGTTAGCGAATTATTGGATAGGGTACATCCGTCGATTCAGATGCATGTCACAGATATTGGTTGGCAAAAAATCTACGCTTATGCCAGCCGTTTACGGAATACAAAGATTGCTGAGATAGTAATCGATTGGTTAGAAGAGAAAATTCAGATTTGCACTGTGGAACAAACTATTATACAGCAAGCACGCTCGTCACCGTTGAAGGATTTTGAATCTGCTGTAGAGCTAGTTTGTGTCAGTTATCAGGAATTGGATGCAATTGTCACCCATAACAAAGATGCTTTTGCCGGCGCTGCCAATAAGTCTTCGATTTGGTCAGTAGCAGAATTGAGGGTGCGTGCAAATTTAGAAACTCAGCTACAAGCAACCAGATCTATTTAGTTACTGAAGGTTAAGCCCTCACCTACATGAGTTGTTTAATTGCTAGTTGCCCTTGGACAATCAGCAAGATAATTGCTCAAAATAATCTTAGCGTACAGTCACATCCATGGTGTAGTTTAACATACCATTACCACTGTTTTGCTGAAGGACATTGGTGCCAGGACCGGAAAGTCCTACATTCACCGAAGATGATGCAGGCGCATAACGAGCTGAAATTTTCACCGTTTGCTCTCCGACTGATAAAAATGGTGAAATATTTATGTTTTCACTATTTTTATTGAGCCGTTTAATTAATTTACCATTGACAGTAATCTGACCAGTCAACTGATTTCCTGAGGTTTTAATGCTCAAGATGTGGGGTTGACTGAGATTAGCTGCATTCAGATTAAATGAGTTGTGTTGGGTTCCACCAGATGAATCACTAGTATTTTGGCTACTTGTAAAGCTTTGTTGGGTTCCAGATGAATCGGATGAATCGCTGCTGGAGGTCTGGCTAGTAGAAGAAAAGGTGCTCATATCGCTATTGCTGTTTGAGTTAACAGAAGAACTTTGGCTGCTGTGAATGAAATTCTGATGAGCAAATGCTGTGGTGAGTGTGACAAGCATTGCTACGCCGCATGCAAAAAACAGTAAATTTCTCATGGCTGTATTTAGGTAGCAGCAGGTATAGGAATCAACTACCTGCTGAATTCTGTGTAGAAAAATTGCGTTCAAGGCGACTTTCAGAAAAATCTGAATTGACTCTATATATGACCTGAAAAGATGACTTCTCAAGTGCAACCCAGGAGAAATTCCCCAACAGGAGAATTTCCTTTGGCTGAAAATTTTTACTTGGACGCCATTCTACTATTTTATCTTTTATTTTTACCTCCCATACAACTTCCAATTTGGATCTTTAGCTGGGTTGTACACATGTACCGGAGTATGCACTTGAATACCAATGTTTGGAGTTTTTACACCAGTGGGGTTACCATCTCCATCAACATATTGAGAGCTGGTTCGGCGTTGTTCACAGCTACCAGAAACACAATTTTGTTGTCCTACGGTGTTAACAGTGCCACCCCTGCTGTTAGTGCAATTCGGTCCAAAATTCTGAGTTGTATGATTCGTTTGATGTCCTTGCCTGTTACCGTCAACCGCCACTTGCGTGCCGACATCAACCGCGACGCATCCTGCCATTGCAGGGTGAGTGAGGGAAGGTATCATTAAGGGAGATACAGCAGAAAGCGAGAACAAAGTGAGGGAAAGTAATTTAAATTTCATAGCGATCTTCAAGTGAACTATTGACAAGATGTTGTAGTTGTAGTTGTGGAAGTGTGATTAACTGCAGTACCATAGTTGTGACTGCTTTGGTGGGTATAAGTTCTCCCATTACATTGAGAGTACTGAGAGTCTTGAGGGGATCTTGAACTCCGTAATTGCCGGAGACGACGATTTAGCGGCAGCCTTGAAGTGGGTACAATCAGGGGAGAAATGCTTCCGGTTTGAGTGTTAGAGTTAATTTTGATATTACCATCGTCATCAACTCTTACCCTGGAGTTGGGACTTTGAATATCAATATCGTTATCTGCCCTAGCAATTCCAGCAGGTATTGCAATTAGCAAACAGAACACTAGTAATAAAATCGATGGTCTGGCAGGCATGGCTTAATTCCTCTTTCTTCGTAGAAAACGACCGATTTTGTTGACTTTGCCAACGCACGGAAATCGGTAAAACCTCCTTCAACTCCTCACCTTTGGCATACCACGGCACTGCTAACAGACACATTCTATTTCTCCTGTACTCTGGTGAGCAATCTGGCGCTGCTCTGTTAAGAAATGGTTTAGCTGATTCCAAAGATTCAGCAACGCCCAATAGCTCGATTATCTGGAAGATTCATGCATCTTGGGATCTCAACTCATCAAAGGCTGGTTCAACGTAGAAGCCAAAGAGGAGCAGCAGCACCATTTTGGCTACAGACTTCACCAAAGACTTTTACCCAGGAATTCAGTGGCAGCGACGACCCACGGCAATTTGAGTTTGTCTGCTGATCTGGTCCGCACGTTGGTCAACATGACCACCATTGAAAGCAGTACCATTTTGGTTCGCAAGCTGAGAGGAGCCTTGTGACTGTGGATCCCAGCCGCAACCGGAGGAATTACCAACTCTATGTTGACGCTGGATGCTTGTCTCGGTGGCTCTTTGATGAACTTGACTACCATAACCGACGGCAGTAGCACTTTGATTAAGCTCCTGCTGACTGCTTGATTCAGCAAAAGCAGCCGTTGGGGCTATAATCAGAACCGCAGCTAATAAACCAAAGGTGGAAGTTTTCTTCACCATTATTCTAGACCTCTTTTGTGGTGTGTGTGTTGTAGGAACAGAGGTGGCGTTGCTCTCGTAAGAGCGCGAATAGTTTGCACCCAATTTAGCAACGCCTCATGGCTCAATTAATTAGCACTGGTGTTGAGCGCGGGCAACTTGAACTTGGTTACTGTGGTTGCTGCCATTTTGGGCATTAGTAGAACCGTATGACGCCGCACCATTTTGGGTGATACCCTGACCCGAGTTTTGAGCCTGGGAACTATAGCCTCCGGGGCAGTTGCTGTGGTAGCCGTAGATACCAGAATTTTTATGGACTTTACGAATTTGACTTTGGACTTGGTTGCTGATATTTTGAGCGCTTTGGGCATTGGTACTACCATCCGAAGCCGCACCATTTTGCTCAATTGTCTGCACATTACCTTGAGATTGGCTACCAGCAAATGCCGCCGTCGGTGCAATCATCAAACCTGCTGCCAACAATCCAAAAGCTAGGGACTTCTTGAACATCTTTTTAGACCTCTTTAGTCGTTTTTTGTAGGAATAGAGCTGGCGTTGCTCCTGTCTCGCGAATAGTTTGCACCCATACCAATTCAGCAACGCCTCATAGCTCAATTAATTAGCAGCCGTGGTGAGCACGGGCAGCTTGAACTTGGTTACTGTGGTTGCTGCCATCTTGGGCATTGGTAGAACCGTATGACGCCGCGCCATTTTGGGTGATACCCTGACCTGAGTTTTGATCCTGGTAACTAGAGCCGGAACCGCAGGATCTGGGGTGACCGGATCTGTAAGGGTGATAACCAGCATTGGCTCTATGAATTTGACTTTGGACTTGGTTGCTGATATTTTGAGCGCTTTGGGCATTGGTACTACCATCCGAAGCCGCACCATTTTGCTCAATTGATTGCTGATTACTTTGAGATTGGCCACCAGCAAATGCCGCTGTTGGTGCAATCATCAAACCTGCTGCTAACAATCCAAAAGCTACTGACTTCTTAAACATTTTTTTAGACCTCGTTAGTTGTGTGTTGTAATTGTGTGTTGTAATTGTATCTGGCGTTGCTCTCGTAAGAGCGAATAGTTTGCACCCATATCAATTCAGCAACGCCTCATGGCTCAATTAATTAGCAGCCGTGGTGAGCACGGGCAGCTTGAACTTGGTTACTGTGGTTGCTGCCATCTTGGGCATTGGTAGAACCGTATGACGCCGCGCCATTTTGGGTGATACCCTGACCTGAGTTTTGATCCTGGTAACTAGAGCCGGAACCGCAGGATCTGGGGTAGTGATAACCAGGATTGGTGCGACGAATTTGACTTTGGACTTGGTTGCTGATATTTTGAGCGCTTTGGGCATTGGTACTACCATCCGAAGCCGCACCATTTTGCTCAATTGATTGCTGATTACTTTGAGATTGGCCACCAGCAAATGCCGCTGTTGGTGCAATCATCAAACCTGCTGCTAACAATCCAAAAGCTACTGACTTCTTAAACATTTTTTTAGACCTCGTTAGTTGTGTGTTGTTTGTCAGACGGTGAACACCTTAAGTAGTTTCATCAGGTGCTTCTCTGTTGTTTGTCTATAAGCAGCTACAAAATCAAGTCGCATCATTCCGGATTTCTGCTAAAAGATCTTTTAAAACTGAACGTTTGCGCTTGTTTTGCCCTGTGGCTCATCCTCCTTTATATAGCCGCCCCACTTAAGTAAGATTGCTATGGAGGTCGCTGACTCCTTATACTTAATAGTTTTAACCAAATATTTTGGGTGTGTCAAGAGCTAAGCTAAATTTTTTTGGGCAAAATTTTTTTGGCACAAGTTTTTTTTGATGCTACGATCTACGGCTATAGGTAAAACAAAAGTGCCGTGGATGTGAAAAACTGCCGTGGATGTGAAACAGAAGGTAAAACCAAGGATAGCTACTCTGCGTGAAAAAGCCGGAGTAACCCAGCTAGAGCTATCACGTCTTGTAGGCGTGACCGAAAGCACTATACAAAACTGGGAAAGCGGTAGAACTGGAACAGACCAGATTGAAAGAATCATTAGGTTTTGCAAAGCTCTCAATTGTCAAATAGAAGACCTAATTGAGTATGTGAGTGAGTCACCAGCAGAACCAGCAGCAAAACCCAGTTCTTTAAGCGAGATCCAGAATCTGTTGGGGACTGATGAGCCTTCCCCAGCCAAGACCCCCGACCCTAAACCTGCTCAAAAGCGCCCAGCTAGGAGCAGCTCTGTTTAATTGTTAGTAGTTAGTAGATAGTGGTTAGTGGTTAGTAGATAGTGGTTAGTAGATAGTAGATAGTAGATAGTGGTTAGTAGTTAGTGGTTAGTGGCTAATAGCTAATAGCTAATGGCTAATAGCTAATGGCAACGAACAATTAGCCCAACGGGAGCGCCAGTTCCCTACGGCGGGAAACCCGCCTTCAGGACTGGACTCACAATTAGCAATTAGCAATTAGCAATCAACAACTAACAACCAACAACCAACAACTAACAACTCCTCAGAGTATTTACAGTCACAAATTGATAGCCTTGTTCTAGGAGTCGGGGAATCAGAATTTGTGTTGTTACGGCGACATCTTGTCCGCCGCACATACCGTCGTGCAATACAATCAGTGAGCCACCCTCGACCTGCTGTAAAACTCGCTGCACTACGGTAGCCGCTCCCGGTAGCACCCAGTCTTCTGGCACAACACTCCACATAACTGGTCGGTAATTCCACTGACGTAATAATTTCAAGGTTTCCGGTGTAAATAAACCATTGGGCGGTCGGACATCACGTACTTGTTCAGGTTGTAGATCGCAAGCATTGTAAATGGCTGCTTGGGTTTTTTCTAAGCTGTGCTTAAGGTCACTTGGGGAGAGCATGGGAAAATTTCGATGATCGTACCCATGCAATCCGATCGCGTGTCCTTTGTCGCATACCTGTTTGGCTATTCCTGGTGCGTGGTTGACGCAAGCACCCAACCAAAAGAACGAAGCGGGAATGTTATAACGGTCTAAAACTTTTAACAGTTGAGGTGTGTATTGGGGATGGGGACCATCATCAAACGTGAGCGCGATCATTTTTGAATTGCGATCGCCACACCAAAGACAGTTGGGAAAAGTCGGTTTGAGAATTTGGTAAAAAATCGGAAATAGGGGAGCTAGCTGCATTTTTTTGTTGGTTGTTAGTTGTTAGTTGTTAGTTGTTAGTTGTTGGGTGTTAGTTGTTGGTTGTTGGTTGTTGGGTGTTGGTTGTTGGTTGTATTTTCCACTAACAAGTAACTACTTGTAACAAATTCGGCGGTCAAGTTAGTACTTCTTGGTGGCAAAATCTTCTCGCTTGGCTGGGATTAGGTTGAAATAAACAACATAAAGGGAAAGCTGTCAAGTACACAATATTAATATTATTGGGTAATTTTAAAAAGTGCTTTTATGGGCAATACTGAAAAGAGCTTGCTCTTTGCGCTAAAACTGGTATGGATCGATTGGAGGAACAGCTGCGGCGTTTAGTTAACGAAGCCTGTGGACACCCACTCGGAAGTCAACAGCGTCAGAAATTGCTCACGCAAGTCATTTGCTTGACTGCTAGCAGACTCTGGCGGGAAAATACTTTTTACTATCAAGACGCACTGCAACAAACTTGGTTGTATTTCTGCCACAACGTTTGTGGAGGTTATGACTCCAATCGTGGCTCTGTTATAACTTGGCTGAATACTTACTTGAGATGGAGACTGCGCGACTTTCAGTACAACAAATCGCCCATCATCTACCAATCTCTATTCGGTGATGGAGAAAATTTCATTGACCCTGTAGATCAACTAGCTGCTCCTTCTGACGTTCCTCCGATTCTGGAAAACGTGAAGTTATGGGCACAAGCAGACTATGACGGAGAACTAGGACGCACTCACATTCAAGGGCGTCCAGATGTCAACTGTCAAGTGTTAATTTTGAAACGCTTGCCTCCAGAAGTGAGTTGGAAAGAATTGTCAGGAGAATTTGGTCTGCAAGTCTCTACACTAAGCAGTTTTTATCAGCGCCAATGTCTGACTCGCTTACGTAAATTTGCACAAAAGGAAGGTTATTTATAAGGCATACTGTTTCCCCGGATTGAAGAAACCCGGTTTCTTGAACAATACCTTCGCCAATTTATGAAAAGCCTTACAGGCTATAAGCCTGAGGCTACAAGTACAAAGCCCACCTCCGTGGGCTGTAAGGATTCCAGCCCACGGAGGTGGGCTTTGTTTGTATAGCCCCACTCTTCTAGAGTGAGGGTATTTTGGCGAAGGTATTGTTGAAGAAACCGGGTTTCTGGGGTAGTGCCGATCAGCTGCGAGGGCGCTGAATGTTTTGACGGATCTGAGTTGCTTCTTGTAAGGTTTTTTCTACTCCTCCTTCTGCAATTCCTTTAACGTAGTTAATTTTGATTTCTTCCAGTAAGTCGATCAGTAAAGAGCCAATTTCCTGAATATTCTGTTCCTTTTGGGCTTCTACTTCTAACACGGCGCTGAAATTGTCAATCAAACGATTGGATATTACTCCTACCTCAGGGTCTTCTAATAAAGTTGTCATAGTGGTATATAATCCTTGAGAAATGTCTGTCACTAACTTCTCTGTCAACTGAGTGGGTAATTGATTGACTCCTGGCACGTTTTGCAGTTGTTGATAAGTAGGAGATTGACTAAGAATAGTTTTAATGCTGCGATGCAGTAATGCTTCTATGTCTGGCTGAATTTTCGGGACAACTTGATAGACTGTAAGGTTCAAAATGCGTCTGGCGATCGCCTTGATTTCGTTGGTGGTATTAATATCAATATAATGTTGGCGTGTCTGTGGTCTTAACAACCAATTTATGATTTTGCCTTGGTAAATTGACTCTTGAAGTTGAGTAATCAGCTGGATTGCCACAATCTCAGTTATTTCCTCAGCAAAATTAGACAGGAAATCGCGGTTAATTTGCTCCCGGACAAGATCGAGATTTAATAAATCAGCTTGGTTGAGGCGAATTATGACCGGAATGACTCGCAAAAGTCGCCAAAATGGTAGCAGTAAAAAAAGATCGTACCAACGGCGTACCATTGCTTGCAGCCAAGTTAAGCCAATCTCCTGGCGACTGATAAACAAAGTTCGACCCAGAAATTCTAAGCTAAATAAAATAACAAATGGTAAGTCTATCTGCCAGAAATGATTGAGGAACTTGCCGTTTATTCCGATGCGGCGATAGTAGTTCGTTTTAATTAACGGTTGAATCTGGGTATGAAAAAATGTAATTTCTGGTTGCCAACCCGCTTGCTCAAAATGCGCCTCACTCCAAAATAATCTCAAGGCTTGATGCGCCGATTCAATCCTCATGCGATCGCGCATTAGATTTTTAATCTTTTCTAGCGTACCACTTTTACTAGCTCCAGCGAACGGATTATCCTTAATCATCTCATCGCTCTTGTCTCGCAACTGAGCCAATAAGTTTTCTGTATCGGATGACTGTAGTCCTGTATCCAAAACCTGCTTTTCTAGTTGGTAGACTTTATTGAGATAATTCTGCGTGTCTCGATGAGGTTCAATGCCTTTGATTGGGTCATACAACTGAGTTAAGTTAGGAATTTGCAGTAGGTATAAATCACGCCAAGGCACGTAGCTCAAATCAAAAAGTACTAAAAATAAGTTAACTACGGCAATAATTGCCATTAGTCGGTTAAACCAGGGGTGGCGACGGGCTACGGTTTGTTTAAGGGCAAGTTTTTCTGGGGATAGCATAGCTGACTCGTTTGCGTTTCTTCCCCAAAAAGTATGAAATTTTTTAGGAAAACTTGCAAACAATTCCTTACGCAGGCTCTGCCCCTATCTCTTGAGACGATATTATTCTATCTATAGCTGGAGTTTTATATAACTAACAACTAGAGTTAATTAGTCCATTCGTAGGAAGACATTACTAAGGCAATAAGTGTACTCTATATTTAGTCAGACACATTGAACCCACCGTGATGAACTCCCAACTTCTGAAGCGCATTCTTACTTGCATACTCTCAGTTACTTTGGTAACAGCCTGCGAGTCAATCCAGGCAGAGCAAACAAGTATGCCTAAGGAAAAAATCTCTAACGGTGACAACTATGGACACCTAACTGACCAGGGACAGTTACGCAGCTACTATCTTTACACTCCCAAATCTTACAGTCCAAACCATCCCATGCCGTTAGTTTTAGTTTTTCATGGGGATGACGGTAGTGGTCATTCAATGGCTGACGTTACTCGCTTCAATGATTTGGCAGAGCAAAAAGGGTTTGTTGTTGCTTATCCAGATGCAATTAACCATAGATGGCGTCCCAGAGGTACTCCTCCATCACATGTCAGCGATGTTTCGTTTGTTTCGGCACTAATCGATCATCTTAAGCAAAATATAAATATTGATAGCCGTAGAGTTTATGCCACTGGTTTCTCAAGGGGCGCAATACTTACCCAAGCTCTAGCTTGCAAAATACCTGATAAAATTACAGCTTTCGCATCAGTAGCTGGATCTCTTTCAGTTCGGATTAAATCTGATTGCCAGACTAAAACTCCTGTATCGATGCTCATGATCAACGGTACAAATGATCAAGAGGTTCTTTATGACGGTGATGACGACACTCAAAAAAGAGGATCGCTTGTTTCTATCCCAGACACGGTAAGCTTTTGGAAAACGCACGATCAATGTCCTTCACCGAGTCAAACTATAAAGCGTCCTCAATCTAATCCAAGCGATCGTTTACAAGTAAAAGCCTCTCAGGGATCGGGTTGTGTTGGTGGATCAGAGGTCGTACAGTTAGCTGTCGTAGACGGTGGACATTTCTGGCCTGGTGGTGCAACCCAAGATCCAAAGCTAAAACAGGTCAATGATAAACTTGGTTTTAACGCCACTGAGAAGATCTGGGACTTTTTTCAACGCCACACTCTATCCTAGTACCGCTACGCGGAATTAAAAATTAAAAATTAAAAATCGCGCAGCGTTGCAAGCGTTGCGAAGCAATCTAAAAGCCTGCAACGCAAGCTTTCTAGGAATTCTGAATGGTAGCTTTATTTCCGCGCCCCGTGTACTAGTACAATGCGGCGACATGGCTTAAGCCGTTGCCTTCGGCATCGCACCAACTGATAATTGTGCTGTCCAGTTTTACATATACAGGTATAAAACGCAACTAGTTTGTGCGATCGCGTGCATAGAAACAAATTGAAGCGAATTTTTACTTAATTGTTTAGTATTAAATTTTACGACAAATTTATGGTTTATTTAAACCGGATCGGTTTAAACTGCTTTAACACGATATACAGCAATTTCTGTTCGCGAACAGTGGCGATTAGTCGCCCTCTGCATTCAGACAGTATGCGCCAAATCAAAGCCTAGGTCGGTTAATTCGATGTTAAGTAATATTTCGCTAACAGCATCTATCGATACTCACGCGCCCAGCCTTAAATCCAGAGCCGATCAGTTGCTAAGATGAAATCAGAAACACGAAATACATTGCTAAAAGCATACGCACAATTACAAGAAATCATCGATGATTTGTATGCAGCTTCGGAAAAAGCCTTAGAAAACAATGACATTGAGGATGCAAGCTTACTAGCCACTAGAGCAGATAAACTTTATGAAGAAGCTGAAAATTTGGAATTTGTAATTTCAGAACTGGAGTAAAAATGAAAACAATTGAAGAATTAAAAACTCGCATTAAGGAACTTAGTAAACAAGCTGTTGAACTCAGGCGAAAGGGTTCTGAGGTGTACTCAACCAACCAGGAGCTAGCTAAACAATTCCGGCAACAGGCGAGAGAAGCGATGAAACGTTGCCAAGTATTGATACAGGAGTTGAAGCGACAGCTAGTTTAAGACTCTGATTGTTGTAGCCTGTGGATAGCAGTAAACTAACACAGGCTATGAAAATAAACAGTCATGGACGCGTTTGTCAAACATTGAAGTGAAACTACCCCAACGTCTTATTTTGCTGATGTCGGCTTCAGGTTTCCTCGCCGCAGTCAGTTTGAGTTTTCTGCATACTTATTTTTCACCGCAGCTGCCAAAAACGACCACTACAGCGATTAAACCGCTTGTGACACCTCAAGGCAAGCCCCGGCTTGATCCCCTACCTGCGGCGGGTGAGGTATGGGAATGTTCCGTTGTTGTAGTTGGCGGTTCTTTAGGAGGAGTTGCAGCGGCTTCAGAAGCAATGCGATCGGGGGCGAAAACTTGCTTAATCGAACTCACCCCTTGGCTTGGGGGACAAATTAGCTCCCAAGGAGTATCGGCAGTTGATGAATCACTGACCATGCGTGCAAAAGAAAATTATTCAAAAAGTTGGATAGAGTTCAAGCAGTTAATTAAACAACAACCTGTAGAACTTCCCGCTTGGTCAAATATTCCTTCTGCCCTCAAAGTTTCTGACATTAACAGTTGCTGGGTGGCAAAGCTGTGCTTTCCTCCCAAAGCCGGATCTGACGCGGCAGAACAATTGCTGCAATCTTCATCTCGTCTTGCTTCTGGAAGCCGTTGGGGAACTTCAATTGCCTTTAAAGGAGCTGAATTTGACAGTACAGGTCGGAATATTGTCGCCATCTATGCAGTACGGCGGATTCCACGCGACCCGAAATATTTGCCCAAAGGTCGGCTTTCTCAAGAGTTGACCTCTTGGTACTCTTGGTTTGGCGATCGGGTATTTGAGAAAGTACCCCTGCGACTGCAAGCACCAGCAAAAGGTCGAATGATCGTCATCGATGCAACTGATACAGGGGAATTGGTGGGCTGGGCTGGAATCCCCCAGAGGTTGGGATCGGAATCTCGTGCAACTACTGGTGAAATTCACGCAGCGCCCAAAGATAACCCGGAATGCACCCAAGCATTTACCTTTCCTTTTGTACTTGCTATTCGAGACGATGGCGGGCTAAGTCGTACTCAACTCGCTCTTATTCAGACTGGAATGTCAAAAGAGGAACATCGGCGAGACTACTCTATCAAAGGGTTCCCCGTATTTGCAGGTCGAAGCTTTTTCAATTACCGACGTATTGTCAGTAAAAGCCGCAACGATCCCTTCGTCGATAGTCCCTTTCTTGGAGACATCACCTTAGTCAACTGGAATCGGGGGAACGACTGGAACTTAATGAATCCGCCGTTGATTTTGACTCAAGAACAGATGATCGCGAATGGACAACGTCAAAACTGGATGGGGGGGCTTTCGTTAAGTGCGCTCAAGCAAGCCGAAGAACATGCGCTTTTATTTGCTCAATGGCTGATGGAAACTCAAACCCGACCGGGTTTTCCCCTCGCTTATTTGTCAGGATCTGAGTCTTTGATGGGTACAGATTCGGGGTTGAGTATGATGCCTTATATTCGGGAGGGGCGACGGATTTTGGGACGCAAAGCTTACGGACAAAATGAGTTCATGATGCGAGAAGCGGATATTAGGACAGACATATCAGGTGGTCGTGACTTCTCGGCAACAGCGATCGCTCTAACCCACTACGACATCGACTTACATGGGTGTCGTTATCGCAACTGGGAACCACCAAACGAAGCGACTAAAGCGCCTGCTAGAGAGTTTGTGGTTCGACCTACTTTGATACCTTTGGAAAGCATCATTCCTCAGGGGATTGACAACCTCCTGATTGGTGGAAAGAGTATTGCCGTTACTCATATTGTCAACGCTGTCACCCGCATTCATAACAGCGAGTGGAGCATCGGTGCAGCAGCGGGAGTGACCGCAGCTTGGCTCCTAACTCAACCCAATTTAACCCCAGGGCAGATTGTTCCACAACAACGAATGCCCCAATTGCAACAAACCCTAAAAAATCAAGGTCAGCGTCTTTCTTGGTGAGTAGCCAAATAGCGGCGTTAACCGAGGATTTCCGCCTGCCTGAAGCCGTTGATTTTCACACCTTATCGCTACGCGAGGAAATTGGTTCTTGCCCGAATTACTAGAATATAGTAATATGATGAAGCAACGAAAGGATTTTGTCATGAGCGGTACAACCAGCATCAATCTAGGCGACCATTTCACCGCGTTCCTGGGGCATCTTACGGAGAGCGGACGTTACGGCTCTGCGAGCGAGGCCGTTCGCGCAGGGCTAAGGCTTCTGGAACAAGAAGAGGCAAAATACGAGGCGTTGATGGACGCTTTGGAAGAGGGAGAAGCCAGCGGCGAGAGTGATATGTCCTTTAATGAGATTGTCGCACAGGCAAAAGCGGAATTTCATGCAAGGTAAGTACACCAAATCGAAGCGCGCCGATCACGATATAAGGACTATCATTATCCGCAGCATGGCGGATTTTGGCGAAGCGCAGACGGATAAGTACATAGAAGGTCTTGAAAGCGCGTTGTGCGAACTTGCGGAAGCGCCCGGCAAGGGGCGGCCTTTCGTAAGCGATAGAACAGGGCAGGAATATTCACGCTATCGCTATGTAAGCCACGTTGTTTATTACCGCAAGCGGCAAGATGATATTTTCATTGTGCGTATCCTTCATGGAAAGATGCTGCCTGAAAATCACTTGTAAACACTATGGGCTATTATGTCTCATGTTTTCCCACGCGGGCGCGGCTTCTGTGACATTTGAACGCAGAGATAGGTTTTAAGAGTTGCTGCCACGTTCCGGCCATTCACCTGCACGAGAGATTAGTACTTTGAGCCATGTATTCCACGAAAATGCTCAAAAGTTGACTACATGCCTCAAAGTATTGAACTTTCGTCGCACCCCCTGACGCTTGTATGAACCTTTCACTCGTTGTATTCATTAATCACGATGGGGAGCACATTTTACCACCTAAACTGCGCACGTACTCGCCGCCACAGTTTTTTTAAGTAGCACGACAGATTACTCAGCCAACCCCAAAATCCTTGGCGAGGTATTACAGGTACATCCTGTTGCGAAAGACGCTCAATTGCATTGTTGCAATCTTGGAGATTAGCATCGAGTCGCATTGCTTGATACAATTTACTAGCATTGCGATAAGCACCAAGCGCGTCTGATTCCCGATTTATGTTTTCTAATGACAAACCTAAATTGAACCAAGCGCTTTCTTCGTCATTGCGATCGCCAATTTCTCTAGCTATGTCCCAATACGGTTCAGTTAAGGGTAGCTGAGGTCTTAGAAACCCGGTTTCTTGAAGAAACCGGGTTTCTGGGCTGATGCTTAACTGAACTGTATTGAGCTATGTCCAACCACTGTTGGTGAAACTCAATCGCCTGTTGGTATTGTCCCAAGGATTGGTACGCAAGTCCTATATTGCCCAACGCGCTTCCTTCGCCAAAGCGATCGCCAATTTCTCTAGCTATGTTCAACCACTGTTGGTGAAACTCAATCGCCTGTTGGTATTGTCCCAATGATTGGTAA
>CAXTSI010000094.1:0-21786 GCA_964246695.1 uncultured bacterium
TAATTGCTAATTGCTAATTGCTAATTGCTAATTGCTAATTGTGAGTCCAGGAAAGAGCAGCTTGTTTCCCGCGCCCTCTTAACTGGCGCTCCCGTTGGGCTAATTGCTAATTGCTAATCTTCCATTAGCCGTCAGCCATTACCTACTAGCCATTTTTCTAGGGTGGATTCTCCCCATTTTTCTGATGCCATTAGTGAGAAAAAAGCGACAAGATATGAGCATCCAGAAAAGTTTGTGGAGAATATAATGTCCTCATTACTAACTCTATCCAACAATTTAGCGGACACTGTAGAGCAAGCTGGGAGTGCTGTTGTTGCAGTTAATGCTGGCAAACGGATTTCTCCTAGTGGTATTCACTGGCGTAATGGTATAATAGTTACATCTGACGAGTCACTCCAGCGCTATGACGAAATTACTGTCACGCTATCGAGTGGTAGTACTGTACCAGTGACTCATATAGGTCATGACTCCAGCACCGATGTAGCTGTTTTTCAAATACAAAATGTTGAACTCCCAGTGGCAAAAGTTGGTGATGCCAAAACACTGAAAGTTGGTCATCTAGTACTGGGACTGGCAAGAAGTAGCGAGGGTGATATTCGGGCAGCTATGGGTGCGGTGAGTGTTGTCAGTGGTGCTTGGCGGAGTATGAGTGGTGGTAATATCGACCAATTCATCCGTCCAGACATAACGCTTTACCCTGGCTTTGCAGGCGGACCACTCGTTGATGCTGCTGGTTACGTGGTAGGTATGAATACATCGGGGCGGCGTGGTACTGCTTTAACTATCCCAGCGGCTACGGTAAATCGGGTGGTTGACCAACTGCAGGCAAAGGGACGTATTGCAAGGGGTTACCTGGGTTTGGGGATGCAACCTGTACGCTTGCCGAAAAACATGAAAACGGCACTCAATTTAACTTCTGCCAGTGGAGTGATTGTCGTCAATGTAGAACCAAATGGACCTGCTGACAATGCTGGTGTGCTACTTGGAGATGTGTTGGTGGAGTTTGATGGCACTCAGCTAAACGATACGGCTGATGTGCTGGCGCTTCTTAATAACAGCGATCGCGTCCTTAAAACTGTCAAAGCACAGATTGTGCGAGGTGGTGCGTTAGTTGAGTTAGCGATCGCAGTAGGCGAAAGACCCAATGATGTTAATGGTTAGTAGTTAGTGGTTAGTGGTTAGTGGTTAATGGCTAAGGTCAGACTGGCTAATGGCTAAGGTCAGACTGGCTTTTAACAATTAGCAATTAGCAATTAGCAATTAGCAATTAGCAACCAACAACCAACAACCAACAACTAACAACTAACAACTAACAACCAACAACTAACAACTAACTATGACAACACTTACCAACATAACTAATGAATCAGCATCGATAGCAGAACGACTATGCCAAAGCACTGTCAAGGTAAGGTGCAGTTGGGGTGGTGGGAGTGGTGCGATCTGGCAACCTGACGGATTGATGATCACCAACGCCCACGTTGCTATCAGCAAAACAGCAACTGTTGAATTATGGGATGGACGGGTATTTGATGCTGTGCGTACACACTTTGACCCACAGCGAGATTTGGCAGCCTTGAAAATTACCGCGACTGACCTACCAACAGCAACTATTGGTAAGAGTAATGGATTGCGAGTGGGTGAATTAGTTTTGGCAGTGGGTAATCCGTTTGGGGATCGGGGTGCGGTGACAACTGGGATTATCCATGCCAGTAATCAGCGTGCAGTGATGGCTGATATTCAGCTGTTTCCTGGCAACTCCGGTGGTCCACTTGCCGACTGTCTCGGTCGAATCGTCGGCATTAACACCATGATTGTAAACGGTTTGGCTGTGGCAATACCAAGCGAGGCAGTAGAGCATTTTTTAAGTGGTAGTAGCCGTCCAACGCTTGGTGTGACTGTGCAACCTGTACTTGTAAAAACCGAAGATGCAACGTCAAGACAAAATAAAGATGCCTTGGGCTTATTGGTGTTATCAGTAAATTCTGGAAGCACTGCTGAAGCTGCTGGCTTGCAAATCGGTGATGTGTTAATTGGAGTTTCGGGGAAATTGTTTACCAGACCTCACGATCTTAGCAACTATCTCAATCGCACTGATACTCGCGAGTTGCTACCGTTGCAAGTCATACGCGGCGGAAGACAATTGGTGTGTCATGTTGCAGAGGTAGCATGATTCGAGTGCTGGTAGTTGCTACTTCCCCATTGGTGCGGGCAGGGTTGTCAGCTGTGCTGACAACCAATCCTGAACTGACTTTAATTAGCAGTAGTGCATCAGACTTAGATGCACTCGCCACGGAAATTGAGCAATTACAACCCGATGTCGTGCTGCTAGTTCCAATCTCTAAAAGGGATACAGACTACTTTACCGATAAGTCTAACGACGAATCAGTCTGGGAAAAATTGCTCGAATCACAACAGCAGCAATACCCATCTGCAATTATCGTGATTACTGACGAATTCGACAGCATCGATTTGGAGGCGGCGCTACGTTCTGGTGTACGGGGGATATTGCCTCAAGCAAGTACAGAGTCTGAAATTTTGGCTACTATTGAAGCGGTAGCTTCGGGACTGGTGGTGTTGCACCCGGATGTTGTCGAGTATTTGCTTCCTCTTAAAGAGACGAGTTTGCGGGAAAATGTGCTTGCTAATCCTGTGCAAGCATTAACACCGCGTGAGATAGAGGTTTTACAGATGCTAGGTTCCGGGTTGGGTAATAAGGCGATCGCCAAACGCCTAAACATCTCTGAGCATACTGTTAAGTTTCATCTCTCATCCATCTTTCAAAAATTAGGTGTTTCAACGCGCACGGAGGCTGTGACTGTTGGTATAAGACTGGGGTTGATTATGTTGTAATATCACCTCAATCCTAATCTCAGCCAAGAAAACACCTGCCCAACTGTTAGCTGCAAGTTGAGAAAGTCTGGTACTGGTAAGCTGTCCTCTGGTTGTCGCTTAATTTCAGGTAATTGACTGGGTTGGAAGCAGATGACTGCTTTTTCGTCTGGGTCAATCAGCCACCCTAGGCTTGTTTGATGCCTGAGACAGAACAGAATGTTATCCGTTACCTTGGTCTGTGACTGGTCTGGCGAGAGAATCTCAATCGTCCAATCTGGAGAAAGTTCAAATATGTTTGCCACTTCTCCATCAGCATCAAAGGGAATTCTCTCCCATCTAAAAACTGCTACATCAGGGATAATTGAGCGTCCACCAAAGGTACAGCGCAGTTCTGGGAAAGCGTAGGCAATTTGCGTACTTAATCCTACTTCGTTGATTGTATCGGCAAATCGTGATTGTAAGGTGCTGTGCTTCCCTTTTGGCATGGGTTTTTGGTATATTTGTCCGTCTATGAACTCGCTGGCTGGTTTTGTTTCTGGAAGTTTTAGGAATTCAGTCAAGGTGATTGGTCTGGTTGTTGCGGTCATACTTTATCTTCTATTGGGTGGCGATCGCCCTCAGTCTTTGCTTTACTCTAACTAAAGTAAGGCTACTGGATTTGAGCATGCCAGATTCCACTTACGCCTTTACAGGAATTGCGACCACAAAGGACGTTTGGGAGTATTGCAGGCGTAGGTGGTCTTGTAAGTGGTATAGCTACTGATTTAGTAGTCGGAAAAATGCTTGAAGATGATGAAAGTTTGCCTAAACATGAACGTGAAGCTAGAAAAAATGCCAGACTAGCAGGACAAGTTGCATCAACAGCCGGAGGATTTGCAGGAACTGTTGCTGCTACTATGGTTGGTGGTGGTGCTGCTGTTGCTGTTGGCGTTGCAGCTCCAGCTATATTAGGAATAGGAATAGGTTTACTCACATCTTGCACCTGGGTGAAAAACCGGGTTTCTTGAGAATGACTAATGGTCAAACCCTATATTTTTGGTTGAGAAACCCGGTTTTTTTGGTCTTGTTGAGAATGGTGCAAGATATCAGTTTAGGAACTTATCACCTATTCAGAGGCGACCAAAAATAGTCAGCATCACCGTACTGCTCACGATAGATGGTATGTCAATACGGTTCGGATAAGATAATTTACTAGCGAGATCACCTCTGTAGAGACGCGCTCATTTGAGCCAGCGCTCAATGAGTGTTTCCCGCTACTAGGCGACTGGTGAGTGAGCGTGCTGAATCAGTGTTTCCCGCTACTAGGCAACTGGCGATCTTCGTAAGCGTTGCGAACGACGCTCGTTCCGACGCTACGAGCGTCACCCGAAGGGCGTCGCGTCTCTAGACGTCTGAATTTCTCACCAATAAGCCTTAACCGAACCGTATTGGATGGTATGTTCCTAACTCCAATCAGGCGGGAGACATAAAGGAACTGAAAAAACGTACTCTTCTTAGGGAATTTGAAGAATACCGCAAGTCTAAGCACAAACAGATGAAAGTTTTCCATCGGGAAGCAATTCGCGTTGGTTTCAAGAAACTCGGTCAGGACCGTAAATACTAGATAATAATTGATGTTGCACAAAAAATAACTGATATTCTTCAAGAAGACCCTAAACTACTGATGTGGTACGACCAAGCCTTAACTAGGGTAGGTGAAGATAATGTTTGAGTATTTACTGCTAAAAGATTTAGGACTATTCTCAAGATTAGAATGGCAAGAACATAAAAAAATTAACATTATTATTGGTGAAAACGATACAGGTAAGACTTATATTTTAAAACTTCTTTATTGTATCGCTAAAAGTATTGAAGAATATACCAAACGCTCAAAAGTTGATAATAAAAGCTGGAAAGAAATTTTATCAGAAAAAATGTATTGGGTTTATCAGCCCACTAGGCGGAAACTTGGTGAAATTGTCAGAAAAAGTGGTAATCGCCTAAATGTCGAAACTAGACTATGTGGTAATGAATATAGTTTTTCTTTTGGCAAAGATACAAAAGACACTATCACAAAATGCACCGATTTAGTATATAAAAACTTAGATTTGAGTGCCTTATATGTACCAACGAAAGAAGTTATTACAGCTTTTGACGCTATAGCAGCAATTAACGAGCAATTAAGAATATTTGGTTTTGACCAGACTTATCAAGATTTGATACAAGCTCTGAGAATACCGACTTCTGCTAAGAAACTAGATAAACAATTTGAAGATGTTTTGGCTGAATTACAAACTTTATTTCAAGGGGAATTGTCAATAGAGAGAAAAAGATTCGTTTTTAAACGAGGGCGTGAAAAATATGGCATGTCTCAGATAGCAGAAGGCATAAAAAAAATTAGTATATTGACCACATTAATTCGTAATAGAACGATCCAAAAAGGCACAATTTTATTTATTGACGAGCCAGAGACTAACTTACATCCTCGTGCCATCATCGCTTTATGTGATATGCTTTTCTCTCTGAGCCAGGTAGGTGTACAAATTTATCTGGCTACTCACAGCTACTTTGTACTCAAACAGTTTGAAATACTGGCGCGTAAACATCAGGAGAGCATTCAGTTATGCTGCTTGGAAAAGTCAGAAGATATAAGCATTAAATTTAGCGATCTGAAGGAAGGAATGCCAGACAATCCCATTATAGATGCGTCTATAAAGTTATATGAAGAAGATGTAAGACTAGATTTGCAAGCATAAGTATGCCTATCTATGAAGAAAGTGGTTTGCAAATAACACTTCCTGATGGAGAATGTTTTCGATTCCAAGAATGTCCTAGTTATAAAAGTTTAAGTGGTAATAATTTATCAGAAATGGATTTTGGCTGGTGGGATTCGTCAAAAGATACTTTATGGTTATTAGAACTTAAAGACTATTCCCACCTAACTCCTCCACAAAGACTACCTGACTATCTTTTAGAAAAGCTAACCAATAAAGTAACAGATAGTTTGATGATTCTATCATCTGTTTGGTCAGGTTCTCTTCAGGGTAAACAAATTTTGGCAGATTTACCTGCTTCCTTGCAGATTGAATTAATAATTAGTTGGCAGTTGAGCGTTGATGGTTGACAGAAAATACGGTCAACCAGCTAGAGATTGTTGGGGTCGATTCCCCTCTGTTGTAACCTAGCTAAAATTTCCTGAAGTTGTTGTTGGGTTTGCAGCAGCTGTTGTTGTTGTCTAGTTGCTACTTCTTCTGGTGCAGGATATCTGTTCCCATTTTGGTCATACCAGTATAGCCATTCTCGCGTGAGTCCTTGATAAGTTCCTCTTTCGCGTCCAATGCCTAATCCAACTTCCGGCATCCAAATTATATCCCCGGATTGTAAAATGTATTCTCCATCGACAAGCCGATAAACTTCTAAACGTTGACGCTTGCGACGTAGGCGCGTTGGGGCATAAATAACGTAGTACAAGATGCCTAATTGAGCGTAATCTACTTTCTTTTGTTCGTATTCGCCGTTGTAGGTTTGGGAAACAACTTCCAAAGCCACAATTGGCATAATTCCATCTTCTTCCCAAAGTACATAGCTAGAACGTCCATTTTCACCCACAAAACGTTCTACGCCTAAACTCAGAAAGCCGTCAGGAACAATCGCATTTTGACTGGGAGCATAGTAAATTCCCATATTGATCCCAAAAAACCAGTCATCGCGATTTTGCCAAATCAAAGACAAGATAGCGAGTAACAAATTGGGAATTAAAATTTGCAGTTCGTTATCCACAGGAGTGTCATCAGAATCAGGTAATTCCGCCGATGAAGGTAGACAAGCTAACGGGTTGTAGTTGAACATAGCTACGCCTGATAGTTAACTGTTAATGTTTAGTTACAATACATGATAGGAATGGCTTCTTGGTGATATTAGCAAGTGAAGAGATTGATATAACAGTTGACCGACAAGGAAAGGTAAGTTATGAACAAACAGGATTTTAAAACGATGAGTAGAGCGAAATTACGGGCTTACGTGTTGCAAAATCCAGAAGATAAGGAAGCGTTTTACGAACTGTCGGATAGGATTCAAGCAACTGCCAAGCTAATCAATGTTGATGACTTGCCTGATTTGATTAGGCGTAAATCTCAACCAACCCAACAATAGCTAAAACCCTTTATTTATTGTTACACATTCAAGGGGCTCGCACAAGCATTACCCCGGTGGTTCTGGGGAATTGTGCGTCTAGGAGCGATCGCCTTTGTTTAAAATTGCTCTTTCACTACGAGAATTGCTTTGAAGTATCGGTGTGTTGAGGGAGGAAAGCTTCCAGCGATACTGGTAGTAAAGTTCTCAAGGTAGGCACAAAAAACTCCTGATCCAATTGTACAAAGGACAGAAAAAGATGTGGCTTGCCAGCAAGCTGTGGTGCATCGCTCTTTGCAATTTTTAGATAAGTGGGGAATTTTTCTCCCCTCTCCTTGCAGGAGAGGGGTTGGGGGAGAGGTTAATCGAGAAGTATTGGAGAACGATGATATTGCTACTTGACTACAGAGGCTTGTCTGTAGCAAGCAAACTCCATTGAGGCCGTGTTCTTTTTCTAACTCCATGAAGTCCAGCAAGGCACCCTTGCCACCTCCCCGCACCTCCTCAATTGCATGGATTCTGCCAGTGTAGAAAAGCATTCGCTCTGAAAGTGTAGTTTTACCAGAGTCAATGTGAGCAGAAATACCAATGTTACGGATGCGCGATCGGGGAATCATTATAGACTTCCTTCACTGCCTAAGCAGTCATCATTTCACATACTACAATAACACTACAATAGCCAAGTCGGCAATGTCTGAGCCAGAATTGACTAGTCAATTAATTGCGATGCTACTTTTCGATGTTAAAAAGAACGGTAATGAGCAGGAACGCCATACGATTACTACGTTTCGGAGTGATTGTCAGCTTTGGATTATCTTCACTGTTAGTAGCTCAAGCACAACAGCAAGTGTCTGATGCCCAAGTTTCTGCGATGGTAGAGGCGCTGCGACGGGCTGCACCGCCTTCCGACTCCCCAAACGATAGACTTTACAGCGAATGGAAAGTCCAACCAGAAACCCTCAAAGGCTGGTCCAAATATTGTCTCAAACAAGAATTAACACCGACGCAGTTTGAAAATACCGCCACCGCACGCAAAGTTGTGACGTGCATTACGCGCCGTGAGTTAGACAAGCAGTTGCACGCCACTAAAAATAATGAAACTGCGGCTGTGGGTAGCGTCGCTTGTTGGTGGATGACTGGCGAGTATACAGGCTGCAACAGTGGCTTCACATCTGACTATGTGCAAAAAGTTGTCAAATTTTACCAGCAGCAGCGCTCAAAACGAGTATCTCGACCGTAACAATAGCACTTTTTATTCCTCTGTTTGTAAGCCGAAATTCAGCCGCTGACTCAACTTATACCTTTTGATCTAGATGATTGTAAAGTTGTGAGAACTTTGGCTTTTCAGGCAATTAATCCACTATTTGAGAGTATTTGTCAATTTTGTTAGCCTTGGGCTAAGCTGCAAATAAAAAAATAACCCCTAGACAGGGGTCATTTTTGCACCAATTTTATTGCGTAAAATTCCCAATTCCCTAATGGTACATTGGTGACTATAGTGACTTAGGAAACGTTTAAGCAACTAAGCCCCAGCACAAACTGGGGCATTTATTCTTGAGAGACGCTATTGTACTATTAACTTATCGTTTTTGTCTAGCATGCCTTGCATCTAAAAGCTGCACTGGTTATCTTGAAAATGCAACAATGATGCTGTTGAAGTACAAATTTATATGACAAGCTACCAACCCAATCAACAAACAGTTCCAACCGAATCCATCCCCAGCGGCGAACTCATCAATGAGATGATCGAGGCAACAACGGGAATTAACTATGTGGAGGTCATTGAAAACGTCATCCACAGTCTGGAACAAGATGACAGTGCGATGGTTAGCCAGCCCTCAGACGGTGGTTATCTTTGGAAGTTTAAGTACGGTAGTGTAGAAGTGTTTGTCCGACTGACTGGAAAAACCGATGAAGATACCTTAACGGTTTGGTCTGCAGTGCTCAAATTACCAGCCAAGGATGAACCTAAGTTGATGCGGAAGCTATTGGAGATGAACTGTTCCAGTACCTTTGAAGCCCGTTTTGGCATTATTGAAAGCCAGGTAGTTGTCATATCGATACGCACTCTAGCAGAGTTATCTCCTAGCGAAGCTTCTCGCCTGGTTACCGTTGTGGCAACTATCGCTGATAACAACGACGAAGTATTACAATCTGAGTTTGGTGTAGCTTGACCATTTTTTGAATTAAAAATTAAAAATTAAAAATTAAAAATTTCCTCAGGATTTTGAATTACTCAGTTGGGTACAGGTTCCCCTGTTTCTAAACATGGAAAACAAAAAAGCGGAGCAACATTATTCAAGCCCCTAGACTGCCGCGCTTGGCGATGTCTGACGACAAGCCGCTAAGAGCGTCTACGCTGCGCGAAGGCGATTTATTTATGGGGTTTGTAATTTTTAATTTTTAATTTTTAATTTTTAATTGGAGCGAAGCGAATGACTTTAGTTTGGCGGCTGATTCCGTTGCTTAAGGCGCATGGCAATGTGCAAATGGCGATTGACCGTTGGTTGCTAGAACAGCATCAGTCTGGACATCCGCCAACTCTCCGGTTTTACACTTGGTCGCCACCTGCCATTTCTCTCGGCTATCATCAACACAAATACCCTGAACATTGGCAGCATCTGGTTTGGCAAGGTCAGAAAGTAGAGTTGGTGCGGCGTCCAACGGGAGGAAGGGCAGTGCTACACCAAGGTGATTTAACTTACGCTGTGATTGTATCTGGACTAACGGGCTCGCGCGTCCTGGTATACCAAAAAATTTGTGAGTTTTTAATTCAAGGGTGGCGATCGCTTGGCGTAGAATTGCACTACGGTACATCTGGGCGCGGCTACATCCACAACCCCAACTGTTTTGGCACTGCGACTGGTGCAGATTTAGTTCTACCAAATGGTAGCAAACTCATCGGTAGTGCTCAACTGCGACGGGGTGGGGCAATTTTGCAACATGGTTCCATTCGTTTGCAACCAGATCCTAAGTTGTTTGCTGAGGTCTTTGGTACAGAATTTTTTCCCCCCGTACAACTCCCCCAAAACCTGGATCTTGAAAAGATTATTGCAGCTTTAATTGCCGCAGCTAATGATTGTTTTAATATTAAGTTAGTTTTACAACCCCTCTCTCAAGATGAGTGGCAGACAATTCTGGCAACGTAGGAGCATCTCATATTGCCCTGACGATTTCTGTCACGATTAAAGCGTCCAGCAGATTTTATAAAACAATAATCATTTAGTTTATTATCAGCAACTTGTCAAGTGTCAGACCTGCACCAGAATAATTTTTGTGAGGTAGGCTCCCCGTTCTGTGCCTAAAATATGAATTAACGAACTAACTGAAATTTACCTCCTTCAACCTTCACCAGGATAGGTTCACTTTGGCGCTCACCCGTTTGAGTAAACTGTAAAGATTGCCCTGAGGTTTCATTAGATTTAATATCTACCTGTCGCAGTCTTTGCAACACTGATAAGCGAGTAGGATTGGGGAACAAAGCTTTAATAAAAGCTTGCGTGGCATCAAAGCTAGTAGCCGTGCGCCAGCTAACCTCTCCCCCCTCCCATTGCTTCTTTGCCGCTAGGTTAAAGTTTTTTGCTTGTGGTGCGTCCCGAAACCACGGGACAGCTAAAATCAAGCCTTCAACAGCTTTCCCACCTTCTTTTAAGGTTTGGGTGGTATACAGAGTATCACCGCCTAACAACTTTAGCCCTTGCTTGTTTGGGTTTTGGGGGCTATTCACTAAGTCAGCGTTGGCTGTAGCAATTTTGAGAGCGACATCAGTGTGTAGGGTGTCGGGAAACAACACAGCTGCCTGTGCCTGATATTTAAAGTTTACATCCAGTGTCGGAGTAGCCAAATCAATCAGCTGCTTGCGAACCACTTCACCCCCTAGTTGTTCAAAGTAGTTTGTAAATTCTTCCCTAAGGCTGGTACTATAGAGACTGCCAGGATTAAAGAAAATCACAACTTTTTTTAAGCCAAGCTTTTTAACGGCATATTCCGCTAGCTTTTTCCCAGTACCTGCATCAGAAGTAACTGTTCTAAAAAACACACTGCTATTCAACACTATACTAGTGCTAGTAGGAGAGATGATAGCTAAGTTAGCTTTTTCGTATTCGGCTAGTGCCGCCCTGGTAGTATCACTAGAACTGTGTCCAATCACTCCCACTACAGATGGATCTTTTACCAGTTGCTGAGCCACTTGTTTTGCCTTGTCCGGTTCGTTACTATCGTTGGCAATGACAATCTCAAGTAATTCACTGTTTAAGCCACCTTTTTTATTGAACTGATTTTGTGCTTGCGCTACACCGCGCAAAATTTCTTGATCCAATTTTTTATTATTGTCTGCTGGTACAACTGCTGCCAAGGTGATAGTAGTACCCTTTTGGCGGGCGAGGGCATTGTTATAGTAAATTAGCACTTCTGGATCTTTGCGATCTGCCGCCACAGCTTTTTCAAAGAATTCAGATGCTTGGGAGTAATTGCCTTTTTTAAATGCTTCTATCCCCGCGTCACGATTGGGATTTTTTATATTAGGAAAGAAAGTGCGATCGCCGCGACTAATATTAATACTCTTGTCTGCTATGCATAAATTACTTAATACTTTATTTTCACTCACTTTGCAGGGGGTTGACCCTTGATAAATGCCAACACTTACAAGGGCAATAATTCCTGCTCCCGCTGCTATTATGCCTAATAGAATTGACTTGGGCTTGGACAGTTTAATGTCAGCACTTCGATGACGCCAATCATTAGAACTAAGCGCCAAAACTTCCCCGCTAACTGTCAGTTTATTTACTACTTCGTTGGAATTAACTTCTGGTTTATCTAATTTCTCTAATTCCCTGATCTCTTGTCTCAGTGGATGACGTTGCACCAACCACCAGCGGATTAATTCCACTTTCACTCTATATCCTCGATCATCTAAGAAACCCGTTTGAAGCAGTTGTTCGGTTACCTGATTCAGTTCATCTGTTTGGACTCGATAGTTTTTTAGCAGCTTTAACGGGTTTTCGGGAATTTGAGCTTTTTCAATAGCTATCTTTTGAGACTCGGCTACGGCTGAAAAAATTACTTTTTCCGGGATAGATAGTCCCTCCCAGATCCATGCCAATCCTGCTTCAGCAAGTTCAATTGCCTTCTCTACAATACCCTCAACATCTTCACGAGTCACATGCCATTTTTCTAGCTCCCGCGCTTTGCCAAAAAGAGCAAAGCATATGACTTGAGTAAAATAGGGATGCCCAGCCGACAGTTTCAGAATTGCTTGTATTGCTTCCGGTTCATATTCCAGGATACCTTCAGCAGGTTGAGTAATCAGGCGTTTAGCACTTACCTCATCTAGTAAGCCAATTTCTAGGTATGGCGCATCCTTAAATAGAGTGAGTAAATTTGGGATATCTGCCGAGTGGCATCCTACAAATATAATGACGAATAGTTTACTTTGTAGCTCTATAGTAGATTGTAAATATAGGAATAAATTCTCAAATACTGACTCCGAATAATCATTGCTGAGGGCATCAAATTCATCTAGTAACAAAACTAGGTTTTTGCCGCCCAATTCCTCATAAATTTGGGGCAAAAATTTGCTAGAGAAAATATAAGGCTCTTTTTCTAATTCTTTAATTCCAGGCAGTGTTATCTTATCTGAATCTATTTCCAGGTAGTCGATGATGTCTTTAGCTAGATTTGCTAAAATACTGCTGAGAGATTCTCGGACGTACTCTTCTAAATCGAAGGGAACAAACACAAACTCATCCAGTGAAACAAAGTTACGAATATTATGGCTTAGCGATGACTTACCGATGCGTCGTTGACCGTGCAACAATATAACTTGTTCATTCTGCCTCAGATTATCCTCTATAGAGTGGAATAGCTCTTCTCGTCCAAAAAACAATTCCGGTTGCTCGATTGGACGACCAACAATGTATGGATTTCTCCGAGGTGTTGAATATGCCATAATAATCAGGGAATTATTGCTCCGGCACTAAATCAAGCTGACCTTGATTAACCTTAACAAGAATTACTTCACTTCGGCTGCGCTCCCCTTCTTGGAATTGGAGTGCATACCCTGAGGTTTCACTGGCTGGAAGATTCACGCTTCGCAGTCCTTGCAGCACGATTGCGCGAGGATGTTTTAAGAATGAGAGTTTTGAGGATGAGGATAAAGATTTAATAAAAGCCTGAGTGGCATCAAAGCTAGTAGCCGTACTCCAGCTTACCTCTCCTTTCCATTGCTCCTTTGCTTTTTCAGCAAAGTCTTGTGCTTGTGGTACTTCCCTAAACCAAGGCACTTCTATAACGAAGCCTTCCACAGCATCTCCGCCTTCTTTGAATTCTTCGTTGCCCAGACTAGACCCACCGATCAACTTTAGTCCTTGTTTTTTTAGGTTTTGGGGGCTATCCATCAGTTTCTTGTTGGCTTTGGCAATTTCGAGGGCGACATCAGTGTGTCGCGTGTCTGGAAACAACACTCCTGCCTGTGCTTGATTATACACACTCAATGTGACTTCTTGCTCTGCATTCAACGTGGGAGCAGTTAAATCAATCGGCGAACGAACCACTTTACCCCCTAGTTGTTCAAACTGCCTTTTAAATTCCTCTCTCATACTGTTACTATAAGGACTGTCAGGATTATAGAAAATTACGACTGTTTTTAAGCTAAGCTTTTTAAAGGCATATTCAGCTAACTTTTTCCCACCAACTTCGTCATTAGGAACTGTCCTAAAGAAAACATTGCTGTTCAAGAATTTACTGCTACTGGTAGGGGAGATAATAGCTAATTGCTCTTTTTCGTATTCAGGTAGCGCCGCCCTAGTAGCATCACTAGAGTTGTGTCCAATGACTCCCAGTACATATGGATATTTCACCAGTTGCTGAGCCACTTGTTTTGCTTTGTCCGGTTCGTCACCATCATTGGCAATGACAATCTCCAGTAATCGACCGTTGACGCCACCTTTTTTATTTAACTGATTTTGTGCCTGCGCCACACCTCGCAACATTTCTTGAGCAGATTCGGATTTATTGTCTACTGGCACAACCGTTGCCAAGGTGAGCGGATCAACTTTTTGACGGGCGAGGGCATTGTTGTAGTATATTAGTACTTCTGGATCGTTACGATTATACGCCACAGCTTTTTCAAAAAATTTAGCTGCATCTTCATAATTGCCGTTCTTGAATGCTTGAATGCCCAAGTCACGAGCAGTATTTTTAAGAGCGGGAAAAAAGGTGCGATCGCCGCGACTAATCCTACTCGTATCTGCTACACAGAAAATACCATTTTCTTTCTGTTCACCGGCAGGGCAAGGGGCTGCAAACCGATAAACGCCGAAGCCTACTCCTACCACGGCAGCGATCGCCGCTGCCACTGCTATTGAGCGTTGGAGAATTTGCTGATGCCCACGCTGACGGGTGTTATTTGTTTCAGATATGGGAACGCTTCCAGACTCATAAACTGCAATTTCCTTTAGTTTGTGCTGGGCTAATACTCTGTCAGGCTGAATATCCAAGACTCTTTGGAACTGCTTTCTGGCGATCGCAAACTCTCGTTGGGTTATCAACCTATGCCCATAAGTTTCCAGCGCATCCAAAAGCTCTTCTTTGTTGCGTATTGGGTCAAATTTATAGGCTCGCGTGTAAAGTTCCAAGGCTCTATCGAAATTTTCCACCTCCAAGTATCCCTTAGCTAGGGACAGTACAGTGCTGAAATTGTTGGGATTGATTGCCAAAGCCTGCTGGTAAAGCTCCAGTGCATTCTGCTGTTTGTTTTGTTGATGCAAACTAATTGCCACTGTCGAGAGGCGGCTAACATTTTCTTGCTCTAATTTCTCTAGTTGCTGTATTTCTTGCCTCAGTGGGTGACATTGCACCAACCAGCAGCGAACTAATTCAATTTTGACTCTACGTTCTGTGTCATCCAAAAACCCCTTTTCGGCTAGTTGTCTGGCTGCCCGATCTAAGAGTTTTGTTGGGATAATTCCATAATTTTCCAGTAGCGTTAGCGGTTCTTCCGGAATCGGTCTTGCTTGCTCAATAGCTATCTTATGAGCTGCCGCTACGGCTGAGAAGACGACTTGCTCAGAAATAGGCAGTCCATCCCAGAACCATGCCAACCCAGCTTGAGCGTTGTCATCCCGAAATACCCTGTCTGCAATACCCTCTACATCAGCACTAGTGACCGTCCAATGATTTTCATCCCTTGCTTGGGAGAAAAGAGTAAAGCAGATGACTTGGGTGAAATAGGGATGCCCAGCCGACAGTTTCAAAATTGCTTTGATCGCTTCCTGTTCGTATGTCAGCACTCCCTCAGCTGGTTTAGTAATCAATCTTCTAGCACTGTCCTCAGACAGCAAGCCGATTTCTTGGTAGGGCGCTTCCTTAAACAATTTCAGCAGATTTGGCATATCATTTAAATACCGTCCCACCACCGGTATGATAAATAATTTTTCCTGCTGCTTCACAAGCCCTGCTAAATAGCGAAAGAAACCCACACCTTGCTCTACTATGTTTATGTTTGGGTTGTCCTGACTCAAAACATCAAACTCATCGAGCAACAATACTAAATTTTTATCGCCTAGTGCCTGATAAATTTTCGGCAAAAATCTCCCAGAGAAGACATCTGGATTATTTTCTAAATCTTCAATACTTGGCAGTTGCAACCCATCTTGCTCTAGCTGAAGATGTTCGACAATTTCGTTTGCTAGGTTGTGCAAAATATCACTCAAGGGTGACTGAGTTTTGTGTTGCAGATCAAAAGGGACAAACACAAATTCATCTCTAGCAATAAAATTGGGAATCTGTTTGAGTACAGACGACTTCCCAATGCGTCGTTGACCGTGCAACAAGATAACTTTTACACCCTGGTTGAGGTTGTCCTCAATAACTCCGAACAAACTTTCTCGACCGTAAAACCTTTCCTGTTCATAGATAGCACGACCGATAATGTATGGATTTCTCCTAGCCCTTGCCTCCACCGTATTTCCTCTCTCTACAGATTGCTCGTTTAGCCTCCGAAGAATCTGAACAGCACATCTACTACTTGACGAATCCATTCCAGGGCAGAGGGAACATCATTTTTGTGCTGTCCTACCCAACGAATTGCATTTGTGACTTTCTCAGCTTGCTGAGTGCTCATCAGATTGAGAAACACCTTTTGCCGTTTTTTAAGTAACTCTTCATTCGTATTCCAAACTTGTTGAATCACCCACCGTTCCATGATTGATGAAGTGAAGGAGTATAGGCTTTCTTGCCTTACTGAACGGATAATTACACCTTGTTCTTCTAAATTTTTCAACTCTTGATCTCTTTGGCTAAAGATGAGGTCAATGTTACTCAAGTCAAACTGTTTTTTCTTATGCAGACGACCTTCCAAACCACAAAGAGCAATCAGCATCAACAGACTCTGCTCTTCTTCAAAGCATCTCTCCCACATATTTTGAAAGATGTGTGTGGTATTTGTTTCAAAGTCGCTGGTAAATGCTTGACAATCGGGAACTTTCCCAGTTCGTAGTTCTCTATACAGCAGAAAGCCGGCAATTTGTAGCAAAGTCTAATGTCCACCAGCAATTTCTCGAATCGCGTTCCGTAATTCTGGTGTCATTTGTTTGCCAAGCGGTTGAAGTAGTTCATCCACTTCCTGGTCGGTAAATGGCTTGAGGCACTGGAAGAGATAGTGGTTGTACCAAGGGGACTTGATTGGATTGATCTGAGGACCAAGTGTACTGAGGCGCTTGAGTGAAGCCACAATCATCGAGAGATATTTGCTCTCCTGAGAGTGAACAGCCAAATTACGGCACTCACTCAAGAACACTTCCCTGTCGGCTTCTGTGTATTGCTCATTTGTGTAGAGGGCTGTATTATAGTCATCTACTAGCAGCACCAAAAATTTTTTTTGTGCCCCAAGCTGCCGCAATACCAAGCGCAGACTATCTTTTGTTGTTTCCTTTTGGTTCAAAAAGCTTTCAATTTTATCCTGCAAAGCAGGCTGGTTGTCCAACTTATCCTTCAGGAGACTCAAGACTTCCCTCCAGAAGCCAGAGGAAGTGAAGGGAATGATATTCTCGCAACTGAGACGAACAATCACAGCCTGCGATGGATCTAGTCCGTGTTTTTTCCAAACTTGAGGCGATGTCAGCAGCTCCATAAAGGAGGTCTTGCCCATTCCTGAACCACCCCAAATCGCCAAGTGACTGCGATTATGAATTTGGTCGAATGCAGCATTAATTAGCAATTCCCGCCCGACAAACTGTTCTGGGGGAACAGGCTTTCCGACAACGAAGGGGTTGTGTAACTGTGACATTGCGAATGTCTAAATTATATAGGTTTTGACAATTTTCCGCTGCTAGCAGAGTAAGTAAGTCGGCGCGAATAAACAGAACTATGTAAAGAAAAGTAAAGCTTATAAGTTCGCTCGTAGTAAGCGCTGAGCGCGCTAAAGCGCTTACTACAAAACTTTAATTTTTTACGCCGACTTACTTAAAGCATCACGCATTTCTTGTCTTCCTTGATTAATCGGGAATATCCTGTTTTGGCTAATCACCCTCAGACTGGAAGTGACTCCTTCAGTAAGAAAGCTACCAGCTAACCCTGACTATATAGTCAGTGCATTTCTAATTGCTAGGTATTGTTTTCCCACAGAGGTATACCCTATTGATCGAGGAATTCTGCACCCTGGAAATATCAAATTATGCTAAAAGATATACTGCACTCTAGACGTGATTTTTTTTCAGCATAAAAAAACTTTTTTGCTAAATTCTACTTTATGCGAAAAAAAATTATTTGTAAATACTATAACAGTTATATTTATTGTTTTGCTGTAAACAAAACGGAGTTTTCACGGTTCATGACACATGATATGATGTCCGGCAAATAAACCATAATAAAAATCAGTAAATCTATGTATAAACAGTATCATAGTGTTTCTAAATTCTAAATAATTAACCGGACATAACATGACGTTTGCTCTCGATTTTGAAGATGTCATTTACAGTACCTTCGTCGGGTAGACCACAATATAACCGTAGGGGCGCGGTTTCCGCGCCCTTACAATGTGGTCAATTCAATTGAAAACTGCTGTAAAGCATCAGTTCAAAGGTGATAGGCATTTTACTCAAACTCTGGAGGCCACAATTCTGATACTGTAACTTCCCAATCAGGAAGCAAGTCTGGTAATGTCAGCTTGTCGTTGTCCTTCAACACCACTGGGTTTTGGTTCAGTTGGTAAACGGTAACAGTCAATTTGTCAGGATCAATCAGGATACCAACGGTACACCCAAGTTGTAGGAATACTTGAATCTTTTCTACCAGTGGCTTAATGCGGTCTGACTTAGACTTCACTTCTACCATCAAGTCAGGCACAAGTTCCACAAAGTCGCGCTTGGTTTTCTTGAGTCGCTCTGCCCGCACAAATGATACATCAGGAGCGCGTAGATTTCTACCTTTTCCGTCCCCTGCGTCTACAGATAAAGTTTCTATGCTTGGCAAAATAAAGCCGGCGCTGGAACCAGTAACCCGTCCTAATTTCCTCGACATTACCCACATATTTAAGAATGTCAGCAAGCGAGAACCAATCTCGTCAGACTCGTAATCAGACGGACCCATAACTACTATACTCCCCTCTACCAGCTCCATTTGCCATTCTGGATGCTCTGCATGTAGTTGCTCTAAGTCTTTTATTGTCAACATAAGACGACCAAGAATGCTCCTGTCACGATCATAAGCACCAGTGTCAAGGTTTTTGTTTCCTTCAGTTAGGAACTTCCCACAGTCATATAAAACTTTGTATGCTGAATTTATGTAAAAGTCTTAATAATTTTTTTAGAAACCAGTGCAGGAAGATTTTAGGTTAATAGTTGATTTAGTGTCGGTTTTCGCCGTTGCAGCTTGTGGAGGGCTGGTGGCGGCGCTGTTGCGACAACCCGTTTTACTAGGATATCTCATTGGCGGAATGGTCATTGGACCTGCCGGACTGGGACTGATCAAAGAATTAATTCAGATCGAAACTCTGGCGCAGTTTGGTGTCGCCTTTTTGTTATTTGCCTTGGGAGTTGAGTTTTCTTTGAATGAACTCAAAAAAGTCCAGGCGATCGCACTCGGGGGAGGATCGGCTCAGATTCTCCTGACAATTTTGGTCACAGTTGTGGTATGCGGGGTAACCGGAGCTTGGGGAACCTTACCAGCTAAGGGCGTGTTTTTGGGGGCAATTCTGTCTTTGTCTTCCACAGCAGTTGTCCTTAAGTGCTTGATGGAGCGCAACGAAACAGAAACGTCCCACGGGCAGGTGATGCTAGGAATTTTGGTGGTACAGGATTTGGCGCTGGGACTGATGCTCGCAGTCTTGCCCGCCCTCCACCAATCTGGGGAAGCGATTGGCATAGCAGTGCTGACAGCGCTGTTACGGATTGGCTTATTTGCCGCAGGTGCAATCGTAGCAGGGATTTGGCTTATTCCACCTTTGTTACGACTGTTAGCCCGCACTGAAAGCCGAGAGCTATTTTTACTAGGCGTCGTGGCGCTGTGTTTGGGTATTGCCCTACTCACGGAGCAGATGGGGCTGTCAATTGAGATGGGAGCGTTTGTCGCCGGCTTAATGATTTCGGAGGTAGAATACGCTGACCAAACCCTGAGTTATGTGGAGCCACTGCGAGATATCTTTGCTAGTTTATTCTTTGCCTCCATTGGGATGTTAATTGACCCGGTGTTTTTGTGGAACAATCTGGAATTGATTCTGGGGCTGGTGGCGCTGGTATTTGTCGGTAAGTTTTTGATTATCACACCATTGGTAAAATTGTTTCGCTACCCTTGGAAAACAGCGATAATTACTGGGTTAGGGCTGGCTCAGATTGGGGAATTTTCCTTTGTTCTCGCCAGTGAAGGGCAAGCCCTAGGGTTAGTTTCCCGGCAGATATATTTACTGATTTTAGGAACGACAGCGGTAACATTAGTGCTTACCCCCTTCGTGCTGCGAGGAGTGCCGATTTTATTTGATTGGGTAGAATCAATGCCTTGGCTAAAGCCTTATTTGAGTGGGGAGGGTAAGCCGTTGGCAGTAGCTGAAGAACTACCAATGAAAGACCATGTGGTGGTGTGTGGCTATGGGCGAGTAGGACGCAATTTGGTGAAGTTGTTGCTTTCTCACGAGTTGCCCGTGGTGGTGATTGACCAATCGGAAAGTATAATTCAGCAGTTGAGGGAAGCTGGGGTTCCTTATGTGTACGGCAATTGTGTGAGTCTTCACGTTTTAGAAACCGCTGTTGTCAGTAATGCACGAGGTTTGGCGATCGCACTTCCTGACCCCATGAGTACCCGTCTTTGTATCAAACGCGCTTTGGAATTATGCCCTGAGTTAAACGTAGTTGTTCGCGCCACCAACGATAAAAGTATTGAGATGCTTTACCAACTAGGCGCACGGGAAGTTGTGCAACCAGAGTTTGAGGCGAGTTTAGAAATGGCAACATACATACTAACTGATGGAGGCTACTCACCAGATGTCGTGCAACGGGAAATGCAGCAAATCCGCAATCTTCATTATTTGGATCTACGACCGGAACAATCAGCAACAGAGGTGTCCCATGATTTACTGCAAGCAACTCAAGACATGAATAGCCGTTGGTATCTTCTACCATCAAACTCACCCCTGATTGGGATGACGTTAGAAGAGGCGGATATGCGCTACTTAACAGGGGTGAGTTTGATGGCAATTCGCCGCGCCGAAGGCGAAGAAATCGATTATCCCGATGCTAGTACCGAGTTGTCAGAAGGCGATCGCCTTCTGGTAGTGGGATCGAATGAGGAAATGGCAGCAATGGATGAATTCGCACTAGGTAGGGCTGCTGTTCCAAGAGAAAACAGCGCTTGTCAGTGGGTACTTGTCAGCGCTGATTCTCCGATAGTTGCTAAAACCCTTGCAGATTTGGATATTCGCCACCAATATGGGGTACAGGTACAGGCAATACGACGAAATGGCAAGTTTATCCGTCTTCCCAATGACACTACAAACTTACAAGTCCGTGACTTGGTGCTATTGTGTGGTAGCTTGCCTTCTTTAAATCAAATACAACAGTTGATTGCTGACAAAACCCAAGCACTTGAATTAGTCAGGAGTGAGGAATTAGGTTAAAACTCCTAACTCCTAACTCGCGATCGGCTTAATGTAAGCGATCGCTTGCTTCCAAACTGTCATCTCCTGGCTATTTTCATCTACAAGACATACACAGTAATGGTCTTGCCATATAACTTTCCCAGTTATGATATCGCCTGTCAGCAGTTTTAACTCGGTTTTTGTGACTTTTTTAATCAGGTTTTGCACTTGTCGAATGCTAGGCAGTGATATATCGAATTCAGTCGTAGGCATTTTTGATAATAATGTATGTACGTGGTTAGTGGATAGTGGTTAGTGGTTAGTGGTTAGTGGATAGTGGTATTTTTACAACCAACAACCAACAACTAACAACTAACAACCAACAACCAACAACCAACAACCAACAATTCCTTGATAATTCATCATTGAGAAAATGGCAATCGAATTTACTAAGTATCATGGTCTGGGCAATGACTTTATCCTGATTGACAATCGCTCTTTATCACAGCCAGTGCTGACGCCTCTCCAAGCGGTGAAGTTGTGCGATCGCCATTTTGGTATTGGTGCAGATGGTGTAATTTTTGCCTTGAGAGGAGAAAACGACACTGACTATAGCATGCGGATTTTCAATTCCGATGGTTCAGAACCAGAAATGTGCGGCAATGGTATTCGCTGTTTAGCAGGTTTTTTAGCGGATTTAGAAGGAGGTAGGGGCCTTGTCACCCCGCCCTTACAGGAATGGGGAGTAGGGGAAGATGAGGGAGTAGGGGGAGATG
>CAXTSI010000095.1:0-15475 GCA_964246695.1 uncultured bacterium
AATATACAGTTCTCTTAACCTATCACAGATGCCCCACTCCCCACTCCTCACTCCTAACCCTCACGCGACGCCTCAATTAAGTTGGTCTTATCTGGCGCTGGCGACACCTTAACCGCCTTTTTCTTCTCAAAAGTCAACCCGTGTTCCCCTTGTCCAATGACAATTGTGTCACCAAGCACAAAAGTATTCTCCAATAACTTAGTGGCAATCGGGTTTTCCACTTCTCGTTGAATTGCCCGTTTGATCGGACGAGCACCGTAAACTGGGTCATAACCTACTTCTACAAGGTAATTACAAGCTGCTGGGGTGATCTCCAAAGAAATTTTTTGCTCAGCTAAGAGATTTTCCACGCGTTTAAGTTGAATCCGAATAATATGCCCTAATTCAGTCCGGTTCAGGGTATGGAAGATGATTAAGTCATCGATCCGGTTGAGAAATTCGGGGCGGAAGTGCGATCGCAGAGCATCAGTCACCAGGTTCTGCATTTTTTCATACTTAGAGTCATCACCAGCCACATCAAGAATATATTCACTCCCGATGTTACTCGTCATAATAATCACAGTATTACGAAAATCAACCGTTCTTCCCTGCGAATCAGTAATTCTACCGTCATCCAGCACCTGCAATAAAATATTAAACACATCGGGGTGAGCTTTTTCCACTTCATCCAGCAGCACTACCGAATAGGGACGACGACGAACAGTTTCCGAAAGCTGACCACCTTCTTCGTAACCTACATATCCCGGAGGTGCTCCTACCAAACGGGAAACCGAGTGTTTCTCCATATACTCGGACATATCCACACGCACAAGGGCGTCATCAGAATCAAAAAGAAACTGCGCCAAAGCACGAGCCAACTCAGTTTTACCTACCCCAGTGGGACCCATGAACAAAAATGAACCAATCGGGCGACCTAAATCTTTCATCCCCGCACGCGCACGACGAATTGCTGCGGCTACAGATGCTACAGCTTCCTGTTGCCCAATCACGCGCTGATGCAAGTGTTGTTCTAGTTGCAGCAACTTTTGTCGTTCAGATTCCAACAGGCGATTGACAGGAACTCCCGTCCACTTAGCAACGATTTCAGCGATATCGATTTCTGTGACTTGTTCCTGTAGCAAAGTGGAACCTTTGCTTTGAATTTCTAAAAACTGAGCTTCTTTCGCTTCGCGATCGTGCAGCACACCCTCCAACTTCCCAAACTTTAACTGAGCAGCTTTGTTGAGATCGTAGGCGCGTTCTGCTTGCTCAATTTGCACCCGCAGCTTTTCTTCTTCTTGCTTTAATGCACTAATAGCCTCCAAAAGCTGCTTTTCACCTTGCCATTGCCCATTCAATTTTTGCTGTTTTTCAGTTAAATTAGCAATTTCTTGTTCAATTCTCACCAAACGCTCTCTAGTCTGAGCCGTAGCTTTTTCTTCTGCTGCCAATGACAGCTTTTCCATTTCCAACTGCATCAGCCGTCGATCAATAGCTTCCAACTCCGCCGGTTTGGAGGTAATCTCCATTTTCAACTGCGCCGCCGCTTCATCCACCAAATCAATTGCCTTATCTGGCAAGAAACGGTCAGTAATGTAACGCGCTGACAGTGTTGCTGCTGCTACCAACGCTGAATCAGAAATTTTGACGTTGTGATGAACTTCGTAACGTTCTTTCAACCCCCGGAGAATGGAAATTGTGTTTTCCACACTCGGCTGATCCACAAATACTTGCTGAAAGCGCCGTTCCAACGCTGCGTCTTTTTCAATGTATTTACGGTACTCATCTAGAGTCGTTGCGCCGATGCAACGCAGTTCACCCCGTGCCAGCATCGGTTTCAGTATATTTCCTGCATCCATCGCTCCTTGTTGGCTGGAACCAGTCCCAACAACCGTATGTAGTTCGTCAATAAACAGGACGATCTGACCGTTTGATTCCATAACTTCCCGGAGGACGGCTTTCAGGCGTTCTTCAAATTCTCCCCTTAATTTTGCTCCAGCAATCAAGCTACCCACATCTAGGGAAATCAACTGACGGTTTTTCAAAGAATCGGGGACGTCACCGTTGACAATGCGCTGTGCCAACCCTTCGGCGATCGCTGTCTTACCTACCCCAGGCTCCCCAATCAATACCGGGTTATTCTTGCTGCGACGAGACAGTACCTGTATAACCCTGCGAATTTCATCATCCCGTCCAATTACCGGATCTAGCTTACCAGCTTTTGCCTGTTCTGTCAAGTCTCTGCCGAACTTCTGTAGGGCTTCATAGCGGGACTCAGGGTTTTGATCTACCACCTTTTGACTACCGCGAACTGATTTAATCGTAGCCTCTAGCTTAGCCGCGTCCAAATTTAAGCCTTTGAGTAACCGCCGTCCGATACGTTCATCGTCGGTAAAGGCTAAGAGTAAGTGTTCAATAGAAATGAAGGAATCTTTCATCCTAGCTCTAATTTCCTCAGATCGGTCTAGCATTGCGTCTAAACTGCGACCCAAGTAGAGCTGGTCTGTCTTACCTACTTTAGCCTGACGTTGAATAAATGCTTCTATTTGCTGCTGCAAACGAACGGGATCGACATCACAACGCGCTAAAATGCGTGTTGCTAGCCCAGTGTGTTCTTCCAACAAAGCAATTATTAAATGTTCGACATCTAGTTGTTGTTGTTGATAAGCACGAACTATATCTTGCGACTTGACAATCGCTTCCCAGGCTTTATCAGTAAATTTATTCGGATCTGTAGGCTGCATTTTTACGATTTGCTAACTGCTAATTGCTAATGGCTAATGGCTAATTGTTTTGCGACTAGCCATTAGCTATTACTTAATTTAAAATGAAAACACTGTTCTGAACGTACCCTGCCAGATGGTGTTATTGGAGTCGTTATTAGCGTTTGTGACAAACGAGAATGTAGGAGTAACACTAACATGGTCGTTGAGCTTTAAATTGTAAAATGTTTCAAAATTGGTTTGAGTAGCGTTGCCTAAACTGTCAGTGACAAAAGGCTGACCAACAGCGATACCTGCAAAAGTACCAGGAAGGAGAAGGTTACGAAACCCTAAACCTACCGCCCAACTCAAAGGATGTAAATCTAAATCTCGGTTGATTGCAGTGTTAAATCCTTGATAATTACCATATCCTAGACGACCAAAAATACCCGTATTTCGGTTAAGAGTATACTCAGCATTCACACCAAAGGCGTTAATGTCGGTGTTATTAATTAAAGCATTTGTATATTGCAATCGGAATGCCAGCCGATTACTGGGTAAGTATTCCAGTTCTGCACTTGCTTGATAACGATCGCCAAATAAACCACCCTTTGTGTTTGTTTTGACACCATAACCTGTAATTTGATTAGCATCAGCAGCAATGTATAGCGATCGCAAAGTTAATTTACCACCGCGAGGATTCCAGGCGATCGCACCTCCCGCACCCCCACCTCGATCAATTTGGTTTTGGATAATCAGGGGATTATGGAGAAAAAAGCTAGAACTAAAATCAACCGCCTCGTTGTTAGCATAACGATTACGGTCAATAAAATCCCGTGGCAACATTTTTGCCCCAATAGTTACGGCTAAATTTGACTTGGGACGAAACGAGTAGTACAAGCGTCTCAGTTGCAGATTAGTATCGTATTCCCCATAATCGAGTCCACCACCATCGGCTAGCAAACCAGTAGTTCCCAAAAAGTTGAGGTTTTTCTTTTGCGCCCGACTAATGGCATCACCACCATTATTACCAGATTCTAACTGGGTGACGAGTACATCCTGGGGGTGAAAGTTGGTGGAAAGAGTTAACCTAAGGCGAGACACTACAGTGCTATGAGCGTTACTACCATTAGTAGTGGCAACGATCGCTTCACCTTGCAGCTTACTGGTGAGGGAAAATTGCTCTGCTTTTAGTTTAGCAGTGCGATCGTTAATTGAGTTAACACTTCGCTGCAATTGATCCAACGCTGAACGATATTCTCTTTGCAACCGCCGTAAGGCGATCGTATCCTCCTGGATGTACTGATTGCCCACCGCACTACCAATTATGCTATCCACTTTATCTAGAACTGCCGCCAGACCTGCAGCAAATTCATAACGGGACAGCGGACGGTTACCGTGAAAGCTGTTATCTAGATAGCCAAAGCTAACACCATAGCGCACAGTAAGCGATCGCAATGCTTGATAAGCCCAGTCTGTTGGTTTGACATCAGACAATTCCGAAACCGAATTTTGCTGCGTTAACAAGAAGAGTGGCCCCTGCGTAGGGGCGGGGTCCCCCCGCCCATCCAGAAGTGCGCCATGCGTATGCACGTCGTCCCCCCGCCCATCCAGAACAGACGTTCCGCCAGAACGTCTGTACGGAAGTGGAAGAATCTGTTCGGGGATTGAAATCCCTCCCAATCCCCGAACCCCTACCTTAGGAACTTCCGTTCGTACAGCTACGTCAGCAGATTTATAAATAATGGATGAATTTTTGTCAGGGATAGAAATTTGCAAAGCATTCGTCGCTAATAGAAAGCACATCTAACTAAAAATCCCGCAACTGATTAAACCACCAGCCAATAATTTTTGAACCCAAATTCCTAGCCGCAGACATTGCTTCACGCTTTATTCACTCATCAGTAGACAACAATATGACCGTAGGGGCGCGGTTACCCCTACGGGGAATTCAAAAGTCAAAAGTCAAAAGTCAAAATTAAGAATTATTTAATTACTTTTGAATTTTGACTTTTGACTTGGAGCGCAGCGACGTTGCCCCGCCCTTACAATGTGGTCAATTCAATTGAAAACTGCTGTAAATCGCTTAGCGCTCGGTAGACGCTCTTAGCGGCTTGTCGTCAGACATCGCGAAGCGATTTGGTCTAGGGGAACCGGTACCCTGAATTTATCAATTACGAATTACGAATTACGAATTACGAATTATTGTGACTTTTGACTACTTATTTGTCAAAAGCTGCTGTTCGGTTTCCTGTTTAACAGTAGAACCTTGGGTACCCAGTTGAATTAGTTCTACCTTATACCCATCTGGGTCTTCTACAAAAGCAATTACCGTAGAACCGTGTTTCATCGGTCCCGGTTCCCGCACTACTTTACTGCCACGATTTTTAATTTCCTCGCAAGTGGCGTAAATATCATCAACGCCAAGAGCAATGTGACCATAAGCATCGCCCAATTCATACTTAGACACACCCCAGTTGTAAGTAAGTTCTAGCACAGTATTGTCGCTTTCCTCGCCGTAGCCAACAAAAGCGAGGGTAAATTCTCCTCCTGGATAGTCTTTTCGCCGCAGTAACTTCATTCCCAGAACTTCACAGTAAAACTTCAGGGATTCCTCAAGGTTACCAACCCGTAGCATTGTGTGTAGTAAGCGCATATTAACCCTTTGTCTGGTCACAGTTGTCTCTATCAACATTTTACTGAGTAGCGACTGCCAAGCAATGTTTACTTTGACAAAGGAAGAGGTGTAAGAGGTAAGGCAATACGGTTCGGTTAAGGACAGTTCGTGGGCGGAGAAACCCGGTTTCTTAAACAATACCTTCGCTCCTATGCCCTCACTCTAAAAGAGTGGGGCTAAACAAACAAAGGCTGCCTCCGCAGCCTGTAAGGATTCCAGACTCGCGTTGGTAAGCTCTCTTTTGTGTAGCCGAGCCAGCGCGCATTATGAGTGTCAGCCCGCTCTCACGGCGACTGGCGTCCAAGCTTATAGCCCACATTCCGCACCCTAACTGTCACAATCGTAGATTTTACTGACTTTTAGAAGTGCATAAAGCTATTTTATATACTTCACCTAGTTATATTAACTGAGAGAGGAAAGGTTGAAAGCATAATTTATAGCCGACAAACTAATGCATTTTAAGTAATTACCGATTGTGACACCCCAGGGTGCGGAATGTGGGTTATAGCCTGTGGGGTCCTGTCAGAAATTGGCGTTGGCGTTGCCTGTCCCTTAGGACAAGGTATTGTTAAAGAAACCGGGTTTCTAAAGCATCGAATTTTCACAACTGAAAATATAGGAATCCTATTTGATTTTTGAAATATATGTAGGGTGGGCACTGCCCACCAGAACCAGGATGTGGTGGGCTCCACTACTTAAAATTTTTCATGAATGATTTAGGATTCCTATAGGATTGCTAAGTACTTATGCAAAAATATTTATGTCATTGCGAACGAAGTGAAGCAATCCCAAACCCTGGCGATTGCTTCATTCCGCTTCGCTCCATTCGCAATGACATAGTATATTTAATTTTGCATGAGTACTTACTACTATCTGAACTTAACATGAACACTTATCGTTACCAGAGCCTTGAAATCTAGTCGTGGCTGAGAAATTAAGTCCATTAAAACGCACTTGAGTTCAACAGGCGTTCTAGTCGGCTTAAGCCGACTTCAGCTATTAGCCTAGGAATTTATTCCTAGGCTCCCTATGCTCCCGATCAATCCCTTAACTCCAGCCCTCCCCTGTAGCCCGTAATCAGACGGCTACCATCTTTGAAAATATGAATCTCTATTTGGTCACTTGCCCACGTAATTTGGTCTTCTAGGGCTGGATTAAAGATGTGAATTCTTTGATTGCTGGAGGAAACAGGGGAATTGGGTGAGTTAACCGCCAGTGACTGGATATAGGGACCATCAATTAAAATGTCTAATTGCGCCAGCAAGTCAAGAGTACCTGCTGGGGCAGACTGAGATTGCAACTGGTCTAAAGTGAAACCAGTAAAGGACATCACATTTAGTCCAGCCGCTTTTACCTTGCTTGCAACAGAAGCCAAAGCAGCAGCTTGCCAGAAGGGTTCCCCTCCCGAAAACGTCACTCCCTGATTGCGAGGATTACTGAGAATTTTCTGGGCTAGGCTGTCAACGGATATGAGTTGATTCATCTCAAAAGACCAAGATTCAGTATTAAAGCAACCCGGACACTCTCGCAAACACCCCTGGACCCAGACCACAGCGCGACATCCAGGACCATTTACCTCGGATTCATCCACATAGCCCATAATATTGAGATATCCTGGGGGAATTTCTATTGATGTAAGATCCGGGTTAGTTTTCTGTTGAGTCATTGTTTTCTCTCTTGATGTAGGGAATGAATCTTCTTGTTGGCTACAGTAGGGTGTATTTGGTGGGCGGCTACAACACCGTATTAGCAAGGATTTGGTGGGCAGTGCCCACCCTACATTGACCAAATTCTGGGAAATCTTCCTTAATCTCAGCCTACATAGTCCCCCCAACGCCTATGCTAACGGTGGGGTTTAGCCCAAGCGCTGCTGATTTTCATTTGTCATTAGTCATTGGTCAAGAGTAAGTGGTTGGTGGTCAGTCGTTAAAAACACACAACTAACAAATGACAAACGACAAATGACAAACGACAAACAACAAATAACAAAGGACAACACAGATGATTGATACTGCAATAGAAGCTATTGTTGCCCGCGAAATTCTTGACTCACGGGGTAGACCAACAATTGAAGCAGAAGTACACCTAGAAAACGGTGTTATAGGATTGGCGCAGGTTCCAAGTGGTGCGTCCACTGGCACTTTTGAAGCACAAGAACTGCGGGATCAAGATAAAACCCGTTATGGGGGTAAAGGCGTACTCAAGGCGGTGCAAAATGTTAAAGAGGTAATTGCCCCTAAGTTGTTGCAGATGGATGCCCTCAACCAGGAACTACTAGACCGCACAATGATTGCCTTGGATGGTTCTCCTAATAAATCCCATCTCGGCGCTAATGCGATCTTAGCGGTTTCTCTAGCTGCAGCCAAGGCTGGTGCTGAATCTTTGGCAATTCCCCTGTATCGATATCTAGGCAGTACATTGTCAAATTTGTTACCAGTCCCCTTAATGAACTTGATTAACGGTGGTGCCCATGCAGCCAACAACGTCGATTTTCAAGAGTTTATGATCGTCCCCACTGGTGCATCTTCTTTCCGAGAGGCACTACGCTGGGGAGCAGAGGTGTTTGCTACCCTCAGTAAAGTGTTAGATGAGAAGGGTTTACTCACCGGTGTGGGAGATGAAGGTGGTTTTGCTCCTAACCTAGAGTCAAATCAAGTAGCTTTGGAATTGCTGGTTACAGCCATTGAGAAGGCTGGGTACAAGCCAGGGGAACAAATCGCTTTGGCGTTGGATGTGGCGGCGAGTGAGTTTTACCAAGATGGGCAGTATGTGTATGATGGTAAACCTCACTCGCCCGGTGAGTTTATCGATTATCTCGCGCAACTGGTTGACCAATACCCAATTGTGTCGATTGAGGATGGCTTGCACGAGGAAGATTGGCAGAGTTGGCAGTTGCTTACCCAGAAATTGGGTTCTCGTGTGCAGTTGGTAGGAGATGACTTATTTGTTACCAATGCAACACGCTTGCAAAAAGGCATCCAGCTAAAAGCGGGTAACGCTATTTTAATCAAACTCAATCAAATTGGAACGCTGACGGAAACTTTGGAAACAATTGACTTGGCAAATCGCAACGGTTTGCGATCGGTTATTAGTCATCGTTCTGGAGAAACAGAAGACACGACTATTGCCGACCTATCCGTGGCTACCCGTGCCGGTCAAATCAAAACTGGTTCCCTTTGTCGCAGCGAAAGAGTTGCAAAATACAACCGCTTGCTGCGAATTGAGGATGAATTAGGCGATCGCGCCGTTTATGCCGGTACGGTGGGAATGGGACCGAAGTAGGAATTGTTAGTTGTTAGTTGTTAGTTGTTAGTTGTTAGTTGTCAAAAAAACCACTAACCACTAACCACTAACCACTAACTATTATGGATAAAATCCCAACTTCGGCAATCCCAGTGTTTCATCCCAACCCATCATGATATTCAGACACTGAATTGCTTGACCTGCCTGTCCTTTAATTAGGTTGTCAATTGCTGAGATGACAATGACGCGACCAGTACGCTGGTCAACTTCTATACCAATGTAACAAAGATTGCTACCACAAGCCCATTTTGTTTGCGGGTAAATTCCTGGTTCGCAAACTTTTATCCAAGGACAGTTACGGTAGAATGCTTTGTAAATTGTGATTAAGTCATCTCTTACCAAACCGGGATCGCGCAGTGTGGCATATACTGTTGCCAGAATGCCCCGCACCATCGGTACTAAATGTGGTGTAAATTGTATAGTGACCTCGTGTCCCGCCAAATCACTGCAAATCTGCTCAATTTCCGGGGTATTGCGGTGACGGCTAACATTGTAAGCGGCGATTGTGTTGTCTGCCTCGGCTAGCAACAAGTTAATTTCGGCTTGACGTCCACCGCCAGAAGTACCAGACTTAGCATCAATAATGGCTGATTCAGGTACGATTAACCCTTGCTTCAGAAGTGGCGAAAGTGCTAGGAGGCTGGCGGTAGGATAGGATCCTGGACAGCCAATAAGTTGCGCTTCGGCAATGCGTAAGCGGTACAGTTCCGGTAATCCATAAACGGACCGTGCAGCAGTAGCGCGATCGCTTCTGGTATTATTATACCAATGTGTGTAAGTTGCCAGATCGCTGAATCGATAATCCGCACTCAGATCCAGTACCATTAATCCGAGTTCCAATAATTGTGGTGCGATTTTGCAAGCATGACCATTTGGCAAAGACAGAAAAATCACTTCACAACTGTGTGCAATAATTTCTGGCTCTACCGCCTTGATTTGTTGGGTGACGGCATGAGCCATATGTGGATAGAGTTCTGCAAACTGTTTTCCAACGCTACTTTCTCCACCTAAATAAACTAGTTCGACTTCGGGATGATCCATCAGGAGTCGGACTAACTGCACCCCGCCATAGCCTGACGCGCCAACTATCCCAACAGGTACGCGTCTAAAATTGCTCATGATATGAAATCCTTATCCACTTTTAGCGCCAGACATTTTTGCTATGTTATCAAATCATAAGCTTCTCCAAGGCTGACGCCGTATAAAAGAGCTACAATCTAAAAGTAGAATGTGTAAAAAAAAATTACGTTTGATAGTGGGAAATTGTCTGTGTCGCAGCCTAAGACTACAGGGCAGTCAGATGCCACTCCTCTCAACTCTGGAAGAACTGGGGTGGATCCTCAATTAGAGGATAGTGCTGCCTTAACGGATTCGCTTAAATCGAGCCCGCCGCCCACGCCTCTGTCCTCCTCAACTCCAGCTTTTAAATTCGATGCGATCGAAACCGCCTTGGTAGACTTGAAAGCTGGTCGTGTCATTGTGGTAGTAGATGACGAAAATCGGGAAAATGAAGGTGACTTGATTTGTGCAGCCCAATTTGCTACCCCAGACATGATTAATTTTATGGCGGTGGAAGCACGAGGGTTAATCTGTCTGGCAATGACAGGTGTCCGCCTAGATGAACTAGACTTACCATTGATGGTAAGCAACATTACAGACACTAATCAGACCGCTTTCACCGTTAGTATCGACGCCTCACCTCAATTGGGAGTGAGTACGGGAATTTCAGCCGAAGACCGCGCCCGCACTATCCAAGTTGCTCTTAACCCAGCAACAAAACCAACGGATTTACTTCGTCCCGGTCATATTTTCCCCATTCGCGCCAAAGAAGGCGGGGTACTTAAACGGGCAGGACATACAGAAGCTGCTGTAGATTTAGCTCGATTGGCTGGGCTGTATCCATCTGGGGTGATTTGTGAAATTCAAAATCCCAATGGTTCGATGGCACGGTTGCCACAATTGATTGAGTATGCTAAACACCATCATCTGAAAATTATTAGTATTGCGGATTTAATTAGTTACCGCCTACAGCACGACAGATTAATCATCCGCGAAACCATTGCCGATCTACCCACCCAGTTCGGTCAGTTCCAAATCTACGCTTACCGCCACACCGTAGATAACACAGAACACGTTGCCGTTGTCAAGGGAGATCCGACTCAGTTTGACGATCATCCAGTCATGGTGCGGATGCATTCTGAATGCTTAACAGGTGATGCTTTGGGTTCTTTGCGCTGCGACTGTCGTATGCAGTTACAAGCAGCACTGAAAATGATTGAAAATGCAGGTAAAGGTGTTGTGGTCTACCTGCGGCAAGAAGGACGAGGAATCGGACTGATTAATAAGCTGAAAGCCTACTCCTTACAGGATATGGGACTGGATACGGTAGAGGCAAATGAGCGCTTGGGATTTCCCGCCGATCTGCGAGACTACGGCATGGGAGCGCAAATGCTCATGGACTTGGGTGTGCATAAGATTCGCTTAATTACCAATAATCCCCGGAAAATTGCTGGTTTGAAGGGATATGGTATGTCAGTAGTGGATCGCGTACCGCTGTTAATAGAAGCAACCGATTACAATTCCTATTACCTGACCACAAAAGCTAACAAGTTGGGTCACATGCTGTTGCAGACTTATTTGGTGACAGTAGCGATTCACTGGCAAGATGACCCAGAAGCAGTGACAGAACGTTATGAACGCTTAGAAACACTGCGGTATTTAGCAAAAACTCACGATTTATTGTTACAGGAAGAAGCCCGTCCGTTGGCGATCGCCTTGTTTGACAAACCATCCTTGACCGTACACTTCGGTTTCGATCAACCGCGACTAGCGGCTGATGATTGGTATCAGCAAAGCGATCATCCTTACGTGCAAGCGATCGCTCAGATACTTGACAAACTAGCCAATTTGCCTTATATGGAAAAGTTAGAATTTCTAATTTCTCCCGGTGTTGATCCCCTGAGTAACTTGCAAGTGCAACTGGATCGACAAACTTTCCCCGCAGGTACTTTGCCTTCGTCAATTTGCTGCGAGCATTTAGAGACTCAAAAGATTTATAGCTTTAATCCATAGTTAGTAGATTGGGTTTTGCAAGAATGATCGTAAGTCGGGTAAAGAGCGATCGCTCTTTATCCAACTCCCAAACTACATGAAGAAAACCACAATGAGCTATAGTGAATTTTCTTTTTCGGAAGTTATCGAAAAATTTTCCTTAACCACTGAGGAACGGATGGGCATTTTTGCAGATGTTCCCGAACTAGAACCAAGCCCATTCTTAAAGCAAGCTCTAATAAACTATTTTCCGTTTTTAAGACCAAGTGATAATGAAAAAATTCGTTCAGAAGCGTTTATTTTCCCACTTCTAGCTGATTTAAGAACGCTCTTAAGTCAACCGATAAATCTATTTTCTGGAATAGATTTTAATGTTGATGCTAGCCTTGGACTAAATGGTTATTGTGATTTCTTGCTCACACAATCAAAAGAAGCTCTTGTTGTAAGATCGCCCGTGATAATTGTAGTTGAAGCTAAGAAAGAGGATATTAATGGCGGATTAGGACAATGCATAGCAGAAATGGTTGCTGCACAAATATTTAATAAAAAATATGGAGACGAGAGAACTATTTATGGGACAGTGACAACCGGAACCAATTGGGTGTTTTTAAAGCTGGATGGTCAAACAGTAGCAATCGATCTTGCTGAGTACTCCATCAGTAATCCAGCTAAGATTTTGGGCATTTTGGCTATAGCGGCGAAAATATGATTTTGGAATCAGTTGTCGTAAACTAATACGGTTCAGCCCTAACTGAACCGTATGAATTTCAAATAGACATCGACCGAATTTAGATTTCAACTCTAGCAACACAAGGGTTTCAAACTAATTTTCGGAGATGTCTAATAGACATCGACCGAATTTAATTATTCGTTGTCTGAAACCCTTGTAGAGACGTAGCAGTGCTACGTCTCTACAATCATTTTCGGAAATGTCTAATGTGTAGAGACGTTGCATCCGAAAGTTCTACAGAGGTTATCGGTAAGCACACAACTACTGAACCGTATTGGGATAGGTGGGAGCAAAGAAACCCGGTTTCTCTTAGAAACCGGGTTTCTGATCTGCTGCTTAACCGATCCGTTGCCGATCGCCTTATTTGATAAACCATCCTTGACCATACACTTTGGTTTCGATCAACCGCGACTAGCGGCTGATGATTGGTATCAGCAAAGCAATCATCCTTACGTGCAGGCGATCGCTCAGATTATCAATGCTCTAAAATGGCGTCTTTGCTTTTAAATGGAGGGTTCGTCCGGATTGGGGATGCTGAAAGCAAAGTTCTCTCGCATGTAGATGTAGCCGACTTGCCACTGCAGCACATCCATAAAGACGATCGCCCAAGATCGGTATCCCAAGCCCTCTCGAATCAGCAGCATGAACTCTCAGCTGATGGGTGCGTCCTGTTAGCGGCATGAATTCTACGCGAGTGTAGTTTCCCTCTCTCGCAATGACGAGTAAGCGAGTTAAACTAGGTTTTCCGTACTGCCAATGAACTTGCTGATAAGGGCGATTCTGAGGATCTCCCCACAGAGGTAATTCAATCACACCTTGGTCAATTGTTACCAAACCGGAAAGCACCGCTTCATAAACCTTGCGCACCTGCTGTTTCTGAAATTGCCAACTAAGTTGGCGATAAGTTTGTCGATCGCGTGCTAGCAGAAGAATGCCAGACGTATCCCGATCCAATCGATGCACGGCATTAAGCAACATGCCATCCGGTAAAAGATGACGCAAACGACTAAGGACGCTGTCTTGGCGATCGCAATAACGACCCGGAACCGATAGAAGTCCTGCAGGTTTATTCACCACAATCAACCATTCGTCTTCATAAAGAATGGGTAAAGAAACCTCTCCCCAAACCCCTCCCCTGCTAGGGGAGGGGCTTTCTCCCCCTTCCCTATTAGGGAAGGGGGTAGGGGGGTTAGGTCGCAATCCTGACAGCAAAAACCCCATCAATGGCTGACAGCGCTGCACACAAGCCCCGTAAAATTCTCCCTGGATTTTGTCTTGATCGGTGGAGGACGGTCCCCACCAAAACTCTGCCATTGCCAATGGTTTGAGATTATGCGTTGCCGCATAATGAAGCAGCTTTGGGGCACAACAGTCTCCTGTGCCTGTGGGCAGACCAAACGGCATCAACTGCTGCAACGATCGCGACTGCCCTGAAAAATTTGTGAGAGAGTAAGCAGCATGCATTTGAGCCTGAAGTTGGCGGGACAATTCTTTACGCCGTTGTTTCAGTTCGCAAATTCGCGCATCTGCTGCTGCAATCAACTGCTTAAGCGGCTGCAACGCTTGTTCTTGTTGGCGTTTGAGTATTCGTCGCTCAATTCCATCCCGACGACTTTCTTCATCAAGTTGTTCTAGGGCAGCAGTGAGTACATCGACCGTAAGGGTTTCACAGAATATTTGACGCTTTTCATGTCTTTGGTGTTTGCAATCTCGATGGCGATCGCTCATTTGTTGCAGACGCAGATCAAACTCGCGCTGATGCGTTTCGTACTGCTGTCGTTCTGGAAGTTGCTTGAGGGTAATGAGTTCCTGCTTGATTGCGTCCAATTCAGCCAGTGTGTGGGTTGACTCTAGGGCAACTTGGTCTTGTCCTGGAATGGGCGGCACCCATCCCTCAACCACGCTGCAACCATTAAGCAATCCGGAGAAAGCTTTGAGTATCCGTTGTTCGCCCAACTCTTGTTCAACCAGCAATACCCCATACATCTTGCCCTCACAGGCGTAACAATCAGCGCTGTCAAGGTATTGCATTAAACTGCGAGCGATCGCCTCGGACATTGCGGTACGGGGCAGTCTCAGTAGTTCGCCGCTTTCAGGACAACGCCCTTCATAATAATAGCTAGGATCTGAGTCGCTGACAGCAGAATTGGAGTCAATAAAATCTGAAAGCGCGTGTAAAACCACCATAGTGTCCGTTCTACGATTCGTCTAAATGTTCTGCTAAAGAGCGATACAAATTGATGATGTGACTGTCAGCTAAGCTGTAATAAACATTGCGACCTTCACGACGATAACTAACTAAACGCATCGCTTTTAATAATCTCAGTTGATGAGAAACGGCTGATTCTGTCATTTTCGTTAACGCAGCTAGATCGCAAACACACAACTCTTGGTTTACTAAAACTGATAGAAGACGCAGACGGTTTGTATCTGCCAGCACCCCAAAGACTTCCGCCATCTGCTGCGCCTTGGCTGTTGGTAAAATTTGCGACTGATAAGAACGTACGTTATCTAGATGTACCAAATGAGTGTCACATTTTGGCACATCAGGACTTTGGAGTTTCGCCTCGTCTTGCTTGTTCATCGCTTTTCGTACAAGTAATGGTTATCAATTCCAATTTTAATTAAAATTCAAACTTTGAACACTTGAATTGTTGTTCAATTATCGTTTAGAATGTTGCTAGTTTACTTTGTAGCTTGGAAAAGCTGCTATGACTCAAACAAACTCCCTTAAAACTCAAGCTTTGCATATTAATGGCATGGACTGCGGCAGTTGTGCCAAGACAATAGAAGCCAGCTTGCAGCAGTTACGCGGTGTAACAGAAGTGTCGGTTAGTTTTGCAACCGGAAAAGTAAGAGTATCCTACGACACGAAGCTTTTAAGTGAATCTGACATTATAAATCGCATCACTGCTTTGAGCTACACCGTTGAAGTAGCGCCTGCTAAAATGCTACAAGTGCAGGTTGGTGGAATGGATTGCGGCAGTTGTGCCAAGACAGTTGAGGTAGGCTTGCAGCAGATTCCAGGCGTCA
>CAXTSI010000095.1:15575-21576 GCA_964246695.1 uncultured bacterium
TGCGGCAGTTGTGCCAAGACAGTTGAGGTAGGCTTGCAGCAGATTCCAGGCGTCAGAGAGGTATCGGTCAGCTTTGCAACTGAACGAGCGCAGATATCCTATGACCCGCAGCAAGTGAGTGAGAAGACAATTTATGACCGGATTAGAGATATTGGTTATACGGTACAGAGTCAGGAGGTATCCCACGGTCACACTCACTCCTGTTCTGACCACCACGACCACGCCCATCCAGTCCCCAAGCCGACTCAGAATCCCGATCCGACAAACTGGAAATTCTGGATTGCCAACCGCCAAGGGCAAAGCGTTATTCTTGCAGGGATCGGGTTACTTTTGGGCTTAATCACTCAACATTTAGCGTTACCCGTTTGGATAGCGCGGACTTTTTATGGTATAGGCATAGTCGTGACGGGCTATCCGATCGCACGGGCAGGTTTGTTTGAGTTACGCTTGCGCCGCGCTGACATGAATTTGCTAATGACCATTTCAGTCATTGGGGCAGTGATTTTAGGAGACTGGTTTGAAGCTGCGCTAGTGATCTTTTTGTTCTCTGCTGGCACAACGCTGCAAGTTTTCACCTTTGGTCGCACCCGCAATGCTATTCGCACTCTCATGGATTTGACTCCACCCACTGCTACCGTCAAGCGGGGGAATGAGGAAGTCACAGTTCCTGTTGAGAGTATTCAGCTAGGCGAAACTTTGACGATTCGACCAGGACAGCGGGTGGCGTTGGATGGGGTAGTTGTTTCTGGTACAAGCGCGATTGACTCCTCTCCAATTACAGGAGAGTCAATTCCAAAAGATATTGCTTCAGGGGATTCAGTCTTTGCTGGGACGTTGAACCAGACAGGCTTTATATCCGTTAAAGTCACCCACACGAACAACGACACCACCGTTGCCAAAATTATTAATCTGGTAGAACAAGCCCAAGAAAGCCGTGCGCCTTCTCAGCAGTGGGTGGATCGGTTTGCAGAAGTCTACACTCCGATTGTGATGGCGATCGCGATCGCCATTGCCCTCATCCCTCCTCTCGCATTTACTCAACCCTTGAACATTTGGCTATATCGGGCGTTGGTAATGCTGGTCATTGCTTGTCCCTGTGCCTTAGTGATTTCCACTCCGGTATCAATTGTTAGCGCCATTGGTGCTGCAACTCGCCAAGGAGTTTTGTTCAAAGGAGGTCATGCATTAGAGACAGCAGGACATCTCACTACTCTTGCCTTTGATAAGACTGGCACCATAACTCAAGGGTTGCCGATAGTTCAAAAAGTTTATAGCTTAGGTTCCATAAGTTCAAGCAGCGTGTTATCAATTGCTGCGTCTTGTGAACAACACTCAGAACATCCCTTGGCTAAAGCAATTGTGGCAAAAGCCAAAGAACTTTTGATAGAGTTACAGACTCCGGAAAAGTTTACGGCTTTACCTGGTAAAGGAATTGAGGCGAAAATTGGTGAGTCAGTTTATTATGTTGGCAATCGACGTTTGTTTGCAGATCGGGGTATTCCTTCAACAGCTGCTGAATCTTTGTTAGTTGAGATCGAAAATTTTGGTCAAACGCCTGTATTGGTGGGAAATCAGACGGAATTGTTAGGAGTCATTGCCTGTTCTGATGGATTACGGTTAGAAGCAACAGAGGCGGTGCGACGCCTGAAACTCTTAGGGCTAAAACGGCTAGTGATGTTGACAGGCGATCGCGCATCTGTCGCCAAGCAGATTTCCCAACAAGTTGGCATTACAGAGTATCAAGCGGAACTGCTACCGGAGGATAAGCTGACTGAAATCCAACAACTGCGCCGTTCTGGAGTGGTAGGCATGGTAGGGGATGGTATTAATGATGCACCAGCTTTAGCTGCTGCGGATATCAGTTTTGCAGTTGGTGGAATTGATATTGCCCTAGAGACAGCAGATGTCGTGCTGGTAGGAAGTGACCTCAGAAAGCTTGCGTATACAGTAGATTTGAGCCGCCGCACTGTGTCAGTCATCCAACAAAATATTGTCTTTTCGCTTGTGACGAAGGGATTATTTTTGCTATTAGGTACTTTTGGGTTTGTTGGGTTAGCCGTTGCCGTTTTAGCAGATACCGGAACTTCCCTGCTGGTAACTGCGAATGGAATGCGACTTTTTAGAACAAATAAGCGATAATTTAAGCAAATGGGGGTGGGAATAAGCACCAAGCGCCTCTTCTAAAAGGTAGGACTTGCTATGTTGGTCAAAGAACGTTTCTTTTTAGCTTTGTTGGTATTTATTCCAATTTCCCTTGCCGCCCATTTTTTCCACTGGAGTTCACTGGTTGTGTTCATTACTTCTGGGCTAGCGATCGTTCCTCTTGCTGCTTGGATGGGTACAGCGACTGAAGAAATTGCTGTCGTTGCAGGTCCCTCTATGGGAGGACTTTTGAATGCCACTTTTGGGAATGCCACTGAACTAATTATTGCCTTAATCGCCCTCAAGGCTGGATTGGTAGACGTAGTTAAAGCCACTATCACAGGTTCGATTATCAGCAACCTGCTTTTAGTCGTAGGCTTTGCGATGCTACTCGGTGGACTTCGTTACAGAGAACAGGAGTTTCACCCGGTTGTGGCACGGGTAAATGCTTCTTCGCTGAACCTGGCAGTCATTGCCATTGTGCTGCCAACTGCTGTGAACATGATCTCTGGCGGTATTGATCAAGTCAGGCTTCAGCACCTTTCTAGTGCAGTAGCTGTAGTGTTAATCTTGGTCTATGGACTAATGCTACTGTTTTCGATGCGTACCCACACTTATCTTTATGAGATCGGTTTGGCGGAGATAGAGCTAGCAGAGGTAGAAAACGCTGAGTTGGCAGCCGACAACCCTAAACACAAGGTCAATCTCTGGTTATGGATTGGTGTGCTATTGGTAGTGACCATCTTCGTGGCGATTGAGTCAGAACTACTAGTTGCAACACTCGAAGAAGCTACATCCCGCCTAGGGCTGACGAAGCTGTTTACGGGCGTCATCCTCCTGCCGATTATTGGCAATGCTGCTGAACATGCAACAGCGGTCACTGTGGCGATGAAAAACAAGATGGAACTTTCACTTTCGGTTGCTCTAGGCTCTAGCCTGCAAATTGCACTGTTTGTTGCTCCTGTTTTAGTTTTGACTGGCTTGGCGATCGCTCAGCCAATGGATCTAAATTTCCATCCTTTTGAATTGGTAGCCGTGATTGTCGCCGTGATCATCACCAACTCTGTGAGTTCAGACGGACGGTCTAACTGGCTAGAAGGTATCTTGCTCTTGGCAACTTATACTGTGTTGGGATTGACTTTTTACTTTTATCCTGCCAGGTAATTGGTAATTGGTAATTGCTAATTGCTAATTGGTAATTGTCAATTGTTACCATTAGCCATTACCTATTACCTATTATCAGCCCTCACGCTATAACTAGCAACTTACGTTACTATGAATGGTGGATTTTACTGGGAATCTCCCTATGGTGGTTGAATCGGCAATCGGTGAAGAAGCGATCGCTATCTACACCCTCAGCAATCTCAGTAATCGCCTGCCAGGGGCTGAAATTTCCTTACCTAACCAAATTATACTTTGGTGGGGTGGTCTGCGCGGTTCTGTTTCCATTGCCTTAGCATTGAGTGTACCTACGATTCTGCCAGAGCGAGAAAAAATCATTGCTACGGTCTTTGGTGTGGTTTTATTTACTCTATTAGTACAGGGATTGACCAGCAAATCTTTGTTGCAAAAGCTGAACCTGATGGGCGATCAACCCTTACGCGATCGCTATTTAGAATTAGTTGCACGAATTGTTGCCCTTGAGCGTGTCCTGGAATACCTCAAGGCAGATCCATCACGTCCTGGTATCGACCCAGAGTTTTATCGTTATCAAGAAAGACTGCTCAAAGGCGAAATTTTGCATCTGCAAGGGTCCATGGAACATTTGGAGGATGAGTATCCGAATATACGCACCTTTGCGGCTGAACAACTTCGAGGAGAACTGCTGGCAATTGAGGCTGATACTTATGCTGAGTTTGTCCGCGCAGGTCGGTTAAATAAAGAACTTTCTCCGTTACTGCCAGTTTTGCAGGATGGGAAAACAGAGGAGCAGCAAAGGCAGTAAAATATAAGTTGTTGATTACTGAATTGGTGTTCTAGAACCGTCCAGTTCTGACAACGCCTTGAGGAAAGCTTGGGCAACTCTCATGATTGTATTACGTCGAAAATATCAAAGATTGATCGGCTTGGCGTTGTCTATTGCTTTGTTGATGTTTGGTTGTATGCCAAATTGGCTGCGATCGTCACACGGTAACGGCATCAACGTTATTTTAATGATTGGCGACGGCATGGGTTGGGAAATGACTCGTGCTACCGCAGTGGCAAAAGGCGCGAACATGTATACCAATGGCAAAGGGCAGGGGTTGAGTTTCCAAAACCTCTCTGGTTACACCTTTGCAACTACCTACGGCACAACTATTCAGGGTAGCGACGGCAAGTTTTCTACTAATAACTCTGCACTTGATGGCACTAACCCCGTAACTGCTCAAAGTTCTATTCGTGCAGGCTTTACTTTCAGCCCTACTTTTAATCCTGGTAATTCTGGTAGTGGAGGCAGCACATCAGGCGGCAACCTTGTGGGCTACGATGTTACTCGTGGTGGTGTGAATCCTTGGACACCAGGGAATGACAAAGAGTACATCAAACACAGCTACCCTGACTCTGCGAACACCGCCACTGCCCTTTATACTGGCGTTAAGACTTATAATAACGCGATGGGCGTAGACATTTATGAAAAACGCCAAACCACAATTTTGGAGAAAGCTGCACTCAAAGGCAAATCCACAGGCTTAGTCACCTCAGTACCAATTAGCCACGCAACTCCCGGCGCCGCCACATCCTTTGTCAACCGTCGTAATAAGTACGACAAGGAAAGCCCAGATTTAGATAACATTCTTCAGCAATCTCTGCGGATATTTAAGCCCACTGTACTACTGGGTGGTGGTCATCCCTTGGATTTGGAAAACAAGACTAAAGTTGGAGGAGTCTATAACTACACCTACATCGACCAATCAACTTACAACAAACTAAAAACCAAACCCACTGCTAACGAGTACGGTTACACATTCTTAGAACGAGGTCCAAATGCAGCTGCAACTTTGCTTAAAACTGCTGCTAAGCTTGATCCTAATCAAAGAGACAAACTGCTAGGTTTGTATGGTGCTCGCGGACAAAACGGCAACCTGCCCATGTCTACAGCTAATGGCGACTACAGTCGCACTGGATTTGATAATTCCTTATATTCTACAGCAGAGAAAAACAATCAAATTCCTCAACCAGATCGGTTACGTCCTCTGTCTTCTGGCGAAACCGATACTCAATTTATCGCCAAAGAAATCAATGAAAACCCCACGTTAGCAGATTTGACGAAAGCCGCCCTTACGGTTTTGGGTAAAGATCCAGACGGCTTCTGGCTGATGGTTGAAGGAGGTGATATTGACTGGGCGTGCCATGATGATAACATGGACAATCTCATTGGTACCGTGAATGATTTTGACAAGGCTGTTCAAAGCGTACTCGATTGGATTAATCAAAATGGCGGCTGGCGCAAGAATCTGCTGATTGTCACTGCCGATCACGACCACTACTTGACACTTAACCCTAACTTTCCTGAGTTACTGACTCTCTTTGGCGCTGAAGATTTGACTTATGGCAAGCACAAATCTGTAGAAGCAGGTCATTCTTGGGGTTCAGATCCTAATATCAAGTACGGCTGGGGTAGCCACTCTAACCACTTAGTACCAGTTTACTACCAAGGCGGTCCCATCAGCCTTGCGAAGTATGTGGGTAAGGACGTTACTTTTGTCGAACATCCTCCTAAAGGTGCTGCCAAAACTTATTCAATTCCTGGTGTTCCCGGTGCAGTGGATCAAACCCACATTCATCAGCTTATGCTGGAAACTATGGATGCACCAGCGCCTCAGAAATAACTTTTTGCTAATTGGGAATTGGGAATTGGGAATTGGGAATTGGGAATTGG
>CAXTSI010000096.1:0-21546 GCA_964246695.1 uncultured bacterium
CATCTCCCCCCACTCCCCACTCCCTACTCCCCGAGATTCTCCTCCTCCCAGTTTGTCAGTAAATCGGGACGTCGTAAGCGTGTTCGTTGGATCTGTTGTTTATAACGCCACTTGGCAATTTCTGCGTGATTGCCTGATAGTAGTACTTCAGGGACTTTCAACCCGCGAAAAACTGCGGGACGGGTGTACTGGGGATAGTCCAACAATCCCTCCTCAAAACTTTCTACTTTCAAGGAATCGGCTTTACCCACGGTTCCAGGTAGGAGGCGCATGACACCATTAAGCAAAGCCATTGCTGGAATTTCTCCACCAGTCAGAATAAAATCACCTAAGGACACTTCACGGGTAACTAAATGCTGTACCCGTTCATCCACACCTTCATAATGACCGCAAATAACTACCAATTGGTCATAATTCGTCGCTAAATCTCGCAACAGAGGTTGATTCATCGTTTGACCTTGAGGACTCATCAAAATAACCTCTCTTCGCGGTAAAATCGGCAGTGACTCTACAGCAGCAAATATAGGTTCAGGCTTCATCAGCATTCCTACACCGCCACCATAGGGTTCATCATCGACTTTCCGGTGCTTATCGTTGGTAAAATCCCGTGGATTAACCAGATGGACTAGAGCAATCTGTTTTGCCAAGGCTTTACCTAACAGACCAGAACTCAGAACAGAGGTAAAACAATCAGGAAACAGCGTAACTATATCAAAGCGCACAGTAATTCGTATTGGAGGACACTAATCTTGAATTGGAATGTCTGGACACAAAAAAGCCGATGTTGTGTTTAAAACACAGAAAAGCTTGATCGTTCTCCGCCCAAAGTACCGGAATTCTTAAATTTTCTTTATGGGTACAAAAGTTTTTCTAATTACTTAATTTATGTTTAAATGTTGTCACATATACATTTAAATTAATAATCCGATCGAGTTAACAACTTCCAGGATGCATCTAGCCAACCTAAAAAAAAGCGGATTAAGACCTGCTTACCCCCCAACTCTAAAGGCAACCTTTAGTTCTAAGAGCAGTATTTTGCCAATCTGGAAAAATTGGACTCTTAACAACAAGGCGCCACGGCTTGAGGAATGGCAAGGGACACTTCCTAGCTGCATCGTCTACCGCGTGAAAGAGCGAGAAGTTAAAGTGGTGGCGTTACCACCGCTTCAAACTTCAGTTCGTGTCCTAATAAAAAGGCGCTATAGAAAATATCAGGATACTGACCTTTTCAAATTCGCCAGAAGTTGTTGACAGGAGAAACACAATGCAGCAGTTAAAAGCTAAATCGCTGGAAATGAGGACACCCCAAGCAACTAAAACCGCCGTTCTGGTTATCGGAGGCGCAGAAGACAAAGTTCATGGACGCGAAATCCTCGGAACTTTTGTCGATCGCGCTGGTGCTACTAATGCCTACATCACAATTATCCCCTCAGCCTCCCGCGAACCCAGTATCATCGGTGGTCGGTATATCCGCATTTTTGAAGAAATGGGTGCTAATAAGGTTGAAGTCCTCGATATTCGAGAACGGGAACAGTGTGAAGATTCCCACATCAAAGCATCCCTAGAAGGCTGTACAGGGGTATTCTTGACCGGAGGGGACCAATTGCGCCTCTGTGGCGTCCTGTCGGATACACCAGCAATGGAAATTATCCGGCAACGCGTTAGGGCTGGGCAAATTACCTTAGCAGGCACGAGTGCAGGAGCGGCAGTAATGGGTCATCATATGATAGCAGGGGGTGGTAGTGGCGAGGCGCCCAATCGCTCCCTGGTGGATATGGCAACGGGTTTGGGATTCATCCCAGAGGTTATTGTGGATCAACACTTTCACAATCGCAATCGGATGGTGCGGCTGCTAAGCGCGATCGCATCTCATCCCGACCGCATCGGCATTGGTATTGATGAAGATACTTGTGCGATGTTTGAACGTGATGGCTGGTTGCAAGTTATGGGTAAAGGTAGTGTGACGATTGTTGATCCCACAGAGGTAACTCACACCAACGAGCCTCATGTCGGTGCCAACGATCCCCTAACTCTGCATAATTTACGGCTACACGTCCTTAGCCACGGCGATCGCTTCCACCTTTACCAGCGCATAGTTTTGCCCACTGTATACCGCATCTCCAGCTGACGGAATACAGTAGCTAAGGTTACACTGGGTTGACCGCTGGTTTTCGTGCGTTGCCGCAAAAAAAGTGAGATTAATTACGATGTAAGAAGAAAAAACTGTTCATGAAAAACAGTTTAGCGGTCAATTCCAGTAAGAAACTAGAATATTGGTTCCGAATCTCCATCTACCTATTCCCATGAGAATCCTCAAGATCCAGACATTACGCGGCCCCAACTATTGGAGCATTCGACGCCACAAATTGATCGTCATGCGCCTCGATTTAGAAAACCTTGCCGAGACGCCCTCGAATGAAATACCTGGCTTTTATGAAGGATTAGTTGAGGCTCTGCCTAGTTTGGAGAATCACTATTGTTCGCCTGGCTGTCATGGTGGTTTTTTGATGCGGGTACGAGAAGGCACGATGATGGGCCACATTGTGGAACACGTAGCTTTAGAACTGCAAGACTTGGCTCTTATGCACACAGGCTTTGGTCGCACCCGCGAAACCGCCACACCAGGAGTCTACCAAGTAGCGTTCGAGTATCTCAACGAGGAAGCAGGACGCTATGCAGGCAGAGCAGCGGTGCGGCTGTGCCAAAGTATTGTAGATCGGGGTCGTTATCCCAAAGCAGAACTAGAGCAAGACATACAAGACCTGAAAGACTTATGGCGTGATGCTGCTTTAGGACCAAGTACAGAAGGAATTGTCAAAGAAGCCGAAAAAAGAGGTATTCCCTGGATGCAACTTGAGGCACGCTTTTTGATTCAGCTGGGCTACGGTGTGAACCAAAAGCGGATGCAGGCAACGATGACGGACAATACCAGCGTCTTGGGAGTAGAACTCGCTTGCGATAAAGAAGCTACAAAAAGCATCTTAGCTAGTGGCGGAGTGCCAGTGCCTAAGGGTACAACAATCAACTTTTTAGACGATCTCGAAGAAGCCATTGAACACGTTGGTGGTTATCCCATCGTCATCAAGCCCCTTGATGGCAATCATGGACGTGGGATCACCATTGATATTAGAACTAGGGAAGAAGCTGAGACAGCATACGATGCTGCAAGACAAGTCTCCCGGGCAGTCATTGTTGAGCGATATTACGCTGGGCGCGACCATCGGGTACTGGTGGTGAATGGTAAATTAGTGGCAGTGGCTGAACGCGTACCAGCTCATGTAGTTGGTAATGGCAGGTCCACCATTTTTGAACTGATTGAGGAAACTAACCTTGACCCCAATCGCGGTGATGGACATGATAACGTCCTGACGAAAATTGAACTAGACCGCACCAGCTACCAGCTCATGGAAAGGCAAGGGTACACCCTTAACACTGTGCTACCAAAGGACGAAATTTGCTATTTGCGAGCAACGGCAAACTTGAGTACAGGGGGCATTGCCGTAGACCGCACGGACGAAATCCACCCAGAAAACGTTTGGCTGGCACAGCGGGTCGTGAAGATGATCGGTTTGGATATCGCCGGACTTGATATGGTTACACCAGATATTAGTCGCCCCTTGCGGGAAGTGGATGGTGTGATTGTAGAAGTTAACGCCGCACCCGGATTCCGGATGCATATCGCTCCAAGCGTTGGCGTCCCCCGCAATGTGGTGGGAGCAGTAATGGATATGCTGTTCCCTAACGAACAATCCAGCCACATTCCTATCCTCAGCGTGACGGGCACCAACGGCAAAACCACCACGACTCGACTATTAGCATACATTTTCAAACAGACTAATAAAGTAGTTGGTTATACAACAACAGACGGTACATATATCGGGGAATACTTAGTAGAAGCCGGAGATAATACTGGTCCTCAAAGCGCTCAGCTGATCCTACAAGACCCAACAGTGGAAGTGGCTGTGCTGGAAACGGCTCGTGGTGGTCTTCTTCGGTCTGGACTAGCTTTTGAAGCTGCTAATGTGGGTGTAGTGCTAAATGTTTCCGCCGATCATCTAGGCATTGGTGATATTGAAACCATTGAACAGTTAGCTCATCTCAAGAGTGTGGTAGCAGAAGCTGTGTTTCCCGATGGCTATGCAGTACTCAACGCCGACGATCCGCGAGTGGCGGCAATGGCAGAAAAAACTAAAGCTAACATTGCTTACTTCACAATGAACCCAGACTCGGAATTGGTGCGAAACCACATTCAAAAGGGAGGAGTAGCGGCAGTATATGAAAATGGCTATTTGTCAATACTCAAAGGCGATTGGACGCACCGGATTGAACGATCGGAAAATATCCCCCTCACAATGGGCGGACGTGCACCGTTTATGATTGCCAACGCTTTAGCAGCAAGTCTAGCAGCGTTTGTGGAAAATGTCTCAATCGATCAGATCCGTGCTGGCTTGAATACCTTTCGCGCTTCGGTGAGTCAAACACCAGGACGGATGAATTTATTTAATTTGGGGAACTACCACGCTTTGGTGGATTATGCTCACAACCCAGCCAGTTATGAAGCATTGGGCGCTTTTGTCCGCAACTGGACTACAGGGGAGCGCATTGGGGTCATCGGGGGACCAGGCGATCGCCGCGATCAAGACTTTGTGATGTTGGGCACACTGGCTGCAGAGATTTTTGACTACATTGTGGTCAAAGAAGATGATGACACCCGAGGACGCCCAAGAGGTTCAGCTGCTGAGTTGATTACTCAAGGTATCAAGCAAGTTAACGCCAATTGCCATTATGAAACCATTCTTAATGAAACAGAAGCGATTAACAAAGCTTTGGACATTGCCCCAGATAATAGTCTGGTAGTTATCTTGCCAGAAAGCGTCAACCGTGCTATCAACTTAATTAAAGGGCGAGGCGTAGTCAAGGAGGAGTTACACCTACAAAGTACTACCCCAACTACTGTAGATTCCCAAATTGGTGTTAAGTCCTCTGTAGCAAATAAACTTTAGTTGGTTGTTGGTTGTTAGTTGTTAGTTGTTGGTTGTTAGTTGTTGGTTGTTAGTTGTTAGTTGTTGGTTGTTAGTTGTTGGTTGTTGATTGTTGATTGTTGATTGTAAAAATACTACTAACCACTAACCACTAACTACTAACCACTACCCACTAACAACTAACCACTAACCACTAACCACTACCCACTAACAACTAACCACTAACAACTAACCACTAACTATTTCTCGTCTTCTGGATTAGTGTCATCACTGGGATTTTTTAGTTCCTCTTTAAAACCCCGTAGGGTTTTGCCTAGTGCGCTTCCCAGTTCCGGAATTTTTTTCGGTCCGAAAATGAGAATTGCGACGATCGTAATTACACTTATTTCTGGCCATCCTAGTCCAAACAACATAAGTTTCTCCTGGTAAAAAACCTTTCTTAAATCAATAGTAGGGTGGGCAATGCGCTACCTGCGCGTAATCGGCAAACTTAACCAATAGCTCAATTCATTAGCTAGCCATTCAAGTTCTGGTTCAGTGTATTTAACACTATCACCAGCGACAAGCTCATACTTGTGTACTCCTGCCCAGATTATCAGCTGGGGTGGAACTTTAACTCTGTTACCATGAGAGTCTGTCGTAAACGTTTTGGGTTCGTAGACCAACTTAGTAATATTTTTTGTTGGTACTGGACCAACACGATGAAATTTCAATCCCAGCAACTCCCAAGTCAAGGCAATTTGCTTTTGGTCGAGGTGTAATCGGACACTTTTAAGTAAAGGAGATAAAATCTGATACAGCATTTGAAAGCCCGCACCCCAAAAAGGAAGTGAGAATAAGGCAAAAGGGACGTTTGCGGGACTCGGTGCAGCGATCGCACTGATAGTCCAGAAAAAGATAAATGAATTCCAGGCGATCGCAAAGGTAGATTACGCTCATAACTCAGCTTCTTACCAGGCACTAGGTGCTTTTGTCCGTAACTGGACAACTGGTAAGCACATTGGGGTAGTCGGGGGATCTGGCGATCGCCGTGACCAAGACTTTGTTCGTTTGGGTAAACTGTCAAGTCCTCTGTAGCGAATACACTAATTTTTTCATCAGTCAAATAACTGATGAAAAAATTAGTGTATTAGTATAAAACACTTAACGGGAATTTGGTAAGTTTTTGTAAAAACGAGCGAATTTAAGTGTTATACCATTATTTTTGGAAATTTACCTTCTGATTAATTATTCTGATTACTGTTAATCAACAAATACTCTTTGTAAATACTGCATAGTAGCAGTTTTCCATGAATTTTAGATCGAGTAAAGTCCTAAAAAACATTTCCTACTGTATCTCAGTAGTACTGAATTTTGACTGACCCAAAAATTTGCAGTATATGTCAAAATTTATACTTATTACTTTTATTGTTTAAGTAAAACATATATATTTCAATTTAAGTATTAGTATTTAAGTATAAAATAAAACTTCTATTATTTAAGAGTGTTTAGAAAATGTTTGATAAACTGCACAAATATGTAATCTAAAATACAACTTTTTTTTGCAAGGATTTGAGATATTATGATGTTTGAAGATAAAAACCACCAAGTTGATGGTTTTTAGATGCCTACAAAGGATCTTTTCAGTAGTACAAGGAGGCAAATTTATGTCCACAACTTTACAAGCACCTTCAGTAGAATACTTGGAACAGCTATTACAGATGGCTGCCGTAGATGCTGAGTTCTCCAATGAACTTCAGAATCATCCAGAAGCGTTTGGCATCAATGCTGACATGGAGATCTCCCTACCGAACTCAGTCGAGAAGCAGGACGAGTCCTTTGTTGCGTTGTTAAACAATGCTTTAGGGCAACTCGACATCGTGTCACAGTGTATATCTACCTGTAGCCAAGGACCCCTGACCATCGTTTGTGATGGCACTACCAAGTAAATTGGTTGAGCAATCACTCAGGTAATCCGGGTGATTGTTTTTTTGTCGAGCATCATCAAGTTGACGGTTATCTAGATGCCTACAAAGGATCTTTTCAGTAGTACAAGGAGGCAAATTTATGTCCACAACTTTACAAGCACCTTCAGTAGAATACTTGGAACAGCTATTACAGATGGCTGCCGTAGATGCTGAGTTCTCCAATGAACTTCAGAATCATCCAGAAGCGTTTGGCATCAATGCTGACATGGAGATCTCCCTACCGAACTCAGTCGAGAAGCAGGACGAGTCCTTTGTTGCGTTGTTAAACAATGCTTTAGGGCAACTCGACATCGTGTCACAGTGTATATCTACCTGTAGCCAAGGACCCCTGACCATCGTTTGTGATGGCACTACCAAGTAAATTGGTTGAGCAATCACTCAGGTAATTTGATAGCATAAAAAGCTATCGTCAGGCTAGGAACACAAGCGAATTGTGTTACTAGCCTGGTTTATTGAAAAGGCTTCGGTTTCAGAAAATATAGCTGAAAAGTCCCAAAGAATTCGTGAAATCAAACCACGAATCCTGAAAAGATATCGGTTTTAGATTCTAGATTAGACTGCAACTTAGTATGAGATGATTATGCTCAATGATTCTTTTCTCCTCAAAGTAGCCTGCCGTGCTAGTAACCTAAGAGAGCGCGGTTTCATCGTCCAACAACTATCTCAGGACAAGGCACAAGAGGCATGGAAAACACCTCTGAGTCCTCTAGATAGCTGGAACATTCAGAAACTAGTAGGTAAATTAGCTGTGCAGCCAGTTAAGGAAGCTTATGAGAAAGGGACCATTAGTCAATCGCTTATAGATGATTTGCAAAAGCTGCTCACTGACTATAAATTAGCTGAACGCAATTTAGACAACTTATCTGAATCAGAGAAGTTAGTGTTCATCGAACTCCATCGTCAATGGTTGCAAGTTTACCAAGCAGCAATGGCAACGCTAGATTTACCCACAGGCAAGTTTTCAGAGAGTTACTGGTACAAAAGAGAGATTTACTACGGAAAATTTGCTAAAGTTTGCGAGCCGTTTTTGCGACTTTTGCACCTCACTTTGCAACCCTTTTGCGATGCAGTCGATGCAGCCACCGACAATTGTCAGATTTATCAGCAGGTAGTGACTGATATTGAGCTTCACTTGCTGAATCGGTTTGATATGCTTTTAGCTTGGGCGCTGGAAGCCAATATAAATGTTTACTGCTCTCAAAACAAGATTGACAAATCAACGGATAATCCTGATGCCTATATCGCATATCTGGAAAAAACTTTTCATACCCAGCAGGATTATCATCGTTTTTATTGTCAGTTTCCCACGCTGGGACGTTGGTTAGCGCAAGTGACCTCTTTTGTATGCCATCAGGGGGAAGAACTGCTGCAACGTTTGACTCGCGATCGCGATGAACTCAGTGCAATTTTCTTTGAAGGTAAACCTATTTCAGCGATTAAATCCTTAAAATTAGGCAAATCTGATTACCATGGTGGCGGTAAGAGTGTGGTGATCGTGGAACTAGAACTGAACAATTGCGATCCCGCCACTATTGTTTATAAGCCTCGCTGTGTTGAATCGGAAGCAGCGATGCAAGGTTTGCTAGAACATTTTATTCAGCATCAGGTTGTTGAGTTTGCAACTTATCAAGTCCTTTGTAAAGAGGGGTATGGTTATGCCGAGTTTATTCCCTCCGGAAAAAATTATGTTCAAAGCAAGCAAGATGTTGAGCGATTCTACCAGCAACTTGGAGGATTTTTAGGGATTTTTTATATCCTTGGGGGGGGCGATCTCCATCATGAAAATATTCTGGCAACTGATGGTAACGCTTTTATATGCGATTGTGAAACGGTTTTAGAAGCGGTACCTCATGGCATGGACAAATCACCTGAAACAGTCTTTGATTCGGTGTTTAAGACTGCCATGTTAGAATGGCCTCGCGATCGTGCTGCTGATAATGGCAATGAGATGAGGATTAGCGGCTATAGCGGCGGCGAATCTTACGAACTCTCCTATACCGTCCCCAAGATTAACGACCATCGCATGTCATTTGCTGTGGGAATCGAACATCAAGGTGGGGTAAGGATTGAAGTTGAAGCCACCAATCGCATTTATTACCAAGGTCAGCTTGTACAGCCGCAAGATTATAAAGGTGCGATTGTGGAGGGGTTTAACCGGGTTTATGAGTGGTTTCAACAAAACCCGCAGCAGGCGATCGCGCTCATCAAAGACTTGTTCTCATCCTCTTCAGTGCGCTTTCTGAATTGGGGGACACAGGCATATGCTAAATTAATCATTGCTGCACGACATCCAAAATGTCTCGTCGAACCACTAGAGGTAGATTTGCTTTTCAATAGTTTAAAGGAACACCATCGGCAGTGGGACGAGAAGGGAGAATTGGCACAGACGGAACTGGCAGCAATGTGGCAATTAGATGTCCCGATCTTTACTACCAAAGCAGCCAACAGCCAAGATTTGATTGCTAACTATCAACAAACACTGCCTAGTATAGTAGCAATTACGCCTCTGGATAACGCTTGCCAACGGATTCAAAGGTTGTCTACAGAAAACCGAATCCGACAAAATCAGTATATTTATACTAGTTTATCTCCTGAAGAAATCAATAGCCCTTATTTCATTGCCTCAGCTGTTAACTATGCTCAACAAATTGGTAGGCAATTGTGTGAACTGCTCCAACCTGACATCAGCAAGGCTCCGTGGAAAACCTATGAATATACCGCCACTGGCAAACGCCTTGTAGATATCAGCGCCGATCTCTACGATGGCTCTGCCGGAATCTGCTTATTTTTGGCTTATCTAGATGCTATTCAACCACAGCCAGAATTCCGCCAAGCGGCAGAGCGTGCCTTGTCACACGCTATAGAGCAACGCAATACTACGCTGATTGGAGCCTACCAAGGGACAGGGGGGTTGATTTACTTGTTGACGCACCTAGCTCAACTATGGAACCGACCAGCACTGCTTGATCTTGCGGTAGAGTTGAGTGATGAACTCAAAGCCAGAATTCATCAAGACCAATACTTTGATGTTCTTCATGGCGTTGCGGGACTAATTCCTGTGATGCTAAATTTGGCAGCAGCGACTGATGGTAAAGGAATAGATTGCGCTGTGCAGTGCGCTCAACACCTGCTTTCGGAGGCAACTCACCGAGGTGATACCTTGAGTTGGCGTGGTATGCGACCAGATCTAGCGCGAGACAATCTAACTGGTTTTTCTCATGGAGGCAGTGGCATAGGTTGGGCGCTCATTTTATTAGGCTGTCACCTCAATCAGCCTGAGTACATTACAGCAGCGCAACAAGCGTTTGCCTATGAAACCAATCACTTTGATCAACAACAGCGCGATTGGTATGATTTACGCAAATCCGTAATGACATCAGAAGACCCGAACCAATTCCATTTTGCTAATGCTTGGTGCAACGGTGCAGCCGGAATTGGTTTGAGCCGGATTGCGAGCTGGGCAGCTTTAGGGAAAACTGATGACGATATATTGCGCGATGCTTACATGGCGCTCAATGCAACTGTGCGTAATTTCCAAAAGCTGGGAAATGATTCGCTATGTCATGGCAAAGCGGGTAACGCTGAGCTATTCCTGCGGGTTGCTAAGCTCAGGGACGAACCTTATCTACAGATGGAAGCGAATGTACTTGCACAAGCGCAGTGGCGTAATTTTGAGAAGGCGCGGCACTGGATTTGCGGCTCGAATACGAACGATATTTTCCCTGATCTGATGCTTGGAATCGCAGGGATTGGGATGCACTTTTTGCGGCTAGCCTATCCGGAGCGCGTCCCTTCACCGCTGCTACTCGACCCACCCTCAAATGTGTAGGTTTTTTAGGAGTCAGTAAAAAATGAGAAATGCAACTATTTTGGTCTGCTTGTTATTACTAGGATTCCTACTAGGAATGCCATCACCAGCTTTGGCTTTCAACATTGCCAAGCCAGAGGTTCATCAAGAAATCACCAAAGAGGTGCTTCAGAAATACCACGTGGACGGCGTTGACGGTCGTTTTAGCGACTACGCTATCGATACAATTAGCAGGTTTAATGCCGATACAGATGCGGACCAAGGCAACAGTGCGCTGCATTTTGACAACGAAAACTTTAGTGGTGGCAGTCAACGGCTAAACAATCTCAAACAACAGATCATTACAGAAATGCAAAAAGCGCTCAATTCATCTCCGATGCCTACTCCCTACAAAATCCATGAAAAATTAGGAACAGCCTTACATACTGTCCAAGACTTCTATGCTCATAGCAACTGGGTAGAACTCCAAAAACAAAAAAACAACCCCGTCCTGGAAATCAATAAAGAGATAGGACGAGGGCAAATTTCCAACGTAGCAGACGAAAACACCCAAACCTGTCCCAAAGATCCAGGGACTCTCAGCGGTGAAGGCTTAAAGCAACTTACTTCTGGATATTTTAACAGCCTCTTCTCACCATGTGAATATCCTCCTGGAATTAAGCCAGGAAAGTGTCTTCATGGTTGGTCATATCGGCTGCCATCAGGACCATGCAATGGAATCAACAAAGACAACCCTGATAGATCTGGATATGACACCGCAAGAGCCTTAGCGGTTAAAGCTACCGAAGATTATCTAGATCAAATTTTAAAGGAGCCTCCCCTAAAAGGTAATGTTGATGCTGCCAAATTTTTGATGAGAATCTACAACTAGAAATAAAATAGTTTTTGTCAAGAATAAACGCAAAAGATAGAAGGCAGAGGGCAGAAGGAATAATTCCTTGGGGGCTTGAAGTCACCACGCAATTATTCACCACCAAATTGAAAATTCGTGAGGCGGTGAGTAATAACTGAATTTTTAGGGTAAGAGTGAATGATTAAGTTGATTTTTTTGAGGTAGCGATGTCAAAAGAAGCTGTGATTAACTTCTATGAAGCCATCTTTAATTCAGAAGAATTGAAACAGGAGATTAAAGCAATCACACGTCCGGAAGAACTTATTAAGTTAGGAGCAAGGAATAGCTACTATTTCACGATAGAAGATATCACCCAAGTAGATGCTTCTTCCGAGCGAAAAAATAGCCAACCACTTTTCTCCACCGACTTTTCTGATGCTGGCGTTAGCAATAATTTCCCCCAGTTTTACCATTATGAGTTTGAATTTTCCGAGATTCCGGGGTTTGAAGAAATAGCCCATGAATTTGAAAAACTCAAAATCAAGCCCAGTACAGTGGATTTAAATTTGTATGAACAAAACTTTCGGGAAGAAGATTGTAAATTTACATATGTCTCCCCAGCTTCACCGGGATTTAAGCAGATGTATGAAGAATTACAAAATTCCTATTTGGATTTAGATGTCCCCGGTTCTCAACCAGAATATGCGTGGCGTCCATTTCACTTAATTAACCTGGACGTTTATGTAGAGCATCCGCTCTATGAAGATTATTTTCGGACAAAAGTGAAGCTGATCAAGCTCTTAGAAGATTTTTTTGCTACTGAATTTAGGTTTTCTGGAAGCTTATGGTATCCCCCAAACTCCTATAGATTGTGGCATACCAACGAAACCCAACCTGGTTGGCGAATGTATCTGGTTGATTTTGACTATTTTGAAGCTAAGGTCGAGGGAGAAGCATTTTTCCGCTACATGAATCCCAAAACTAAAGAGTTAGTTACCCTGGAAGAAAAGCCAAAAGTAGTCAGATTTTTTAAAATCGAAAAAGAGCCAAGCAAATTATTTTGGCATTGCATCGCTAATACTACAAAATTAAATAGGTGGAGTTTTGGGTTTCAAGTTTCTAGTAAATGGATGGAGAAATTATTGCCGACTTCTTAAATAGAAAACCTCAGGAATCAAAAAATGAAACAACATCCCAAGATAGAGGGAAAAATAACCACATAAATGTTAAATTTCTAAGTGGTGGCAAGTGGTGAGAAGAGGCAGTAGATATTGTCACTAATTTGGATTTTTTTTGAACTAACAAGGGAGAAAACAATGAAATTGACAATTAAGCCGATGATCAGAGCATTTTTAGCGGTTTTATTTGCTGTTGTCTTAGCTTGCGGTTTGCAGGTGAGGGCTGTAAACGCTGAAGGAATGGAACCGACGCAGCCAACAACGCCAACAGAACAACCGACAGAGCAAGCAACTTCGCCAACGATTATGACAACAATAATGCCAACAATGACCATGCCAACAGTTTCTCCAGAATTCTATGAGCAACTGCAAAAGGAGGCGAAGGAGCACAAGGCAAACAAAGCAAACAAAGTGAACTAGGCAACCAGCGAGCTTCCTAGAGAAAGTGGAAATTGACGCTCCCACCCCTTCTAGGATGTTGTTGGTCAATTCAGATCAGGTAAAACCCCCATAGGCTCGTTCCCAGGCTAGAGCCTGGGAATGCTTTACTCGACGGCTGCTGCCTCCCTTGCTAAATTTTGGGAGGCAGAGCTTCCAAGACTTGCGTTCCCACGCAGAGCGTAGGAACGAGAAAAAGTATGGAGTTTCACAGCTAAATAATCAGCAGCTACAAAAGAAACCAAGAGGCGAGAAAAAAGTTATGAATACAGGTGAGAAAAAAGTTACGTCGTTTAGAGGTCTGGATCGAGATGAAATCCGACAAATACAGATGTTAATGTTCCTGTGTTTGTGTCTCTCACCGCAGAGCAAGCTACGTGAGTTGCTGGAAATGGCACTAGCAGCCTCTGAAACTGAAACAATGGCTAAGGCTCAGGCGATTCCGTGTGATGATGCGAGCGTGGATGGTCTGTTTACTTGGTTGGGGTCTGTGTTTATGCAAGGAAAGCTGACAGAGTCGGAAAAGCAGTTGCTGGAGTGGCAAAATGATGACCGCAATATGTTACCCGCCATTGATGAACTTAAGACGATTGAAAGCAAGCTGGGCTTTAAGATTAGTATTCAAAAACTTAATTCACAATAGCATCAATATGATTTTCTAGTTTTTTTGGTGAGTCATTGTGACGTGACTGCTTTTAGTAAGAAAAAGGAGGGCTTGCATGGGTAAGGATGTATCAGATTATTCTCCTATCGCTCTGCGTGAGTGGCAATCGGTGTTGGCAGCCTACGAGGCTTCTGCGCCGTACAATTATGCGGTCATAGACGATTTCCTCCAGCCTGATGTTTGCAAGCAGCTTCATCAAGAGTTATTGACTCACCCAGGATGGCGCCGCCAGGACAACACGGGGCAACCGCTCGTGAGCAATATGGGACCAGGGATAGAGACAATTTTCACCATTGCGGGATGCCTCAAAGCCCAATGCCCCTCTCTATTCTCTGAGTATGAGTTGATTGAGCATTGGGCGCTCATGTACCCTAAAAATGCGTCTGGGAAGGTGCATTCTGACATTGGGGCTTTAACCTTGAACCTCTGGCTAACGCCAGAGGAGTACAACTTAGACTCCTCTGGGGGTGGTCTGAGCTTTTTTGATGTCAAACGTGCGTCTGAACCTCCACCTGGTAAGTCTTTGTCATATCTTTGGTCAGAGGAGTATATGAAAGATCGTACGGCAGGTCAAAAGGTCAGCGTCAGTTACAAATGTAATCGCGCACTTCTGTTTGCAGCGAGTACCTTTCATCAAACTGATGCTTTTCGCTTTGCCAATACGAAACCTGAGTCTCACCGAATCAATCTTTCTTTGGCGTTCGATAATCCTGTGGTTTATCGTGAGCGTTCTCGCAGGTTGAAAGAAGCATTTACCAATGGCAGTAATGGAGAATGACGAGCAATGCAAGCTCTAGGAAGTTTCTTTGCATGTCCGCCAGAGCTTTTTTTTAGACCTATACAGATATTGCGTCTCTGTAGGCGTGTTCGAGAACGTAGCCCTAACGAGTTTGAAGAAGTCGTTCTCCCTTGGAGGCATAAGATTCAAGTACGACCTGATGAGTATATCGGTTCTTGTATCTGGACAATGGGGCTTTACGATCTCTGCTTGTGTGAATCCATCTGGAGGCTACTCGACCCAAGTGAATTTGCTGTAGATGTTGGTGCCAACATCGGGCAGATGACAAGTGTTATGGCAGCCCGGGTTGGTCGATCTGGTAAGGTATTTGCTTTCGAGCCTCATCCGGAAATATATGAAGAACTACTCGCAAATATCAATCGTTGGGTTGATACTCCTAATTTAGCTCAGATTTATCCTCATCAGGTCGCTTTAAGCGCTCAAGCCCATCGGGGGTGTCTGTATATCCCTGAAAGTAAGATATGGGGTGCAGGTTTTGACAAGAATAGAGGGATCGCTTCGTTGGACTTGAATAGCGACAATACAAGTGCAGATCAGAAGAATTACGTTGTGGTTCAGATCGAACGACTAGATCAATTGTTGGAGGATAATCAACGTATAGGACTGCTTAAAATTGATGTTGAAGGACATGAACTGGCTGTTTTAAAGGGCGCTGTCAAATCTCTTAATAAGAATCAAATTCGAGATATCCTTTTTGAGGAACATGCCAATGACCCTTACGCGACCCTAGTTACCAATTTCTTAGAAGAGCATGGGTACACCTTATTTTACTTAATTAAAGGATTTTGGGGTCTGGATGCAGGTAGCCTTAAAGAGGGAAGAGCTAAGTATAGCAATAGAGTTTACTATAGCTGTTTAGCAACAAAAGAACCAGAGCGTGCATTGACACGTCTAAATAAGAGGGGCTGGGCTGTATTAGGTGTTGCCTTCTGAGGGTAGTCCAAAGTAAGGTGTGATATTATAGCGTCCGATGAATCGCCCAATTATCTAAGTTCCCATTTCCCATTCTCCAGCAGCTCCAGTAATAAATTGTGGTACTTCACCAAAGTCGGACGATGCCCAACGCTCATGTAGGTTGTTCCGGTTTCCACAAGATGATGGTACAGATTTTCTTCGTTTTTGATATCCAAAGCGCTAGTGGCCTCATCAAGGATGCCATAACGAGGTCTAGTAATCAAGAGACGGGCAAAAGCAACCCGCTGTTGTTCTCCCAAGGAAAGGAGATCAGACCAATCTTGTTCGACATCTAAACCACCAAATCTCTCAACTAAGTCTGGCAAGCCGACTTGTTGGAGAACACGACGAAGTTGCTCGTCATCGAGTTGACTCTCAGTACTTGGATAAATCAGTTGATTGCGCAGTGTACCCAAAATCATGTAGGGGCGCTGGGGCAGAAACAGCATTTCATTAAGATTCGGGCGGACGATCGTCCCTGTACCAGAATTCCATAAGCCTGCGATCGCCCGCAATAGCGAACTTTTACCACATCCACTTGCCCCCATCACTAGTAGTCCTTGTCCCATAGGCAGTTCTAAAGATAGATTTTCCACTAGGGTTCTTGAATAGTTCGGGGTTTGCAGCGTCAGTTGCTTAATAGCCAAGCAGGAGTCTTCGAGTATATTGATCGTCGGTGCATAAACTTCTATTCTGTTTTTAGCTTTATTTCGTTTTTCAATGTACTGTTTAAAGGTGTACAATCGGTCGATTGCTGCCACAAATCCGGTCAAAGAATCAAATCGATTAACAAGAAAATTTAACGCTAAGAAAACATTCACAAAAGCACCTATAGACTCAGAAACTTTACCAACTTCAATGTCTCCCGCTAAAACCTTAGGAGCGAGAATCCCTGCTGGAAGAAGGTAGGTCAAAAATTGATAAGGATTGGTTAATAAACCTAAATGAAACTCACGTAATATTAGAGAATTAACATTTTCAAATAACTCATTAAACAGCTTTTTTACATAGATTGACTCTTGTACTTCCCCACTATAAAAAGCTATAGATTCAGAGTTTTCCCGAATTCTGAGCAAGCTAAAGCGAAAATTCGCTTCTTTTTTTAGCTGTTCAAAACTAAGCCTAACTAATGGTTTACCAAAAAATATAATGACTACACTCGTACCCAGCAACACATAAACTACGATTAATAAGACCAGAGGCTGATAAATCTTCCACAGAACTCCACTAAAAGCAATTATTTGAAGTACTGCGTTGATGAGTCCCAGAAAAAAACTTAAAGCATCTTGAGTAAAACCTTTGATGTCTTCGGCAATGCGCTGGTCTGGATTGTCAATTTCTTTATTTGAATTCAGGTAGTAAAACCCACGATTTTCTAAATATTTATCTAGAAAATAACTCGTCATCCATCGCCGCCAGACAATACCTAACTTATTCCCTAAATAACCGTAACCAGCAAAAAGTGGAACATAAATGACTAGAATCCCTAAGAAAGTGAGTACAGCTTGCCAGAACCTCTGCGAGTTTTTTTGGGATAGGGCAGAAATCAAAATGCCCTGTTGCTCGTTCAATACTACGCTCAGATTTGTGTAGCTTAATAGCACTAACCCTACAAGTAGCAGTAGACTAAATGCACCTACTTTTTCGTCTCCGATCCAGTAAAGTTTTGCGATATCCCAAAACTGCTTCAGTGGTTTCAAGTTTAATCGATTCATATTTAAGTTTTCACAGAATCCTTCAACAACCTATTATGTCGGTGTCTCCCCATGCGCAACCAAGAGTGCAGCGCGTCCGAAATAACCCACAAGTTTGAAAGGGGAGAAATCAAGAGGTAAACTTGGATGAGTCAATTCATCAGATTGAGAAGCGGAAACTGTTAAATGTTGCAATTTCTGGTAGCTTGCTTGCACCCCAGGTTGTAACCAAGCTTCCACAAGCATAGAGCAAGGTCTTCAATGCTGCGAATTTTGAGAATATCTGTTAACAGAAGCCTCCAATCTGGAGCGCTATTCTTCACTGAATGCAAATATATACCAGAGGATAGATACTTTTTATGTATAAAAACACTGGCTTTACCATAACCATATGCCTGACGGTAAATACTAGTTAAGGTATGACGAAGGCGATAGTGAATGACGAGGTTTGGGATATGATGCAGCTTGATCCCAGCTAGCTGCACTCTCCAGCAATAGTCAACGTCTTCGCCGCCGTAGATTAGAGAGGGAGACTCATCAAAACCACCAACCGCTTCATGAACTGAGCGTTTGATCCCGATGTTGCACGCGCCAGCAATAGGGTATTTAATCAAGCTGTTGTTACTCAAGACACCATCCTGCCAACTGTCACGCAATTCCCCTCCAAGTCTCACTTTAATTACCCAGGGGGAGTTGAGCTTCCTTAACTCACAACAGCCAGCAACGAAATCGTACTCAGAGAGTGCCTTACCCATGACAGCTATCCAGTCGGAACCTACTTCGTCATCAGCATCGCAGAATGCAATAGCCGTACCAGTAGCAACTCGCGCACCAACATTCCTGGCATGGGCAGATCCTCGTAGGTCAGACGAGTCAACGATCTGTAAATTAGGTAGCTTTTTCTGGTATTGTTTTATAATTACTACCGAGCGATCGGTCGAGCCGTTATCAGAAACAATCACTTCCCACGGTTCTGACCACTGCTGCTTAGCCAGTGCTTCCAGTTGAGCAGCAATGGTGCTTTCTGCATTAAAACAGGGGATGATTATGCTTAGCTTCATGAGCATTCAGATCCTTTAAGATTTTTAAGCAAATGGAGTTTACAGTGGTTAACGACAATGCCAGCGATCGCCAACCAGTTTTAATGATGTCCTGTTTTGGACAAATTGGAAAGTTTGGCAATCAGATCTTTCAGTATGCCTTCTTAAGAATCTGTGCTGAGAAAAGTGGAGCGAGAGTCGAGTGTCCGCCATGGATCGGCCAGACCCTTTTCGGACATCACGATGACCCGATTTCGCAACTTTTACCTCCCGCAATTGAGCGCAAGGATACAGGAGAGAGCTTGTTTGAGGTGATTCCAGAATACATTCCCTATCTAGAAAAACTAGCAAATGCAAAGCATTCTCGTATCGGTCCAGAAGCCTTAGAGCTTGGTCTTGCCAACATGGATCTGTGGGGGTTCTTCATATTTCATACCCGGTTTCTCAGACCCTACCAGCAATACTTCTGCTCCCTCTTCCAACCCGTGAGTGACCTAAAATCTGCTTTGGAGAATGGTTTAAATGTGATTCGCGCCAAGGGAAAAACAATTGTTGGGGTTCATATCCGACGAGGTGACTACGTTACCAACACAGATCTGGGGTTCACTTTGCTATTCCCCTCAAGATGGTATTGTGAATGGCTTGATGGGATCTGGAACGAATTAGAGGAGCCAATTCTTTTTCTGTGCAGTGATGAGCTTGATTATGTTATTTCTGATTTTGAAAAGTTTTCTCCACTGACTTTTCGAGACTTAGACGTAAATCTCCCGGAACGAATGCGGGACTTAAAAATAGAGTTTTACATCGATTTCTATATGCTCAGTAACTGTGACGTAGTATTGACCAGCAATAGCAGCTTCAGCTTCACTGCCTGTATGCTAAACGAACGAGGCACGATGTTTGTCCGTCCGCACTGGGATTTCTCCACAAAGTTCACTGTCTTTGAACCTTGGGACAGCGAACCAGTTTTATGGCCGGAGGGTAAGTCGTCCAAATTCTTCAAACCTTTGACAAGTAGCCTGTACACGACTTTTGTGACTCAAGGCTTCTGGGCAATGCTCAAATCTCTATTTGTTTACCTTCCTAAGAGCTACCTCAACGTGTGGATAAGCCGAGGTTACCTCGCCTACCAAATCCAAGGACGTATGGGTGTGGTTAAGATCCTATTGCACACGCTAGGATGGCAGTCTGTTTGGAAACAGACAAAGCTAAAGAATGCTAACTGACATTTTCCTTGGACAAGTATGAAGAGAAATTGTTTTATAACCTGTGCAGGACGAGATGATGGTGCAGGAGCACAAATCCATGGAGTTCTCTCAACTGTACTCTACGCGCATGAAAACCAAATTAAATACGTCCACACACCTTTTCAAAAAATATCTCACAACTACGATAATGACCTAGATTGGGAAAAGAACTGGGAAAATTTTATCAATCTGGGAGCTAATCAACTATTTATCGATGAGATCGATCTACAAGACTTGAATATTGTTCGATTCAACTTAAATGACAGAATTCACATAGAACCGAAAGAGCAGACATTATATGTAGTTCCGCATTGTCACGATGGTGATTGGGATCCAAACAAATATCTTAAGCTGACGAGTGAAATATACTACAATTTCAATAACTCATCCTACAAGATACACTCATACTTTGATCCTAACAAACTAAATATTGCTGTACATTTAAGAAGAGGAGATGTTAAAATAAATAATATATATTTCCCCAGATACACTGATAATAGTGTCTATAGAAATATAATCACCCAGATCGGAGGAATCATGACTGAGATATCCTTGGATCCGGAGATTGTCTTCCATATCTATTCAGAAGGCAGTACTGAGGAATTTTCCGACTTGTATAATTATGAGAAAAGTATCATTCTACATATTAATGAATCTCCCTTTACTACGTTTCACCATATGGTTTTCGCCGATATTTTGGTAACATCAAAGAGTTCTTTCAGCTACAGTGCAGCATTACTGTCGAGAGGCATAAAGATCTACATACCGTTCTGGCACCGTTCTTTACACGACTGGATCGTGACCGACAAGGATGGAAACTTTAATAAAGAGGAACTGAAAGAAAGGTTAATGAAATTTTCAGAAAAAATTCAATAAAGGTCACCCAACCTTTGCTGTCATCTCCTTTTAGACAGCGAGCGCCAAAATTATTTGGTAGTTATTATTGTTGGCGCTAGTCTGTTATAAACTAATGGCATAAATTGGATACAACATATAGATTTGGTGAATTTACTTTCCTTTAGTTCGTTCAAATTGTGAATAGAGGAGAAAGAAGCAATGGAAAAAGATTGGCAAGCTGATTACAGAAGTTTAGAATTTCGAGTCAATCATTTGGAGACAATTATAGATGTCTTAGTCGGAAATCCAAGATATCTTTCTCAAGAGCAAATCGGCTTTAATGGACAATTGCTGAGAAAGAAAATATTTACAGATTTGGTTAATTTAATCAAGTTTGATGCGATAGTAGAAACTGGAACATGGATCGGTAATACAGCAGGATATATGTCTGAAGCTACGGGGCTTCCTATCTACACATGTGAGTTAGAACATCGGTTTTACTCAATTGCTAGAATGAGATTGATGGATTTTAATAACATTACTTTTGAATTGTCTGATTCTAGAAAATTTTTAAAAAACCTAGCCAGTTCGGATATTTCAAAGCAAACTATATTTTTCTACTTAGATGCACATTGGTATAATGATATTCCTTTGAGAGAAGAAATAGATATTATTACAAATTATTGGGAAAATTTTGTCATTATGATTGATGACTTTAAGGTTGCGAATGACGAAGGATATGGATATGATAACTATGGAGAGAGTGATGCTCTAACGTTAAGATTGATTGCAGATATATTGCAAATTCATGAGTTAGTTCCCTTCTTTCCTTCTTTTCCGTCTTGTGAAGAAACAGGTTCAAAAAGAGGTTGTGTAGTTCTTGCAAAAAGAGGAACCTGGAGTGAAAAAATATCTGGTTTAGCTTCCCTAACTGAAGCAGATGTCTTCTGACACGATCAAGTAGAATTACACTTACCATAAAATTCAAATTGCTCTCAACGTCTCAGTAGGATTTATCAGCAAATGGAAGAAAATGTAGAGTTTGCTAGGATAACTTATATCTTGCACCTATAGGCATAAACCCCGAAGATGCACATAAAGAGCAC
>CAXTSI010000097.1:0-13604 GCA_964246695.1 uncultured bacterium
ACTCCCCACTCCCCATTCCCTACTCCCTGCTCCAAAGCATCGATCGCATTATTGATAATATTCATAAATACCTGATTTAACTGCCCTGCATAGCACTCCACCAGAGGCAGCTTGCCATACTCCTTGATGATTTCAATTTCTGGATGCTCTGGCTTGGCTTTGAGTCGATTGTGCAAAATCAGCAGCGTACCCTCAATGCCTTCGTGAATATCAACCTCTTTCATGTCTGCTTCATCAAGCCGGGAGAAATTGCGTAACGACAGGACAATCCCTTTGATGCGCTCAGCTCCGATTTTCATGGAACTTAGCATTTTGGGCAGATCTTCCATGAGAAACTCTAGGTCAACGTCCTCTATTTTGGTCTGAATCTTCTCTCCGGGATCGCTTAACTCTTCTTGGTAAAGGTGTATTAGCTCTAGCAGTTCTTGAGTATATTGACTAGCATAAGAAATGTTGCCGTAAATAAAGCTAACGGGGTTATTGATTTCGTGGGCAACACCTGCTACCATCTGACCCAGACTAGACATTTTCTCAGTTTGAATCAGTTGAGCTTGAGTACTTTGGAGTTTGTGTAAGGCTTGCTGGAGTTCTGCTTCTGCAAGCTTGCGCTCAGCAATTTCGCTTTCCAGTTTTTGGTTGGCCTTGGTCAATTCCGTACGCTCAACTAATGCACTGTAGGATTCTGCCAGCTTGCCAGCCATTTGGTTGAACTCACGGGACAGTTGTTGAATTTCATCTCCTGTTTGAATGTTCAGGCGGTAGTCCAAGTTGCCCACACTAATTGCCGTAGTTCCTGCCTGTAACTTTTTCAGGGAGCGGCTGATTGGCACTAAGATCATTGCAAACTGAGTAACATAAAGAAGAAGGATAACAATCACGATGCCATAGGACACCATTTGTGAAATCTGCTGTAGTTGTGCAAATTCCCGCTCAACTGAGAGCTTTTGCTGACGAACACGACCACTCAGGTCAGTTAAAAAGAAGTCAATATCTCTGTCAAAATCATTGATTGCTCTGAAATCCTGTTGGAAATCTGCCAGATAATTCTTAGACGCAGTCGGAATTGGATCTGTTAGCTGTGTTGCCAAGCGAACAAGAAACTGATGACGACGACGAATCAGTTTGATCTCCTCCGCCTCGGGCATCAGGCGTTCTAACTCCTTAAGGTCAGCGAGAAACTTAGTTTGATACTTTTTTATGTCTGAGTCCTGGTCTTTTAGCAACACATTGTCTTTGATCTTATTGGTTTCATCTGCTAGATCAGTGTCTAACTCGAGAGCCAATTCAATCGCTCGATTGGCTTGCTCTAACTGCTGATGGGCAGACTCCTCAGCTTGATTTCGTAGAAAGGTACTTCCACCCAAGACGACAGCGATCAGTCCCACAGCGACAGCAGAAGAGCCGATAAACTTAGTTGAGATTTTCATTTTGCTGCTTTGGTATTTAGGTGAAGGTCTACTTGAAGTTGCGCTCTTGGCGCTTTGGCGGTTCGAGAAATTAAGCTTTTTGGCAATTTTTGCGTAAGTCCTGTAAGTATCAGCCCAATTTTTAAGGTGGATATGTTGTCTTTGCTATTGGCTGCGACTTCATTTACAGGAGACTTGCGATCGCTAAACACTTGTCCACTACAACCTACACCAAGCAGTCCCAAGACCACAGCTAAAAAAATAACTGCTCTTTTACTAAATAGGCGACAGCATTTTTCCATAGATTACAAATTTCACAACTGTAGTCGGCTGCCCACAGCAGGGACTAATCTTAGATTTCCCGAAAAAACTCCAAAGCTAACAGTTTGGAGTTATATCATGTCCGTTTGATTACATATTAAAAGTCCGCCGCGAACGCAACGATAGTGAGCTTATAGCCTTTGGTGTGGCTCATTTTGCCTTTGCTGCTGAAGTCTCAAAGGCTATTTGTAAAGAAAAGTTACAGTAGGTTTCCGTAGTTTCGACAAAATATGACAATATATTTAGTTAACCCAAACAAAAAATCTTAATAATAAATTTTTTTTAGCCCCTGCTTTGAGCAGAGCTGTTTCTAAATGTCTAAGGCAATGAAAGATGAGGAAAAGACAAAAGAGCAGTTGACTCAAGAGTTAGCTGTATTGCGTCAAAGCCTTTCTCAGTTAGAAACATTAGCTGCTCAGCAACACCAACGAGAGCGAGAGCGACTGGTAGCAGAGATTGCCCAACGCATCCGGCGGAGTTTGAACGTAGAAGAGGTTCTTCGCACCGCAGTATCGGAAGTGCAGCAGTTTCTCCCGGCTGAGCGAGTGTTTATTTACCGCTTCCAACCAGACTGGAGTGGAGTTGTAACCATAGAATCAGTAGATGCTGATTGGTCATCTATCCAAGGAAGGAAAATTACAGAATCTTTTTTTGCCGACCCGACGAGACGAGAGCTTTACCAACAAGGTCGCATCCAAGCTATAGAAGATATCTACACAGCAGATTTATCCCCATGTCACCTTGAGCTACTGGCTCAGCTTCAGATCAGAGCCAACTTAGTTGTACCCATCCTTCAAGGAGACAATTTATGGGGGTTGCTGGTTGCTAACCAGTGTTCCAGACCACGAGAATGGCAGCAATTAGAGATTGACTTGCTGCAGCAACTGGCAACGCAGCTAGCAATTGCGCTACAACAAAGCCAATTGTACGAACAAACTCAACACCAAGTTAAAAGAGAGCAGGCACTCAATCGAGTCATTCAAAGCATCCGCAATTCTCTAGACTTAAGGACCATTTTTTCTACAGCCGCTTATGAGATTGCTCAACTCCTGCAAGCTAACCGAGTTGAAATTGTGCAATATGTACCTGAACGGCAACTGTGGCTGAATGTAACGGATTATCGGCAAACCTCAGAGTTACCAAATGCCTTAGGGCTGGAAATTCCCGATGCAGGCAATGAGATTGCAGCTCGACTCAAGCGGTTAGAAATTGTTATAATTGAGGATGCCAGCACTTGTACAGATGAAATCAACCGTGGCTTTGCCCAAACTTATCCCGGAGCGTGGTTGCACGTACCGTTGCACTTTGGCGGTTCAGTTTGGGGTAGTCTCAGTCTGATCAGAAACAGACAACCGTTGTCTTGGCAAGAGGAGGAAGTGGAATTAACCCGTACTGTAGCTGACCAACTGGCGATCGCCATCCAGCAATCCACACTCTTCCTGCAGGCACAAACCGAACTCACAGAACGGAAGCAGGCGGAACAGAAAATCCTTGAACAAGCTGCCCTGCTTGATGTGGCAACAGATGCAATTCTGGTGCAAGATCTGGAAAACAAAATTGTATTTTGGAACAAAAGCGCAGAGCGTCTTTACGGTTGGAAAGTAGAAGAAGCTTTAGGCTTGAATGCCAACAAGCTTTTATACAAAGATCCGAACCCGAAACTCGAAGAGGCTCTGCATGAAGTTAACCTTGCAGGCGAGTGGTATGGTGAGTTGAGTCAGGTACAAAAAGATGGCTTGGAAATCATCGTCGCAACTCGCTGGTCACTAGTGCGCGATCAACAAGGGAACCCAAAATCAATTCTCACTGTTAACACCGACATTACGGAAAAGAAACAACTCGAAACTCAGTTGCTCCGCGCCCAGCGACTAGAAAGTATTGGCACACTCGCTAGTGGCATTGCCCACGACTTAAACAATATACTTGCACCAATGTTAATGTCTGCTCAACTTTTGCAGATGAAAATTGCTGATGAGCGCAAAGATCGGCTACTTCAGACATTGGAAACCAACGCCCTGCGCGGTGCAGCTTTGGTCAAGCAAGTGCTATCGTTTGCGCGTGGCGTCGAAGGTAAGCGCACAATTTTGCAACTCCGGCATCTGATATTGGAAATTCAGCAGTTTGCCAACCAGACATTTCCCAAATCTATCGAATTTTCCACAGATATAGCTTCAGATCTTTGGACTATTTTTGGAGATGCCACACAACTGCATCAGGTGCTAATGAATTTAATCATCAACGCTCGCGATGCTATGCCTAACGGCGGTGTTTTAAGTATCTGTGCCGAAAATTTCTTCGTCGATCAAACCTATGTGCGGATGAATCTTGAAGCCTCTATTGGTCCTCACATTTTGATTACCGTGAGGGATACTGGAATAGGTATGCCCCCTGAAATAGTAGATAGAATTTTCGATCCTTTTTTCACAACCAAAGAGGTTGGTCGAGGTACAGGGCTGGGTCTTTCAACCGTGCTGGGCATCCTCAAAAGCCACGGCGGTTTTATCAATGTTTCTAGCACCATTGGCAGAGGCACACAATTTCAAGTGTTCTTAAAGGCAATACAGCAAAACCAAACGCCGCCAACAGAAGATTTGGAATTGCCTGCGGGAAATGGAGAATTGATTTTGGTAGTGGATGACGAAGCCGCAATTTGCGATATCGCCAAAACAACATTGGAAAGATACAACTATCAGGTAATGACTGCCAATGATGGCATTGAGGCGATCGCATTGTACGCTCAACATCAAGATAAAATTAGCGTGGTGTTGATAGATATGATGATGCCAGGGATAGATGGTTTAACCACCATCCGCGCCTTACAAAAAATGAACCCACTTGTCAAAGTTATCTCCTCTAGTGGACTTGTAGATAGCAAGCAACTAACTCAAGCAAGTGGAATCAAAACATTTTTGTCCAAGCCCTACACAGTTAAGCAGTTACTAGAAACCTTACACAATATTCTCGTGGGCTAGCAGTAGTCTTCACGTAATAATTTTTAATTACGAATTACGAATTACGAATTACGAATTATTCGCTCCACTCCTTGATTTCTTGTAAACTAAGGCGACATTGCCTGTTGAACAGTTAGGTTTAGTGCTGGGAACACCTTAGAGATAATTTGTTGGCTGCCAGTAAACACAGTTTGCTTGTAAACTTTTCCTATAATATCATGTCCGTATAAACAGTTATGATATCTAGCCCTCGCCCCCGTCCCCTCTCCCAAGCATGGGAGAGGGGTGCCCGGAGGGCGGGGTGAGGGTTCATATAATAACCGCTACACGGACATGATATAAGCAGGCAAACCGTGACCTTGTTCTCCAACGGGTCAACAATCCAGTATTCGCCAACACCTGCTTCTGCGTACTCGGACGTTTTTATGGATAAGTATACTGGTTATAACGTGGTAGCCACAAACGTACATCGCTAGTAAACAAATTATAATTTTGCCTTCTTAACGCAAATTTTAAGTGAGCAACTAAATTAACAATAATATGGTTATGATTAGTTGTACCTCCTGTCATTGGCACAATTTCTCCATCTCGGTATTCACTTTTATATTCGGCAGCTTCCTCTAGCACCAGATATTCTTCACGAGTGTAGTAGCGTTTTTCTGTCTGTGTTTGCATACCAATATCCTCCAATTTCTCATTCAAATAACCAATTACCAATTACCAATTACCAATTACCAATTACCAATCAAGCAATACTCCCCCGCTTTCTCGCTTCTTTATAAGAAGTACCGACATTTTTCAAGCCTGCTTTAATCATTTGTCGTTCAAGAAGGGCAAAGAAACTTGCCTTGTCTGGACCACGAACAACCGCTTGATTGTGCGCTTCAGCGATCGCCACTGGATATCCCTGTCCTTTCTGTACTTGTGCCAGCATTAGCCCTAGTGCTTGGTCAAGTATGGTTGTATTTTCTGCTACCCATGACGGAACTTCTATCCGAGCAATTTCGGTGCCGACATGAACGTAACAAAAGTAAATCTGCTGGTCTTGATACATGTCGAGAATCCGGGCGTTGCTGCGCCACAGAAGGCTTCGTTGTCCTGGTTTGAGTTGGGTTGACCAAAGGGCAGTATCTCGCAACGGGTCCAATACTTTGCAAGGTACTTTTTCCAATTGATTGGGGCAAAAACTGACACAGTCAGGTACTGGGTGGGGACAAGCTAAAAGACGCAAAAAGTTAATGCCTTCAACATTGCGTGAGGCAGAGAGATAACCCATCAAGGGAATTTGAGCTTCGCGTAATTGCCGCCATGCTTCTAAAATGGGGGGTAAGATGCGATCGCGTGCATCAGTTGGTATTTGCTCTAAAAACCAGTAAATTAACGAACCGTCTACCATTGCTAAAGTCGGTACTGCTGACAAACCTGCTTTGACGCTGCAAGCAAGTTCTGCTAACACCGTTGCTTCACTGGCTGTGCGGCAATAACTCATCCATTCCTCAGTGCGAATACCCCACTGACGGGAAACATATAAATCCTCCGGGCGATAAAATATCTCCGGCAAACTATCCATCAGTGGGTGACGATTTTGTCCGTAGTGCAAGACAACTCTACCCATGTTGAGGAGATAACAGTAGGCAATTTCGTGATGGCTGGGAGCAATTTGGGAACCGTCAGTTGCAATGACAGTGTGAATTTTTGGAGGGACTGGGATATCAATGCAGGTATCGAGTGGTTCTATCGGGGTAGCACTGGCAAACAAAATGCGATCGCGCCATTTCTCTTGTCGCTGGACTAAGTCGAATTGACACTGTAGCGCACCTTGAAGATGTTTTTGTGCCAATTCTAAACGTTGCCGATTAGCAGTAGCCTCTAAAGTCAAATGTTGACTTAAACCCTGCATTTGTCCTGTAAGTTTGGTTAGGTCGAGCATTGTTGGTTGTTAGTTGTTAGTTGTTAGTTGTTGGTTGTTAGTTGTTAGTTGTTAGTTGTTAGTTGTTGGTTGTTAGTTGTTAGTTGTTAATTGTTGGTTGTTGGTTGCTAATTGCTAATTGCTAATTGCTAATCGTTAAAAGCCATTAGCCATTAGCCATTAGCCATTAGCCATTAACTACTAACCACTCCCCACTCCCCAATTATAAAAATCTTTAGCGAATTGAGAAAGTGATAATAGCTGAATTCGTGGGTCATTTTGGGCAGTAGCTTTTTCAGATGAAGTATTGTAGCCCCAGTCTGCAAGGAAGAGTTTTACATCCTCTAGGTCTGGTTGCTGTTTAACTAACTGTAATGTTTTTAGTCTGTCTTCTACGAACCATATTTCTGGTGAATTATTTGCCTCTTGAATTAATCCTCGCAGAATTTCGTATTTTGGACGCTTTACATCTTTGCCAAAAATCATTTCTTTGCTAAGAGTAACCCCTTGTTGTTCCAAAAGTTGCTGTACGAAACGTGCTTCTTTAGTGGAAATAATATATAGTGGTACTACACTTTCAGTAGTTGCTTTGATTTTCTCCACGATACCCGGATAAAATCGATGCAATCTAAGCCAACCGTTTAAATCTCTAGTAATCCAATCATCCCGCGTTTTGTCTAGGTTACTGCTAATTTCTGTTGAATTGAGATTGTCTTGTTGTAAAATATTTTTGGCGATAGTTTCCCAGTCATTCAGAATTTTTTCTTCAGCAATTCCCTCTAATAACGCTTTGATTAAAATGGGCATTTCCCAACCTGTTTCAATGACAGGTCTAAGGCGATAGAATTTTGGAGCTAAATCATCTGGTGGTGTCTGGTTAGCAGACGACCATACTTGACAATAGGTATGCCACGATACCTCAAAATATTCAATCAGTCCATCGCAAATGACACCATCAAAGTCTAAGGCGAGAATTGTAGGAGTATTTGCCGTCATCGTTTTCAGGATTAAAACTGCTGTTGTCAGCTTACCTGACAAATTAAAATTATGCACATCATATAATTAGTAAAAATTTGCAGGTAATAACATGCGCTCATAGCGCATGTTATCTCTAATTTTTACTTGTCATGTTGGGTGAGGTATGTCAGTCGCTTCGCTCCAAGTCAAAAGTCAAAAGCTAAGGTAATAAGTAAGAACCCCATAAATAAATTTAGGGGCTTGAAGTATCGACGTAGTATTTCTTGCGCCTACTCGACTGAAATACATGTTTTTCATTTTCCATAAATGAATTTAGGGGCTTGCATCCTTTTTTTGTATCGGTCAAACGCCAATTGAACCCTATTGGTATATTTCGTCTCCAGTAAAGAAGTCGTTCAGCTTTTATAAGTAGTTAGTCAATTAGTTATTAATTTCTATTCGCTTGTCTTGAAGCAATGTTAGCCTGTTAATCATTGATCCCGTTATGGCATTTTGTTTTAACAAATAAGTTTTATTAACTAATTCTTAAGATAAGTGTATTATATCAAAAGGAGACAATAAAATAAAAACTTACTGCACTAAAGCCAGGGTGTAAATTTGGAGGAAGGCACTTAAAGGGTAAGGTTAACCAGAATTGTGTAGTTAACAGCAAGTTTGGTTAATGAAAACTTCAGATAAGTAGAGGTATGAATATCCTAGTCTAAAGTCTCTCAACCCTTGTCCAACGACTAATTTACTTGCTGAACTAAAACAACTTATGAAGATCGCTCAAGTAGCCCCCTTGTGGGAACGAGTTCCGCCTCCTACTTACGGAGGAATTGAACTGGTAGTGAGTCGCTTGACTGATGAACTGGTACGTCGAGGTCATGATGTTACCTTGTTCGCCTCCGGCGATTCACAAACTTTGGCTAGGTTAGAAGCGGTTTACCCGCGTGCATTGCGCTTAGATCCAGAAATCAAAGAGCATGTGATGTACGAAATTCTTGAAACCAGCCTAGTTTACCAACAAGCGGCAGAATTCGACATAATTCACTCTCATGTAGGAATTTGGACATTGCCTGTGGCAAGTATAGCGTCAACACCCACAGTGCATACCCTGCATGGCATATTTACCAGAGACAACAGCAAAGTATTTGCCCAGCACTCCTCGCAACCATACATCAGTATTAGTAACGCGCAGCGTCAACTAGATCTGAACTACGTCAGCACTGTTTACAACGGCATTAAACCTGAAGAATATCCTTTTGTCGCCCACCCTAAAGAACCACCATATCTGGCATTCTTGGGACGCTTTTCGCCAGAAAAAGGACCACAACATGCGATCGCCATTGCAAAGCAAGCAGGTTGGCGTCTAAAAATGGCAGGAAAAGTTGATGTCGTAGATACTGAGTTTTTTGAAAAAGAGATTGCACCTCATATCGATCATCAGCAAATTGAATTCCTCGGCGAAGTTAACCACGCCGAAAAAGCTGAACTTCTGGGCAATGCTGCTATCACTCTCTTCCCCATTACCTGGCAAGAACCCTTTGGCTTGGTAATGATTGAATCAATGGCAGCTGGTACACCAGTAATTGGCATTAATTTAGGTTCCGTACCAGAGGTAATTACCCACGGCAAAACAGGATTTGTCTGCCAAAGCTATGAAGAAATGGCGGCGATGATTCCCGCAGCCTTGGAACTAAATCGCCAAACCTGCCGAGAAGATGTAGAAAACAGGTTTAGCGTTACCAAAATGGTTGATGGTTACGAGGCTGTCTATGAAAAAATCATCAAAGACCGCAGTCACAAGAATGAAAGCATTAATGCCCTAAAAATCTCGTTTGAATCAATAGCATCTTTGAAGCTGTGAACAACAGCTTCAGACGGCAAAGATTGTCATCCCGCCTGACTTTGCAACTTTAGGTTGTCACATACCTCCCTACCTCCAAAACACCTTGGATGAACAAGATCTCGTTCATCCAGGTTCTATTGTCCCCTAGACAAATAGTGCAGCGTCCCTCTTACTTTTGGTAAATATTCCCAGAATTACATTCTTATTCTCGCACTCGAATTCTATGGACTTCTGCTAAAAGTAACTTACCTTGATAGTGCAACATACTACTATTAGCTGAAAAATAGTTTTTCAGCCTTTCCATCAGTTGGGGAATTATCTCAGGATGATTCCTTAACTGTATAGAGATGATGCCTTTGTAATTAGCTGGGGGATAAGTCACGATATCGGCAAAATCTCCATTAACTGATATCTTGCACCATTCTCAACAAGACCTAAAAAACCGGGTTTCTCAACCAAAGATTAAGGGTTTGACCATTAGTCATTCTCAAGAAACCCGGTTTTTCACCCAGGTGCAAGATGTGAGTTAACTGATATCTTGCACCATTCTCAACAAGACCTAAAAAACCGGGTTTCTCAACCAAAGATTAAGGGTTTGACCATTAGTCATTCTCAAGAAACCCGGTTTTTCACCCAGGTGCAAGATGTGAGTTAACAGAAACTAGGATTGCATCGAGTTTCTGAGCTTTATTAATAACGAGAGAATCTGGTGATTCAATCGGAGTGTAATCTTTCAAAATAAAGACTTCATAACCAGCATCACGTAAGTTTTTGATAATCGAGTTAGGAATACAGTGATCCGCAAAAAACTTTAAACTCACGATGCAACCGTTTCAAACTCTGATAAATCGCGTGCATAATCCAGACAAGCGGCTATCTGGTCTGTTGACAAGTCTGGAAACTCCTGAATAATTTCATCTTGAGTATACCCAGCCGCTAAATAGCCCAAGACAAGACTGACTGGAATTCTAGTGCCTTTAATTCTCGGCTTACCTCGCAGTATGTCTGGGTTGCTAACGATATAATCTCTCCATTTTACTGGCATGGGTTGCGCTCCTACCTATGACCAAGCATAAATTTACTGTAATTTATCAAATATATACCCACAGCTTTGGAATTAGACGAAAATAGAGGGGATGGGAGGATGAGGCTTTTGGGTAAAGATTTGTGCAATTGTATTCCATGCTAATTGTAGATCGGCTGCATTCACGCTTAAAATACGGAGTTTGCAGTAGCTGAAAAGGAAAGTTATTTATGGCGACTTTCATAGTAAGTAACACAGACGATAGTGGTGCAGGTTCTTTACGTCAGGCGATCGCTCTTACCAACAATACTCCAGGTGCTGATACGATTAACTTTGACTCAACCGTGTTTGGCACTACACCCCAAACCATCACCCTAACATCTGGAGAACTGGTTATTACCGATGATTTGACGATCAATGGAACTGGGGCAAATAACCTGACAGTAAGTGGCTTTAATGCTTCTCGCGTATTCAATATTAGTGGCTATGAGATCGCCGACAATCTCATTTCCGGTTCCTTGGGTTCGTTTGTCACGATTGATGGTTTGGCGATCGCTAATGGGAATACGTCTGGTTCCGGTGGTGGTATCTATAATGGTGGCAGACTTTCTCTGACGAATAGCAGCGTCTCTGGTAATGTAGGGATGGGAGACGGCGGAGGCGGGATATTTAATTTAAGAGGCGATCTCACTGTAGCTAACAGCACAGTCTCTGGTAATAGGGTGGTGTCAAATAACGGTGGTGGCGGCATCGAAAACCTCTTCGGCAATCTCACCGTGACTAACAGCACCATCTCAGGTAATTTTGCGGATGTTAGTGGCGGCGGTATTGATAATTATCAAGGCAGTGTCTCCCTGACTGACAGCACCGTCTCTGGGAATGAGGCAACAATCGGTGGCGGCATAGATAATTACGAAAATTACGAAAACAATCTCGCCCTAACTAACAGCACTATTTCTGGTAATAAGGCAATAAATGGTGGTGGGATCGTTAACAGCGGTAATCTCAGCCTGACTGGTAGCACTGTTTCTGGTAATGATGCCACGCGAGATGGTGGTGGGATCGCTAACATAGACAGGAGCAACACTACTGTGACTAGCAGTACCATTACCAATAACATTGCTGACTCCGACAATGATGGTATAGGAAACGGTGGGGGAATTTTCAACGATGGATCGAGTTCCTTTACCCTCCGAAACAGCGTTATCGCAGGCAACTTTGATACTCCCAATAACACAGGCATTGGAACTATCAACCCTGACATTTCCGGTTCCATCATAGGCAATGCCTTCAACTTGATTGGAGACCTTAGAGGTGCATCCGGTACAATTGGCACTGGCAGTGACTTTATTACCTCTAACTTCGGAGTTGCACTCATAGCGTAACCACACAGACGATAGTGGGGCAGGTTCTTTACGTCAGGCGATCGCTAATTGATCAAATAACACCCACAGCTTTGAAATTAGACGAAAATAGATCAGTAGCCCATTGTTTGTCTAACTTTGACTGAACCTAAAAAGCGTGCGTAATTTACAACAAACCCACTTAAACCGCGCTCGTGCTAGTCTCAGACAGGCGTTGTCTTGGTATGGAAATCTTCGCAAACCTGGATCGCCGTCAAACTCACAATTAGCAGGTTTAGTAAAACCTGAGTTAGAGATTTTGACCTCTACACTCAAAAAACTAGACTATAATGTAATTCGCATTGCCGCCTTTGGGTTGGTGAGTCGTGGCAAGTCTACAGTATTGAATGCCTTGCTAGGACAAAAGATACTGCAAACTGGTCCCCTTCATGGAGTTACTCAGTACCCTCGTTCCATCCGTTGGAATCCTAGCGACAAGGTACAAGTAGAGTTAATTGATACGCCTGGATTAGATGAAATTGAAGGTGAAGCCCGAGCGCAAATCGCCCGAGAAGTCGTGAGTCAGGCAGATTTGATATTGTTTGTAGTGTCTGGTGACATTCTCCGCACTGAGTATCAAGCACTGTGTGAATTGCGACAATCACAAAAGCCACTGATTCTGGTTTTTAATAAGATAGACCTGTACCCAGACACAGACAAAGAAGCGATTTATAAAAATTTGCTTTTATTAGGTGCAGCAACGGATGTGGCAACGGATGATCTAACGGATGTAACGGATGAGTTATCTGTGGGACGACGAGATCGTGGATCTGCTAGATCCGGTGTTAAATTGGTTGCCCCTTTACAACCTGATGAAATTGTCATGGTGGCGGCGGAACCCACACCAATAGAAGTGCGGGTTGAGTGGCCTGATGGTAATGTAACTTATGAATGGGAGACACAAGTACCACAAATAGACGAACTTAAACAGACAATTCTGAAAATTCTCAATCGTGAAGGACGATCGCTCTTAGCTTTAAACGCGCTGATCCAAGCAAGACATGCCGAATCCAGCATCGCCCAAAAAACCATCGTTCTCCGCCAACAACAAGCAGAAAACCTAATCTGGCAATTTACCAAATACAAAGCTTTAGCAGTAGGGCTAAATCCGATCGCCTTCTTAGATATCCTTGGTGGAACTGTAGCAGACTTGGCTTTAATTCGTTCTTTGTCACGGTTATATGGTTTGCCAATGACAGGCTACGAAGCCGGGAAAATTTTAAAAACGATTTTATTAAGTTCCGGTGGCTTGCTACTAGGGCAACTAGGCAGTAGTTTACTATTAGGTTTAGGCAAAAGTACAGCTGCAATTGCTTCAGGAGAGAATCCCACAAATGTGACTGCTTATGCTGGCACGGCGATCGCACAAGCTAGTATAGCAGGTTACGGAGCCTACACCGTGGGAAAAGCCGCGCAAATCTATCTAGAAAAAGGTTGCACCTGGGGACAATTAGGAGCGAGTACAGTGATTGCAGAAATTCTCTCTGAGGTGGAACCAAATACAATTATGTATCGTTTGCGACAGGAACTTGGGCAACGGATGATGTAACGGATGTAACGGATGAGTTAACGCTGGGACTAACAGATCTTGCATCCGCTACATCCGCTACCGCATCCGTTGCCACCGATGCCGCCAACCCTGGGACTAACAGATCTTGCATCCGCTACATCCGCTACCGCATCCGTTGCCACCGATGCCGCCAACCCTGGGACTAACAGATAAATTATCCGCTACATCCGCTACAACATCCGTTGCCACCGATGCCGCCAACCCTGGGACT
>CAXTSI010000097.1:13704-21541 GCA_964246695.1 uncultured bacterium
AACCCTGGGACTAACAGATCTTACATCCGCTACATCCGCTACAACATCCGTTGCCACCGATGCCGCCAACCCTGGGACTAACAGATCTTACATCCGCTACATCCGCTACAACATCCGTTGCCCGTCTTTGCCTGAGGCTAAAAAATGCGCAGTGGCTGCTTGAGTAACTTGCTGAATTGCTTCTAAACCAGGAGTGGGTGTTTCACATTGCATTCCCAGCCACAAGAGATACTCAATATTCCCAGCAGGACCAGTCAGAGGCGACCAACTTAAACCTTGATAACACCATCCTAACTCCTGAGCCGTTTGCAACACCCGGAAAATAGCATCAGCTTGATCCTTAAAGTCACGCACAACGCCTTTTTTACCAACACGGTTTCTCCCCACTTCAAACTGTGGTTTCACTAACAACACAGCTTCCCGAGGAGATTGCAGCAGTTGCCATAAAGCAGGCAAAATCTTAGTTAAAGAAATAAACGAAACATCCACCACTGCCAAATCAGCTCGAACAGCATCAGCATACAAATCATCTGGCGTCAAATACCGCAAATTTGTACGTTCCCGCAAAATCACCCGAGAATCATTTCGCAGACCCCAGTCCACTTGTCCATAACCGACATCAACACCATAAACTTGTTTTGCCCCAGCTTGTAGCAAACAATCAGTAAAACCCCCTGTAGAAATTCCACCATCCAAACAAATACGCCCGAACACAGCAATACCAAACACATCCATTGCTTTCGCTAACTTCTCCCCTCCCCTAGAAACAAAACGCGATCGCTTCTTAATCTGAATATCAGCCGAAACCTCTACCTCAGTCCCTGGCTTATCAACCACCAGATCGCCAACCATCACTTCCCCAGCCTGAATCAACCGCTGCGCCAGTTGACGAGACGAACATAACTCACGTTCTACCAATAAAACATCCAACCTTTGCTTAACCAATCTTCTCTTGGCTTCCTTGGCGCCTTGGCGGTTCATAAAAAAAAGCAAGCCCCAAAAGAGACTTGCCTAATTCTAAACCTATCCTTGAACCTAAATATCTTGTTCGCTCAACTCACGAGTCATATAATCAAAAGGCTCATCCACAAAGCTAGTATCAGCAATACCAGCCCCAGCCACTTGCTCCTTGACAATATCCTTCATAATTTGGATACCAAGAACTGTCGGACCAATTGGCACACTTAAAGAATTGTAGGTTTCCCGCAGTCCTTGCAAAACTCGCTCATCCAGCACATCCATACTGCCAGCAACAATGGCATAGGTAGCATAGCGCAGGTAGTAGTCCATATCTCGTAGACAAGCCGCATAACGACGAGTCGTATAGGCATTTCCACCTGGGCGAATCAACTCTGGCTGTTCTTCAAATAACTGAATACCAGCCCGCTTGACAATTGCCGCTGCATTGCCATTAATAGCCTTGGCGGCTTGTAATCGTACTGTGCCACTTTCAAAATAAGATTTAAGACTGTCGATCGCCTGACGGTCAAAATACCGTCCGGCAACGTCATAATTCTTAATTAAACTCGTGACTGCATCCCGCATGTCTTTTTCTCCCAGTTAGTTCTATCTATGGTTTGATATTTATTTGACTGTTTTTATGCATCTGCTACTTTTTGTGCCACTTGTAAAAAAGAAGCCCCAGCACAAAAACAATCTATGTGCTAACTAAGGATTTTATGCCAAAGTTGCCCCTTATGAGAGGAACCTTCAAGTTTTGTACCATTGGTTAATTAAAGGTTAATCTAACCTGTAAACCGGGCATTTTGTAACAAAAGATACAAAATACCTCAATTTCAAATCCTTAGGATATTTCAGGTACCATGTGAATTTAGTTAACCCAAGCAGAGTTAGCATGCTTTAACATTGTGGTTTTACTAAAGTAGTAGGCAGACAAGGAGTAAAAATGACAACCCCACAAGAAGTCTTGAAGCTTATTCAAGACCAAAACATTCAGATGATCGATCTGAAATTCATCGACACCCCAGGCATCTGGCAACACCTGACGGTGTACCAAAACCAAATTGATGAGAGTTCCTTCTCAGACGGCGTACCTTTCGACGGTTCCAGTATCCGGGGTTGGAAAGCTATCAACGAATCAGACATGACGATGGTACTCGATCCAAACACTGCCTGGATCGACCCCTTCATGCAAGAACCAACGCTTAGCATCATCTGCAGCATCAAAGAACCTCGCACAGGTGAATGGTACAGCCGTTGTCCTCGCGTTATTGCCCAGAAAGCATTAGACTATCTGGTTTCCACAGGCGTTGGTGATACAGCCTTCTTTGGTCCGGAAGCTGAGTTCTTCATCTTTGATGATGTCCGCTTCGACCAAACCCAGAACTCAGGCTACTACTACGTAGACTCGGTAGAAGGTCGTTGGAATTCCGGTAGAGAAGAAGGTCCCAACCTGGGTTACAAACCTCGCTACAAAGAAGGTTACTTCCCAGTTGCCCCAACGGATACCTCGCAAGATATGCGGACAGAAATGCTGCTTGTGATGGCAAAGTGCGGGGTGCCAATTGAAAAGCACCACCACGAAGTTGCTACGGGTGGTCAGTGCGAATTAGGCTTCCGCTTTGGTAAGCTAATTGAAGCCGCTGACTGGTTAATGACTTATAAATACGTCATCAAGAACGTTGGCAAGAAATACGGCAAAACTATAACTTTCATGCCCAAGCCAGTGTTTCAGGACAACGGTTCTGGAATGCACACCCACCAGTCAATTTGGAAAGATGGTCAACCGCTGTTCGCTGGCGATAAATACGCTGGCTTGAGTGAAATGGCGTTGCATTACATTGGTGGTATCCTGAGGCATGCACCAGCTTTGTTGGCGCTTACCAACCCCAGCACCAACTCTTACAAGCGCCTAGTACCTGGTTATGAAGCACCAGTTAACTTGGCTTACTCCCAAGGTAACCGTTCTGCTTCTATCCGTATTCCTCTGTCTGGCACTAACCCTAAAGCCAAGCGCTTAGAGTTCCGTTGTCCGGATGCTACTTGTAACCCCTACCTTGCCTTTGCTGCCATGCTGTGCGCTGGCTTAGATGGCATTAAGAACAAAATCGATCCGGGTCAGCCTTTAGATAAGAATATCTATGAACTTTCTCCAGAAGAACTGGCGAAGGTTCCTTCTACTCCGGGTTCTCTGGAACTAGCATTGGAAGCACTAGAAAAGGATCACGCTTTCTTGACGGAACCAGGTGTGTTCACCGAAGACTTCATTCAAACTTGGATTTCCTACAAGCTTGATAATGAAGTCAACCCAATGCGGTTACGCCCTCATCCCTACGAGTTTGCCCTCTACTATGATGCTTAATTAATGGCTAATCGCTAATCGCTAATCGCTAATCGCTAATGGCAATTAACAATTAGCAATTAGCAATTAGCCCTTCGGGTTCGCCAGTTCCCTACGGCGGGAAACCCGCCTTCAGGACTGGACTCACAATTAGCAATTCCCTAGCTCATTGTCGCATTGCTGCGATCGTAAGTCATGCGAGCGTTATAGTCGATTTTTCCTTGAATGGGGTTCCAGTATTGAGACACTTCTCCAGGAAGACCCACTTGTTCCCCGGCACGTTCCAGCATCGATTGTTGACGATTCTTGATCATCTGATAGTGATGAACCATTAAGGCACGAGCTTTGTCTTGGGTAGACATATCAAAGTCCTCCCTATTTTTTTGGTGATGATAGATGATTTTTATTTTGACCATACTACTATAACAAAAATTCTGTAACAAAAGCTACGGAATTAGATTTTTATTAAAAATTTAAACTCATCACACAAATTGTACGGGTGGGAGCCACGTGGGCATGGGGCATGGGTGCGCGTCCTATGCCCGAAACGTCGATTCCGGACACCCCTACAATTTGTGTGATTCCTCGCCGTTTTCTTGGAAAAATTCGAGTATGAGTGGTATCAATATGGTTCGGTTAAAGGTAGTTCGCGAGCAGAGAAACCCTTGGTCAGACTTGGACGGTACTACACATTAGACATCGACCGAATTTAATTATTCGTTGTCTGAAACCCTTGTAGAACGCCGCGCGTTCATACAATCATTGTCGGAGATGTCTATTAGTATGGCTGGATTTACCTCAACTCTGGAGCGGGCTAACCAACTGTATTGTCTACACACCTATTAAAAGGCTGATGATTTTTTCGTTACATTTAATTTATAGTAAGAAAAAATCAATAGCATAAACACATAATCTTCTCATTATGACTGTTACTTACCCCCGGAAATTTCAGAATACTTTGGGTGCAAGAGATATACTTAAGCAGGTGGTAGGCGATCGCGAACTCCATCTCATCACCCTTAACCGCTACCGTTACAGCGAGCAACGCAGTTGCAAAGATCTCACTGAAATAATTGAAAAACTGGATGGACAACCACGAGAACTAGTGCAGGATTTGTCCCACCACATCTCGGATGAAGCGCGTCATGCCATGTGGCTGACTGATTTGTTAGTGGAACTGGGTGCCGATGTGGGCACTCCTCCTGGTTCTTCCTATATCGATGAATTCGATCGTCTTATAGACCGAGAATCCTACGACTCAAAACGCAACCAAGAGGACGGTATCATTGCTGCGTTGGCAGCGATTAACATAACTGAAAAACGGGGTTGTGAGTATTTCTCCGCCCACATTTACGCCCTTAAGCAAGCGCCACAAACAGAAGAAAACATCAAAATCCGCGAAACAATTGAAAAAATTCTGCCAGAGGAAGCAGGACACGTTCGCTGGGGTAACCGCTGGCTAGCACAACTGGCAGCCTCTAGTCCTGAACATCGGCAAAAAGTAGAGCAAGCTAAGCAGAAATACGCTGCCATTGAACAAGCCGCCTTTGAAGCAGGAATGGATATCACCCTGGGTGCAGAACTGCGCCGGGTTACCAAGTTGGTGGAAGTTGCAAATACGATGCCACTTTGGCAACGTCCCCAGTACCTGATGGAACGCTTACCTGATATCTTGCACCATTCTCAACAAGACCTAAAAAACCGGGTTTCTCAACCAAAGATTAAGGGTTTGACCATTAGTCATTCTCAAGAAACCCGGTTTTTCACCCAGGTGCAAGATGTGAGTTACCGGAGACTTTGCTTGCACCGGATCTGCAAATGACCCGGATTAATGTACTGCAAAGGGTTTGGAAGCGTGACCCACAGGCATTGATGGAGAAGTTTGTACCGCTGTTCCTCAACGGCGTGAAAGGGATGGAAAACAACCCCAAAAATACAACAGTGTAGAACAGGCATCTCGACTGTTATTAGGTAGGTAAGGGATATGCTTTACCTACTTGCTTTTGGTGTAAGTGTTTGGTTTACTGATTTAAATTGAGCGATCCCCCAAGCGCAGCCGATCGCGTCTAGAGAAAGCAGGCTTTGAGAATATTGATACGCAAGTCCATTTTATGAGCAAGTATCTCATTGCTCGAAAGCCTGCTTAACGTCAACAGCTCACTATACTTGCTTTTGGTGCAAGTGTTCGATTTACTAAGTTGAACTTAGCAAAAACCAGACGTGAAATATCGCGTCTGGTTTTGGCACTTAACAGCCAACGCTAGCAAAACATCTGTGACACTCATACACTGATTGCAAGCAATGCGGTATTGATTTGTGATGCCTTCTAAGAGACATCATTTTCTGGATAATTTGAAGATTGCGATCAAGAGTTTCCTGATTGTTTAAGTAGCTTGTAATGCTTGCAATTCAGGCAGTCAGCTTGCTTTAAAGGCTGACTATATATACAGAACTTACTGATGAAGTACTGACCTATTGCCTAACTTTATCGTGTCTCAAATGTTATATATCTACCAGGGAACGTTTTGAACGAGATGTTAAGTAAATACCCTGTTTTAATGTACTTTTATTCCCTTGCTACAAAAAGGCTGTACCTTAAAAAGAGACCTCGATCTATGGTTGTTAGACAGTAGAATGTGTATAACTAAATCACTGCATCTCTGCGCCCACTACCCCGATAAGGAGGCTGAGTGGGTTTTTTCGGTTTTGCCCATAGCATATATTGCGAACTCAAAGTCGTTAATAATACATCGAATGCAATTGCTTTGTGGTCAAAACGGAAGAAGCCTAGTAGCAGGTTTGTGATTAAAAATGAAATGGTGGCACGCATAGCAAATGTCTATTTGAGAACTCTCTATTTCCCTACTACTGAGTTTCCTTTAGTGCATCCGGACAATTTGGTAAAAAGTATTTTTTTTTACTATTTTTTTTTGAGTTAGCTGAGAAAATTCTCAAAAAGTAATTAATCAGCAGCGCGATCTCAGTGCCAACTCACTTAGATGAATTGCTTACAGGGAGAAGCTTAATCATATCTATCGCGCTCGTTACAAGCTGCCCTAAGAGCAATTGCGGTTCATTAGATACAGTAATGATGACTCTGTAATCCTAACGATCCAAACAGTGAACAGTGCATTAAAATACTTAATCTTACGTAATATTACGGTTGTAATACTAGTCGTAATAGTACTGAGAAGTAAGTGATTAAAGGTAATAAGCTAATCGGCGATCCCAGGGGTGGATGTTGAAACAGAATTCAGAATAGATCCGTCAGGAGTATAGCTGTATTCTGATGAACCGGAAACCCGACACAGATCTCTGACGGACAACCGCCACGAAAATTAGAACACAGCTTTGCAGTCGCTCAATTCAGCATCGATTGATGAAATCCTGTAGTTAGAGCCAGAATTAGTACAAGATTGATATCTTAAATCTACGATCGTTAACAGTGAGAAATCAACGTGAAAGCACAGGTATTTAGAGGCGTCAATCAACTGTCTTACGAAGAGATTCCAGTACCGACACTGGAAGCGGATGAAGTACTGGTACAGATGCAGGTCGTGGGGCTGTGTCAGTCGGATATAAAAAAAATTCGTTATCCCCTGTATGAACCACCCCGCATCTTCGGACATGAAACTGCAGGGACGATTACAGCGGTAGGTCCTGAGGTAATAGGTTATGTTGTTGGGCAACGGGTAGCGGTGATGCACCATATTCCCTGTATGCGTTGCGCCTACTGTCTGAATGACAATTTTTCTATGTGCGATACCTACAAAAACATCTGCACTACAGCAGGTTTTGTACCTAGTGGAGGTGGTTTTGCCGAGTATGTCAAAGTTCCCGGTCATATTGTACGCAACGGGGGGCTAATTCCTATCCCCGATGGGATAAGTTTTGAAGAAGCAAGTTTTGTCGAACCAACTAACTGCTGCCTCAAGGCAGTAAAAAAAGCCCAAATCGCTCCTGGGCAGACGGTTTTGATTACTGGTGCTGGACCAATTGGTTTAATGTTTGTGATGTTGGTGAAGTCTTTTGGTGCCCTTGCGATCGCCACCGACTTGCTTCCATCCCGCATTGAGAAAGCTTTAAATGTGGGTGCAAAAGCAGCGTTTGATGCCCGTGACGCCAATTTAAGGGCGAAAATTCATGCCCTCACCAATGGCATGGGTGTTGATGTGACCCTGCTAGCTGTACCTAGCGAGAAAGCTTTCTTTCAAGCCCTCGACTGTACCCGCAAAGGCGGTAAAATCCTCTTTTTCGCTGAGTTTCCCGATGAAATGGAAATTCCTGTCAACCCAAATATTCTTTACCGCCGGGAAATTGATTTGATGGGCAGTTATAGCTCATCTTACCGCCTTCAAAGTCTGGCTGCTGATTTAGTGTTTAATCGGCGCATTGATGTACAGGCATTAATTAGCGATCGTTATCCATTACAAGATTTATCAACAGCCGTGGAACAAGCAATATCTCCGAACCCGGAAACTTACAAAATTCTAATTCATCCGTAACGGTGTGGGGAATGGGGAGTGGGGAGTAGGG
>CAXTSI010000098.1:0-21122 GCA_964246695.1 uncultured bacterium
CATCTCCCCCCACTCCCATGTTTCTTGAAAGCGCAAAGCTTGCTGCGACAAGCTTTATCAACTATTAAGCCTGTCTTTACTCTAATTTAACTAAGATATATGAGTGAAATATCGTAAGACAAACAATATTAATTGTCAATTGCTTGATTTTATTATTGACTTCAGTTACAGTCAAGGCAGACTCCCAGACCAAGCCTGATGTAATTTACAGTCAAGGCAATGGGCGTGAAAGGGTGACAACTAGATTAGGAGAGAAAACATGTCGGAAAAAAGTGCAAAATCTGCCCAAAAACCGTTCAATACAAGCAAAATTCAGATTGAAGTCAAGGAAATTCCCCAGTTTCAGCCTAGTAAAAATACTCTGTCTCAGTTAAATTCTGATGCAGATGGAAGTGACCTTACTAACGAATAATTGCTAATCTTTAGCATTTAGGTTATATATGAGGAGTAAAGGGTATCATACAATTACCCCTTACTCCCAATTCAAGGTTTATTTTGTCTTAATATTGACAATATTTATCAACATGCGTTCTTTGAGAGATATATTAAAACCATATAGTGTCGAGGAATTCTTCACAAAGAATTGGACAAGCAAAGCAGTGTTTATACCTAGTGAAGAGCCTCAGAAATTTGCTCACCTGTTTTCTTGGGACTCACTGACATATCTTTTGAACTTTCATCAATTAAAGTATCCAGAGATGCGCTGGGCATTAGATGAGAAAGTCCTAGATGAAAGCGCCAATGCTAATCCGATCCAGCAATGCCAACTCGGTGCAACTCTGATCGTCAACGGCGTGCATAAACTAATTCCCGAACTTGCTGCTTTTGCTGAGGAAGTGAAATATGATTTAGGCTGTGGTTTACAAGTCAATGCCTACTGTTCATGGCCACAAAAACAAGGTTTTTCTTCCCACTATGACACCCATGAAGTCTTTATTTTACAAGTAGATGGCACAAAGAAATGGTATATTTTTCCTGATACATTTAAGTATCCTTTGCCTGAACAAAAATCATCTTCTTTGTCGCCGCCAGAAGGAGAACCTTACTTAACTTGCACTCTTAAACCAGGTGATGTTCTTTACATTCCTCGTGGTCATTGGCACTATGCGATCGCCCTCGATGAACCTTCATTGCATCTAACTTTAGGAGTTCATTGCCGAACCGGGATTGACTTTTTAGAATGGTTAGTTAATCAGCTACGTCAGCAGGAAGATTGGCGTAAAAGTATGCCCTTAGGTTTAGAGACAAAAGCTATATCTGGCTGTTTAGATAATTTAATAGATAAATTAAATAACTACGTCGCATCAAGTAATATTTATGATGATTACATAAGTTATCTAGATAGCTTATGCAAACCAATAGCCCGCTACTCCCTACCATATCAAGCAGGGTTTAGTATATTTGCTGCTGGTACTGAAACAAAATTTAGAAATGCCAAGTTTCAGCGAGTGAGATTTACGGAGATGCCTGACGGTAACGGATACAAAATTATTGTTGCAGGTAAGGAAGTATCTCTCCTCGGAATACCTATCTCTGTTGTGGAGAAATTATTCACCACAGAGACTTTTATGGGAAATGATGTTCTCAACTGGCTACCAGATTTTGACTGGGAAATTGACATTGTTCCATTGTTGTCTCGCTTGGTAGTCGAAGGCATTATTTTCGTTGACACTAGCGACCATCAGTCTTATGAAGGGAGATTGTAGCCTATTGAACTATAGGGTGTTTGCCATATCCTTTTTTATACTCAACCAATTACTACATCAATGAACACTTTTTTTTGTGCCCACCATTCACGACAATCCGGAGAAGATATTATTGGTAGTGCCACCAATTACCAAACTTACATCCTAGTAGAGTGTCCTCCACCATGGTTATCGGAAACGTTTAATTCTAAGTGTGTTCCTGAAAATTTGCGGATTTTGGTGAAGGAGGTGAAACAAGCTAAACTGCCAATAACATTTTTGTTAATAGCTAATAATATATCACATAAAGTAGACAGCACAACCCTTTTAATTTATCACAGAAAAGAGGGGCTTGGTAATGGGTACTGCCAGCAAGAGTTTCAGCTAGCAAACATTGAGCAAGTAGCAGCGGTGGTGAGAAAATGGTTAGAAAGTGGAATTCATAGCTGTCAAGTAGAAACAACTGCTACAAGAGATATCTTAGTGTGTACTCATGGTAGTCATGACATGTGCTGTGCCAGATATGGTAATCCCTTCTACTACCAAGCTACAACCACTGTTTCTAATTTAGGCTTGGATCGTGTCCGGATTTGGAAATCTAGCCACTTTGGCGGACATCGGTTTGCACCAACAGCGATCGACTTGCCAGAAGGAAGATACTACGGCGCTCTTGATATTGAGTCATTCAAGTCAATTTTGACCCGTACTGGCGATATCACATGCTTAAATGAAGTTTACCGAGGCTGGGGAATTCTGCCAACCGCAATTCAGGTTTTAGAAAGAGAACTCATGCTCCGCTACGGATGGGATTGGTTTAACTACAAAGTTGCAGGCAGAATCATTGAGCCTAGTTTAGACAAAAATACGATTCAAGCTGAGCTAACTGTGGAAAAACCCGATTGTTCTTTGTACACATACCTTGCTAGCCTGGTAAAATATGACACCAAAAATTTGCAGATCAAGGGTTCTTGTCATGCCAAGGTTGAGGCAGTGTTTACTAAATACGCTGTAGCTAGTCTCTCGCTTGCTGAAAAAAAGCTTCTAACTTGTAGTACATGAAAATGTGGGGAATGTCCAGATAATCAAAGAATTCCCCCTCCCGCACAAATCCTAGTCGCGCATAAAAGTTGATCGCACTGATTCGCGCCATTAATTTCAAAGTCTGGAGATTTTTTTCAGTAGCTGTTTCTATCAATTTCTCCATAAGCTTTGTGCCAATACCCTGATTGCGAAATTCCGGTAGTACAGCAACATAAGCAATGCTGCCTAAGTCTAGTGAAAGTAATCGCAGTCTTGCCGAACCAATGATTTGACTGTCGCAAACGGCAACTAAATGAAAGGCGCTATCTTCATACTTGTCTTTCTCTGTTCCCCTTTGCATTCCCAAAGGCGATCTCAGCACAAGCCACCTTTGGTAGAACATATCATTTAGTTCTTGCTCATTTTTTACCGGGCGTACTTCTACCATAGTTAGCCTCTGGCTTGCTTCTCATCAGCTTGTAAAAACGTGTATATGACGAGATAATCCGAGATAATCACCGCCAATGTCATTATCGTTAAGGGTGTTTGGTTTACGGGTGAGCCAAGCATTCTGGTTGGTAAATAACCGCGCTTGTGTATGCGTTTGCCCTGGAGACACCCCCAACCAGGACTTTGAGTGTATTTTAACCTGGCTTAAATTCTGTCTTCATAGTTAGCGTTGTGTTACATTAGCATTACTTGCACGAACAAAGTATTGAACAATAAGAGGAAATTATTATCGTAGTCCAAAAGCAACTGATTAATTCGCAAATCAAGGCACCTCATGTCTTCTTGATTGACCATGAAAATAACAATCGTGGTCTGATCGAGACCTATGAGGCTCTACAGATAGCTCAGAACCTAGATCTTGACCTAGTTGTAGTCTCCGAAGGCACTGAAGCTCCAGTAGCGAAAATTCTTAACTATGGCAAGCTTCTGTATCAAAAGAAAAAGCGTCAGGGCCAGAGTGCTAAACCTGTGGTAAAGGAAGTTCGGTTCCGTCCAAACGTGGGTGTAGCTGATTACAACTTACGCATCGAGCAAGCGACTCAGTGGTTGAGTAAAGGTGATTCAGTAAAGTTTTCTATTCGTTTACGAGGTCGAGAACATCAATATCGTGAACAGGCAGGAGAACTGCTAGATCGCGTTGTCACCGATCTTAGTCAAGTAGGTAAAGTCCAATCGCTTGATAAACGCTCATTGATTGCTCAAGTCATTCCTGCCTAAATTAATTTTTCTTTTCGAGGCGCTACAGAAATGGTGTTCCTATGCTGTAGAACGCAACTCATAGATGGAAACAACAATCCAAGGGAGTACATCCCTTGGATTCAGGAGTCAAGTGAGCAGTTGTGCAGAAAACTTGCCAATGCAGAGTTGACGCACTCCAAAGTCGATGTCTTCAGTAACAACACCAACCTTTATACTAGAAAGATAAGCGATCGCATCTTGCTTAAAGAACTTAATAAAATTTGTTATGGCCAGTAGCATTCGTCAAATTATCGAATCAGAGGTTAAAGATTTGGGTGGTTTTGAAGTCCGGCGGATCTTGCCTCACGAGACACAGCAGATGGTCGGACCTTTTATTTTTTTTGACCATATAGGTCCTGCTATCTTTCCACCGGGTAAGGGTGTGGACGTAAGACCACATCCGCATATTAATTTGGCAACGGTCACTTACTTATTTGAAGGCGTACTGCTGCACCGTGACAGTTTAAACAGTGTTCAAGAAATTCATCCAGGATCTGTCAACTGGATGACAGCAGGTCGCGGCGTTGTCCACTCTGAACGAACACCCGACAGTGTTCGGGATGGTGAGATAAAGCTTCATGGTATCCAGACTTGGGTAGCCCTCCCACAAGAATACGAAGAGACAGAGCCTTCGTTTCGCCACTATGCTGCAGTTGACCTGCCAACTTGGGACTCAAACGGTATATTAATCAAGTTAATAGCAGGACAAGCTTATGGTTACACTTCACCTGTCAAAACGTTTTCACCTATAGTTTATTTGGATGTGCAGCTAAAGCAAGGAACGCAGTTTACAGTGCTTAAAGACTATAGCGAACGAGCGGTCTACAGCGTCACTGAAGGTATAAGCGTCGATGGCACACCGGTGGAGCAACATCAGTTGGCAATTCTGACACCAGGTAAGCGTGTTGAAGTTGCTTCGCATACCTCAGCTCGCTGCGTCATTATTGGTGGTGAACCAATTGGTGAGCGGCACAAGTGGTGGAATTTTGTATCTAGCCGACCAGAGCGGATCGAGCAAGCTAAGGTGGATTGGAAGACAGGTCAGTTTGACAATGTGCCACAAGAAACGGAGTTCATACCACTGCCAGAGGATGCTGCCAGATAATTCACCGCGTTTTGCCACCCTTTGATATTGCTCAATTGGTGCGAAACAATGGGAAAGATATGGAGTATGCAGCTTTGTGATACTGGGGAAGAATTCCCGTGCAAGGATATTCTGGGTCATTCCTCAAGCTTTCATCATCAAAGCATCAAGCATAGTATGATACGCTTTGTAGGTAATACCAAAGCCACCTTGTCCGAGTACCTGTTCGATAACGTATTTACCGCCTTGTAGTTGCTGCCCAGATGCCCAAACCATCGGTTTTTGACTAAGCGACGTTGAGCATCATTGTTGCATGAATTTCTCAATCGCGCAATTTTACTTAGAAAAAGTCAATATTTGCTTCTTTAACGGCACAATACTTTACAAATTCCTGTTGCACCGTTTGGTATATTTTCGGTAGGGATTCGAGACAAACTAGGTTAGATTTTTGATATATTTATTTTAAGTAGAGGTGCTTAAGTTTTAGCTTTATTAAACTCAATTTATAACTTTGAAGCATATCTTGTCCTACCCGGTTATGAAGTATGTCTTGACCGTTTGTTTTAGCGTATACACAAAAAAGTCGCTTATTCCTTTGTTTGTAGATGTTTCAATATAAGACTATAAGCTTATAGAAATAGCCACCCTTATTACTGACGGTTACACAGAAAGCTTTGGATTCAAAACTCTGTATCAGCTTATAGCTTATACAAAAATGCTTATAAACAAAGGAATAAGCGCCTTTTTTTGCTAATTTAGTTTTCAGATAAGTCAAATTATGGTTCAAATCACACTTAACATCTAAACATGAAAGATATACCACCAATTTATTTTTATATTCCTCAATCCGATTTTCCTGCGGGTGGAGTTCCTGAAAATGCTGACCTTGATTGGTCGGGTTTCCAAGAGGCAATGCGAGATGTAACTTTTGGAAACTCTGTGTATTGTTGGACTTTGCAAACTTATCTTTACCTCAAAAGTGCTGGATTTTCATGTCGATTGACAGAAACTATACCGGATAAAGGTATTATTATCGCGCATCGTAGTTCTATACCTTTCAACCTCAGACCGAAGCTAAAGTTATTCCTAATTTCTATTAAAGCAGACCACGACCAACATCCCTATGCAAACTTGCAGATAGTTCAAAATCATCAAGATGCGAATAGTATCGGCAATAGTTATTATATTCCTTTGTGGTCGCAACCTGGATTGATTTCTCGTCACCCTGCGAGAGGAGATAAGTTTGAGAATATTGCTTATTTTGGGATAGAGAAAAACCTTGCATCTGAGTTCAAAGACCCATCTTGGTCAAAACAACTTGAAGCACTAGGTTTGCGCTGGCAAATTGTTAGTCAAGACCGCTGGAATGACTACGGCGATATTGATGCGGTTGTTGCTGTTCGCAGTTTTGAAAATCAAGAAGTTTATAAATATAAACCAGCTACTAAACTGTACAATTCTTGGCTTGGTTGCGTACCCGCAGTACTTGGGTGTGACTCGGCTTTTCGCAACGAACGTCGCAGCGAACTTGATTATTTAGAAGTTGCTTCGGTTTCAGATACAATTGAAGCGTTGAAACGACTGCGCGATAATAAAGCGTTGCGGGAAGCAATGGTGAAAAATGGCATAGAACGTGCGGAGGTATTTTCTTCGGAAAACTTAGTTATACGTTGGCGTAATTTTCTGACAAATGTCGCAATTCCAGCTTATTATCGTTGGTGTAATTCGGGTTGGCAACAAAAATTATATTTAGCAAAGCATTATCTAACAGTTCAAGAAAATAACCTCAAACCAAATGCTGTTTATCCCCACGACCAAGATACTGTGAATAATGACCACATCGGTGTTAAAGATTCAGCAATCGTTTCGACGATGCAGATGTATCGTCAAGTTAGAAAATTGGTCTTGAAGTAGAGGTTGAGCCGAGATGTTTGCATATTCGGTTGTGAGTGGCTGAAAATTCCTTCCCTGTAGAGCTTTGATAATTTATTACTTTTTTACCATCTTGCTGCACCATAATATTCCCTGGATGGGCATCTCGATGTACCAATCCTGCTTGGTGGACTATTTTCAATGCTTCACCAATTTGACTGATATATTTAACTGCTTCTTCTGTTAAGATTAATTGCTAGTAATTGAGGTTAAACCAAGGAGTGGTCTACCGACCATCGTAATGTAAATACTACAATGATTAAAGGACAAAAAGTAGGTGTAATTGTTATGCAGTCTATTTTCTGGAGTGTGGAAGAAGTTGCTCAAAGAGCCAAACAGTTTTACGAAAACGATATTCGTCAACATGTTGAGTATGGTGATAATATTGGTAAGATGATTGTAATTGATGCAGAAACTGGTGAATATGGAATCGATCCTACTGGTGTAGAGACAGCGTTAAAGTTAAAACAGAAAAAACCAAACGCTAGATTGTTTACTATACGAATTGGTTATGACGTTGCTGTAAGCTTTGGTGGCTCAATGGAGCGTACCGCCAAATGATTTAAAGTGATTGATGGTAGGGCAATAGTTCCTGTGGTTTTTCGTTTACCTTCACAGCCAGATTTTCTGGTGGATTTTGTAATTGATACTGGATTTAATGACCATCTTACTTTACCACCGCAGGCAGTCAGCGCTATGAATCTGACATTATATTCTAGTACATCTGCAAGGTTAGCCGACGGAAGCGTTGCTTTATTATCTATACATTTGGCAACAATTGTATGGGACAATATAGAAAAGTTAGTTCCAGTTTTAGCTTCTGGTTATAAACCTTTGTTGGGAACTACTCTTATGGCAGGATATCATCTAGCAATAGATTTTCAAGACAATGGTTTGGTTTCCTTAGAAAAACTCTAACCGATTCAATACTGCAAGGGCTGAGAATAGTTGAGGTGTCAGAAACCCGGTTTCTTTAAGAAACCGGGTTTCTAATTTTTGCTTATCCGAGCAGTATTGCTAACCGATTAGTATTGGTGAATATAGCAATGCGCGCTTCAAGAGTGAAAAGCAAAGGTTGTAGAGACGCTTCGGTCGCGATTGACAAAATGCGCTTTGTCTTAAACTCTCACGCATGGTCAGGGCTACAGCATCATTTTCACCTGGCAAATTCCCTCTGCATTCTAGGAGCAACTAGGCGAATTATTATCGCTAAGACTAGTAAAATCACAAGCGGCAAATAGATGAACACTGACTTGGAAATCCTCAAGCTGAATTCCAAGGTAAAAGCCAACCAGAAAAAGTGCATTCCCACAGTGTGCAAAATCTTCCAATTACGTTGACCTAACCAAGCAGCTGGACGCTCGAAAGATGTCACAGTCATAGCAATGAGGAAAATATAGCCTAATGTGCCACCAGGGTCAAATGTAGGAACTGCTCCAGAGGTGACAAACCATAAGCCACTCCAAGCGATCGCATGATAAGTATGGGATACGGCAAAGGACAGTCCCAGATAACGGCGATTTTTCAGCAGCCATGCTGTGAGTGGGGTGGACCAAATTCTGCAAAGTGCGGAAGCCACAAAAGCACTAAGGAATAGGATACAGGAGGTACGGGCAGTTGCTCGGATCGCTATCCGCATTCCTTGCTCATTAATACCATGAACAAGCCAGATAACACTAACCATAATGCCGATCGCCAGTGCTGACCAACCAACTATACTCCATCCTTGGACAGCGAGTTTAGCACCTTTCATACTTTAGTACTCCTAAAGGAGATTGATTATAGGTCAATACAGTTCAGTTAAGCACCAGATCAGAAACCCGGTTTCTCTTAGAAACCGGGTTTCTTTGCTCCCACCTATCCTTAACTGAACCGTATTGGATTATAGGTACTGAGTTTAGCGATCGCCCTCTGTCGCTGTCTTGCCTATTCTGCCAAAAATTGTCCTAATCTTCCGACAATTTTAAAGCGAGTCTCGATATGCCTTTGGTGTCGTTGTAGTATGTTGGCGAAAAACTCTAGTAAAATGACTCTGACTCTGAAAGCCGACTTGCTGACAAATTTCGACAATTGTCAACTCCTGCTTTGTCAGTAGCTGCTTTGCTTTTTCAATTCGACATTTAGTCACAAATTGATGCGGTGAAAGTCCTGTAGATTGTTTGAATAAACTGGCAAAATAATGTGGACTCATCTGTACGACAAAAGCAAGTTCAGCTAGGGTCAAGTTTTGGTCTAAATGCTCATTGATTTGATTTCTCCTCCGGCTAAAGCTCGGAGGATTCTAAACTGAGTTCGCTACGCCGGATATAATCCGGCTGCGCTCAATTTACGATACGACCTTCTTAGCGAACTAAAAATTCCGTACCTTTTGGGAAGAATCAATGCTTCCCTACCGACCTTGGAAAGGACTAAGCCTAACTGTGTCGCTACCTTTCGGACGATGTTAATTGCCCCTTGACAGTCAGAATTAATTAATAATCCTGCCTTCGTTTTATATTGCCCACGACCAATCCCATCACCCTTTTTACCGCGCTTGCCAGAAGGTTTCCACCCCAGAGGTTTCTCGCTCAAATTAGGTAAGAAATCACCATCCAAAAAGCTCGTCTTGCTAGTGTATGATTCTTCTACTTCATGAAACTGTATCCCGGTTTCTTCGCACAATTGTCGGATTCGTTCTTTTAGTTTGGCTGTGGGAATCTGGACAAAGTTTTGATTGTGCTTTTTACCAAGCTGGATTTTATCCTTGATACCTTGACCCCACCCAAACACCACATTTCCAATCTTATTGGTCAAACAGTAATTAACCACAAATCTAGCAGTTTTGTTAATAGCATCCCGCATAGCTCGGTTGCGTTTTTCTGTTAGTTCGGCTAATTCGTCATCCCAGTAAACCTGTGGTTTACCTTTTTTTATTTTGGCAACTGCACGGTTATATCTTTGATTAATTGATTTCAGTTGCCGACCATCAATAATGAAAGATTTGTTAAGTGTTGACACGCCTGTTATCCAATTCACCGTACCTGGATCTAAGCCAAGTGCGGCAGTAGGGTCTAGTCCGAGCAGACAAGATACTCCAACCCTACACTCATCGTCGTTATAAACATATTCGGCATACAGTTCTCGGTTGCGAGGAAGTATCCTTAGTTCTGCTATTTGGTCGGGTTTGAACCCATAACCGCCCTTGATCCAAGCATCTTGCAGAGCATCCTTACTCAATTCTCTACTAATCGGTAAACGACATTTACCCGTTTCAATATCAAATTTCAAAGCTTGAGCGGGAATAGTAAAAAGCGCTAATCCACCTTTACTTCGATAGTTAGGCATTCTTGGCTTACCTTTCAATTCCCCTTTAAAAAACCGATGTAGTAATTCGTTGTACCCTTTGAAACTTTCTATTACACCTTTGATAACCTGTTGGGCTTGCTGACCTCCCAAAGCTTTGTAGTGCTTATTTTCTACAAAGTCTTTACAAAGTTGAGCATAGCTATCAACTGATACTCGTTTGGTTTTGAATTCAGAACGGTAAAAATCATCTCTGTCGAAGAACTCTACTCGCTCACAAGTCTCAAAATGTTTTTGCCTGATTTGGTAAATAACACAGTTGACCAATGAACTTGCTTGTTCACACAAATAAACGAGGTAATCATGCAATTCGTCCGATATATTCCCTGTTAGCTTAATTTGCTGTGTTTTGAACATCTCAACTTTATGCTATCATGATGTCAATTTAGCATACATTTGACATTATGATGAGGGTAAGTTTGAGATTATCAGACAAAGAATATGAAGATTTAGCAAAGTTAAGTAAAATGACAGAGCGTTCTTTGAATGAATTAATTAGACAGGCAATTAGACAGTTTATAGAGCAGGCTGGTTAAAACCAGCTACTAGCTTTCACCCTCCGGATAGAATCCGGAGGCTCTCAGCATATTATTGGTAGGCGATCGCTTGCCTGAGCCTATACTTAGGTAATCCACCTGTATAGTCTTTAATCTCTTGTTTGCGTAACGAGTATCGCCGCAGCAAATGCACTGCTAAAGCCGTTGCCATTGACTCTGCATAAAGCCGACTGTCTGCGCCCCCTGCTTCTAGCTCTACCTTAAGAGCTAGTCCCATCTGCTCAATCAACGGATCGCGTAACTTCCACTGCGGCACAAGTTCGATCCTGTCTGCGTCCACAGATTCATGGGCAGCATGGGCAAGGGTTGCGGGTTCAAGATAAAGGTCAATTAATGTAAATTCGCGTTCGATCTGTGTCCTTGGGAAGAGTTGGCTTGCCGGGAGAATAGCAAGATCGCCGTTGGTGTAACACTGACGCTGCCAACTACCGTTGACCATGAAATTTGCCTGAACATCCTCAAGAAAAATCAGCAGCAGATGCTGGGTAAACCAATTTTCAGGTATTTCGTCAGCTGGTTCTCGCTCATAGATCAGCTGCAAACCATTCCATCCCGCCTCATCGCTGGAGAGCAGGTGTAAGTGTTCTTGAGGTTCGTTGTTGGACATTGCTCATTTAATCGAAATAACCTGCGCTTGTAAAGTTTCCTGAACTTTAGAGGGTTGACGAACAGGCGCAATAGCAGAACGCTCAGGTGTGACAGTCCAATCGTAATGGCGTAGTAATGTAGAAAGAACGATCTTCATTTCCATTTGGGCAAATTCAAAGCCTAAGCAACTATGGGGACCATTACCAAAACCCACTAAGGCAAACGGATGCTTCTTGTCTTCTTCACGGGGTGGTGCAAAGCGATCTGGATCGAAACGGTCAGGGTCGGTGTAAAGTTCTGGTAGGCGGTGAGTCAGCATTGGCGATATAGTCACGAACCAACCCGCTGGGATGCGGTAACCTGCATACTCAATATCCTTAAGGACACCACGACTAAAGGATGATACTGGCGGATAAAGACGTTCTGCTTCTTTGAGTACGTTGGTTAGCAGGGTAAATTGCTTGAGATGGGATAGCGTTAGTACCTTATCACCCACGACTTGGGTTTGTTCCTCACGCAATCGCTGTCGCCATTCGGGATGATTGCCTAACTCAAATAGCGCCCAACTTAGCAATGACGCTGTTGTCTCATGTCCAGCAAACAGCAGCAGTAATGTTTCGTTGATAATTTGTGCTTCACTCAATTTGTTACCATCTTCATCAACAGCCGCTAACAGCAAGCCTAAAACGTCTTTTGATTCAAGTAAGTTACTTTGGCGCTGGCGTTCCGCAATGACTTGACGCAAGTAAGCGACTAACTTTCGACGAGCATTCTGACCACGACCATGCAACATGAAAGGTAAATCCCACTTCAGCAGTGCTAATCTGCTTTCAAACAGTTGTGTAAACCACTGACTTATTTGCTCAACTTCGCTGTTGCTTTGGCTTCCCATAAATAGGCGGCTAGCAACAATCAAAGTTAGCTTGCGGAAATCGGAATTTAGGGGAATTGTCCCGCGCTTTCCCCAATCTTTGAGTTCGTCTTGCACAATGTTTTGAATTGTGTCGAAGTAGGTTGCGATCGCCCTTCCGTGAAACGCTGGATACATTAGGCGACGAGTAAACCGATGTTCCTCTCCATCTTGTAGTAATATATTGTTGCCAAATAGTGGTTCTAAAAACAACCATCCGATCCGCGATGACATCTGCTCTGCCTGTTCCACCAGCACCAGCTTATTAGCATCCGGACCAATTAAACAGGCTCCTTTAGTGCCCAAAAAGCTGCTCTTAAAAACGGGTCCATAACTTTGGAATCGCCGCCCGTAGAATAGTTCGAGATCCTGAAATAGTTCCAGAATCTCTCCTACAAAAGGTAAGCCATAGCTACCAGGCATTTCCTCTGCTGATTTTAGCTGCTGCATTGTGGAGTCCCTTATGGTTTATGGTCTAAGTTTTTATAATTTTAATTTTTAATTTTTAATTTTTAATTTTTAATTCCACGGGAGCGATACTAATTTAATATCTGTGCTAGATCCAGCACAAAGTTTGGCAGCACATCCTCTCCTGATAAGCTAGTAGGAGATTGCAGAACCTCAACATTCTGCCTTGGGCGGTAAATCTCCACCCGTTGGTTCTGGGGATCGAGCAGCCAGCACAGACGCACACCGTTGTCAATATACTCCTGCATTTTTTGTTGCAGTGTCTTCAAGTCGTCTGAAGCCGAACGTAATTCCACGGCAAAATCGGGAGCCATCGGTAGGAATTTTCCCGGGTCTGGGTTCAGGGCTTGTAAGCGTTCCCGTCTCACCCAAGATGCATCAGGGGAGCGGTTTGCACCATTGGGGAGCTTGAAACCTGTTGAAGAGTCAAAAGCCAACCCTGTACCATCAGCGTCTGCCCAATTGCCCAAGCGCTGCGTCAGTCTGCTATTTCGATTTCCACTTTCCCATCCCGTTGGTGGCATAATAATTAGTTCTCCCTCTGCTGTCCGCTCAAGTCGCAAATCTCGATTATGCTGACAGAGTTGGAAAAACTGATCGTCGGTTAGCTCGATGCTTGGAAGTAAGTTGAGGATAAGGGCGGTCATCGGTTGCCTCTCGATATCGCTAACCGTAGCGTAGCATTTTACCACTCACTGTAGAGTTTTTCTGCTTCATCTACAATTTATAGCTTTTAATTTGCTCTCGAAACTGGATACATACTAACTAACTTTTTAGTTATCAGGATTAGCCATTAGTCAATGGTCATTTGATAAACTGAAATTGTCAGCTAGCTAGAGCAGAAAGAGGCGTGAAAATTAAAGTCATTATTCATGAAGCTGAAGAGGGTGGATATTGGGCTGAGGTTCCCGCAATTCCTGGATGTGCAACTCAAGGAGAAACTTTTGAAGAGTTGCTGCAAAACCTTTATGAAGCGATTGAGGGATGTTTATCTGTTGATGTAGACTCAATAGAAACAACTGATAAATCGCGCATTTTAGAAATTGCCGTATGAGTTCTATATCCGGCAAACAGTTAGCCAAGTTACTAGAGCGTAACGGCTGGATATTACTACGAATTCAAGGCAGTCATCACATCTATGGTCAGCCAGGAATGAGCGTGAGAATTTCTGTACCAATTCATGGCAATAAGTCTCTTAAAATTGGCTTACTTAGATACTTACTGAAAAAGGCTGGCTTAGAGAAAGACAATAAGTTTCAAAGTAATTTATCTGAAGAATTAATAGATAAAGAGATTAATGAAAATGGTGAAGGCTCAACAAATAAAGATTAAATGGGTCATTGAGATAATTCCCAATGACCCATGCTCTTTCCCTACTCCCTACTCCCTACTCCCTACTCCCCATTCACTAATTGCCAGTCTTCATCTTTGGATAAGCAATGCGTTTATGATGGAATTGCTGCCAAACTTGGACAAAAATTTCAGCTATTTGGCTCATTTCGGTTCGTGTTAGCCGGGAATCTACCATTTGATTGTCTTGCCACCTAGCACGGAGAATATTGTTCAGCATTGCGAGGGCTTGTTCTGGAGTGGCGTCTTTGAGCGATCGCAGTGCCGCTTCACAGGAATCTGCCAACATCACAATCCCGGTTTCTCGTGACTGGGGAATTGGACCATCGTAGCGAAAATCTGCCTCCATGACTTTTAAAGTTGGATCTTCTAGTGCCATTTGCTGGGCTTGGTGATAGAAATAAGCAATCTGCATTGTTCCCTGATGCTGTGGAATAAAAGCTTGAATTGCTGTAGGCAATCTGTGTTTCCGTGCCATCACCAACCCTTCAGTGACGTGTTTTTTGATGATTTTTGCACTCTTCCAAGGGTCTTTAATTTCTGTATCGTGTTTATTTGGTCCTCCCATTTGATTTTCAATAAATGACAATGGGTCGTGCATTTTGCCGATATCATGATATAATGTGCCAGCCCTGACCAGTTCGACATTGCACCCCAATTGTTTAGCAGCAGCTTCGGCAAGGGTAGCGACAAACAGCGTATGCTGAAAAGTTCCAGGAGTTTCAGTGGCAAGTCGCATTAATAAGGGGCGGTTAGGATTTGCCAGTTCTGCTAAACGGATCGGGGTGACTAAATCAAATAGTTTTTCCAGATAAGGACTTAAACCTAGCGCCACAACACTCCAAGCTAAGCCAGATAAAGCAAATAACGCTGCTTGCTTGAACACGATATATGTAGCTAAACCAAATTCTTTCCCAAGCACGAGTTTAACGATCAGGTAAACGCCGCCTTCAGTTAAGGCAATGGCAAGACCTAGGAGAGCGAGTTCTTCACGCGATCGCAGTCGTTGTGCCAAGCAACTTCCTAACACTCCCCCCGCTGCACCAGCCAAAAGCGCCACCTTACTAACTTCCAAACTAATTGGTAGCAGCAACAACAGTAATCCCACTACTGTCACACTCAAGACGGGTCCATAGTAACTACCCAACAATAAACCAACAGCGCTCCAAGTCGTATAAGGAATACCCATTGTTAGCACTACTGGCGTACTTAGGGCAAGCAACAACACCAACAGGCGATCGCTTTGCCGCAATTCGCACTCTCTGTGCCCTTCTACCAAGGCAAAAATGTAAACAGCGCCGCTGACAAAAGAAACTAAATGCATCAACAGGAGCCAATTAATCTCCCGACGAATCAGATGATAGTGCTCCAGCACATCAAAGTCCCATGCAGTAATCTTTTCTCCCTTACGGACAATGACCTGATCTTGCTGCACCGACACCATCACTGGTTTTACAAGCGCAGCAGCCTGTCCAGCTTGTAGTGTCGTTTGTACTAAATCTTTCTGAAGATTTGGTTTAAGTACACTCAACAATAGTTTGGTAGCCAAGGGTTCGGCATTTTTTGGCACCAAAGTCTGCACCTGTAGGCTGACTGCATTCTGCAAAATATTTGACGGTAGTCCGGGGGGTATACCTTGGGTGAGAATCCTTTCGGCACTTTGTTGGATTCCCATTTGGGTTTTTGCCCAATCCTGATCTGACAAGTCGAGTAACGAAGTTTCGTTGTCTGTTGTTTCCAGCTTGATGGTTAAAAGCTGTAAAATTTGGGTGCTTGCTTTAGCATATCTTTGGCGTGCTTGTGAGATTTGTAAGAGCAGTGAGGACCAGTTTTGCTTTGAATTTGAGTGGCGGTAAGCTTCTAATTCTGCCACCGCTTGAGTAAAGTCAGCTTTTTGGGAAAAATCAACTGGTTGTGAGTCTTGGATTCGCACATGCACAGAATCTCGTCTGTAATCTTCCAGAGTCTTAAGTGCTATAACTTTACTTTTATTCGGATGACTCAACCGTCTGGAATTTTGCGCTCTTTTATTTTCTGTAGCTAGTAGCAGCGCTTCCCATTCCCAATTAGAACAGGCGCGCAGGTAATGTTGAGTAGAGAGGGATAATACAAAAGTGCTAAAAAAAGGAAAAGGTTTTACAGCGGAACGAATTTCGTTGCCCTCATCTAAAAGTTCTTGCAAGTCTTGGTTGATTTCTTCATTGATGCCCTGATCGACCATTAACACTGGGATCGAACTTGTACTAGCGGCTTGGCGTTGGGCTTCTGTTTTGTTCTTATCCTCGATGAGAGCAGTTGCTGGTGCGATAATCGTTTGTGGTGCAGTAGTCCCGACGCGAAGCTGAGGCTGATTGTATAACTTGTGTCCCATAACTCCTGTTAAGGACAATACTGCGATCGCAAAAATAACAAGAGTTGGCTTTCCACACACCCAGCCCAAACCTCCTGCATAAATGCCACGTTTCATTTTTACCGACTTTGCCATTGAGAGCAACGCTCTTCGTGTTCCGTGTCCACCTTTGTTGCTCGTGGTGGATAAGTACAAACAGCGTAATGCATTGTACCGTTGCCACCATTGAGTCAATTGCTGCATGAAGGATTGCAAAAGTGATGCAAGTTTCATCACCTATGACCGCAGTTGCTGACTTCGATCACTTAAAACAAGACAATTTTGAGCCAAACCAAACTTGAAGTCTATCTGCCACAGTAAATACCTACAGAATAAAATCGAAGGTTGACTTTGTAAATATTAGTATAAAGGCTGACGATAAAATAAAAGGATTGACGAAGAAGTCGTCTAACGAATAACGCGAGGAGCTGCGATCGCCTGTAAGGGCAAGTTTGATTGTGCCAATGTACAATCGGAATCTGTGACTTCGTTGGAGTATGAGGTATTGTACACTCCCGACCATACAGCCATAAGTGCGTCAGCCAATTTTAGCATTTGGGACTGGCTGGTAAGTTCAGATGCTTTTGACAATGCATTCATTGGTAAGACTTGCCAAGTTACGGGAATGCCGACAGTACTGTTATAAGCCCCTGACAAAGCACCAGTTATCGCACTTAGACCCTGTAAATCATCTTCATTTTGAGTAGCTTGTAAAACTGAAAGGCGGAAGTCTTCTAAGGTACTAAGAAAGCAGTAAAAAGCCATAGCAATAGTGCACCTGTCGTTTTCTGCTCTCATCAACTCGGCTTGTGCTCTTTCTAATCCAGCCTGACAATCTAACAAATAATTAACTTTTAATAATTGTTCTGGCAAGCTTGTTGTCGTTTCCCCGATAAAGGAAATCGTTTGGGGTATCAGGGTGACTCTTGAGAGTTTTTCCGTCAAGGACTGAGCGATCGCAAAACTTACTGCTAGTATTTCATCCCGGATCAATGGGTCATTGTGCCATATTTGGACTACATCCAGCAAGTTTTCTCGCAGTTTAATGATATTTTCGTGAAAAAATAGCGCTAATGGCAGCGTGCCAAGAATAGCGAGTGGCGAGATACTTAATGTGGCGGCTAAGTTTGGAAATTCTTGCTGTTGCTCTTGCCAATTATTTAAATCAACTCTTCCCAAATTAATTAAACTTTCAGCACCCTGAACTGCCATTTTATGCCAATGTAGAGACGTTGCATCCAACGCCTCTACATTACCACCAGAGGTGATAATTTCTCCCAACACTGCGCCAAGGATTGTGCCTCTGAACCTACTTACAAGAGAGTAGCGCATAATAGAAATTATGAATTATGAGTTATTTAACATTCATAACTTATAATTCATCCTTTCTTATATGATGTACCAACGCCTGCAAGCCTAATAAATAACTTTGCACACCAAAGCCACTAATTTGCCCAATCACTACTGGGGCAATATACGAGTGATGACGAAAATCTTCCCTACGGTAGATGTTACTTAGGTGTACTTCTACTGTTGGTAAGTTGACGGCTGCGATCGCATCCCGCAACGCCACACTTGTATGGGTATATGCTCCAGCGTTGATCGCAATTCCTTGGTGATGCGCCAATGCTCCATGAATAGCGTCTACCAAAATCCCTTCATGATTTGACTGCACAAAATCTATTTTCGCCTGTAGCTTTAGTCCTTCTGCTTCTAACAGGCGATTAATTTCAACCAGAGTCAGCGAACCATAAATTCCTGGTTCTCTCTGTCCTAGCAAATTCAGGTTTGGTCCATGCAGTACTAGAATGCTTAAGGGGCGCAACGTCATTGACAACACATTTAAGTTCCTAGCGCCTGCGCGATCGCTCATTCACTGGAATCGGAATCAGTTCCGGTTCCGGCTCAGGATCGGGCCCCAGTAGGGCTTCAATAAGCTTCCGTGCTAACTCCTTAAGCTTTTCTAGCACCTTTTCTATATAGTCCATTGAACTGACCGCTCCTGAGTTACTACCTCAATTATTGAAGATCAATTACGGAGAAACTAGCCTACTTCCACACTCTGGCTTTAAGCCTACTTGATTCCCACTCCCGGATTCCGGGTATGAGTCACTTTTAAATTGGAGTTGTTCTCCCTGTCTTTCTAGATTATCACATTAATACCTGATAAAACCGCATCTCACTAAGGAGGGTATTTGGTATTAATAAAGAAGTCAGGGATCAAGAATCAGCAGTTGTAGAGACGCGATATATGGCGTCTCTACACAAGCCTGGGGAATTTCAGGAATGGGATTCAGAAAGCAAATCACGAAATTTTGCTTCTTTAATTTATCCTTTATTTTTCCTCGCTCCTGAGAACTCAGGAAAAATGAATTCATTCTGACTCCTGTACAGAGGCGATTAATCGCCTCTCTCCTAGTACACGGGGCGCGGAAATAAGGCTACCATTAAAAATCAGCGAAAAGCTTACAATATAAGCCTTTTTAATTTTTAATTTTTAATTTTTAATTCCGCTTCGCGGTACTAGTCATTTTTTTTTAGTAGTGGTTGTTGAGGACTTAGCAGTTGACTTAGTGCTAGAACTTTTTGATTTACTCGTTTTGCTAGTGGATTTGGTGGTTGGTGCTTTGGTTGCTAACAACTCTAGCGCCGTAGACAGAGTTATATCTTCAACTGATTGACCTTCGGGAATACTCACATTAGTTTTGCCATGCTTAATGTAAGGACCGTAGGGTCCATTATATACGTTCACTGGTTCGCCGTCGTCTGGGTGAGAACCTAAATCCTTTAAAGCTGCCTTAGATTTGCTGCTAGTGGTGCGTCCTTTTTTCGGTTCAGACAATAACTCCAAAGCTCGTTCTAAGGAAATTGTCAAGACATCATCACCTGCTTTGAGGGAACGATAGTCTTTTCCTTCCTTTCCTTGGTCATGAACGACATAAGGACCAAATCGTCCTAGATTCGCTTGGATTTTGCCGCCTGTAACTGGATGAACGCCTAATGTCCGGGGTAGTGCCAGCAGACCAACCGCCACATCAAGGGTGACGTTTTCTAGCGTTACACCTTTAGGAAGGGAAGCTTGTTTAGGTTTGGGGTTTGACTCTGACTTCTCCGCCAACTGGACATAAGGACCGTAAGGACCAATTAGGACATAAATTGGTTCGCCTGATTCTGGATGGATACCTAACTGGTCGGGACCTGCGGTTTTTTGCCTTAGCAGCGTTTCTACGGTTTTAGGATCGAGGTCTGCTGGAGTGAGGTCTTTGGGAATTGACGCTGTGATTAGACCGTCACCATTTTCGACTTCGATGTATGGACCAAATTTGCCGATGCGGACTTTAGCATCTAAGTTTTCCAGTTCTACAGTCCTGGCTGTATTGGCATCAATTTGGTTTTCCTGTTCCCTGACTAAAGTTTCTAGACCTTTGTCTCCCAGATAGAATTCCCGCAGGTAGGGTAGCCACTCAGCTTCTCCAGTGGAAATGTCATCCAGGGTTTGCTCCATCTTCGAGGTAAAACCGTTATCTACAATGTCGGGAAAGTATTTTTCCAGCAGATCGGTAACGGCAAAAGCGGTGAAGGTGGGCACAAGGGCGTTATTTGTCAATTGAGCGTAACCCTTGTCTATGATGGTGCCAATGATGCTGGCGTAAGTGCTAGGGCGTCCGATACCTTCACTTTCCAGGGTTTTCACCAAGGTTGCTTCGGTGTATCTAGCTGGAGGTTGGGTTTCATGACCGATCGCTTCTATGTCAGTACAGTTTGGGCGATCGCCTACCTTCAGGTTAGGCAGGATGACGTCTTGGTCTTCCAGCGCTGCTTCGGGATCGTCGGAACCTTCGACGTAGGCACGTAGAAACCCTGGAAAGTCGATGCGCTTGCCGGAAGACCGAAAACCTGCATCTTCTACTAACAGCAGCATGGTAATTTGGGTAATGCGGGCGTCAGCCATTTGGCTGGCGACAGTACGCTTCCAAATCAGGTCGTACATTTGCAGTTCCCGACCGCTTAACCCGGTTTCTTGAGGGGTGCGGAAAGTACTACCTGCGGGGCGAATAGCTTCGTGTGCTTCTTGTGCGCCTTTGGATTTAGTAGTGTATTTCTTGGGTTGGGGGCTGAGGTATTGTGTGCCATAAAGTTGTTCTACACAAGCACGAGCAGCAGCGATCGCTTGCTCTGACAAATGCACTGAATCTGTACGCATGTAGGTAATATACCCCTGTTCGTACAAATTCTGCGCAATCCGCATTGTATCCCGTGCTGACAAGCGTAGTTTGCGGTTAGATTCTTGTTGCAGGGTAGAGGTTGTAAATGGTGGCGCTGGTTTACGTGTCACAGGACGTTCTTCAATGTCTGTGACTTGCCAATTTTTCTGACCTAAGCGTTCCTTGAGGGCTAGGGCTTCTGCTTCGTTTAGTAAGACAACGCGGCGATCTTGGGTAATTTGTCCAGTAGCTGAGTCAAAATCGCTACCAGTTGCCACCTTGGTTTTTCCCAGTGTTACCAATTGGGCGGTAAAGCTTAGGGAGGCGGGGGATGAGGGGGATGA
>CAXTSI010000099.1:0-21097 GCA_964246695.1 uncultured bacterium
GTGGTTAGTGGTTAGTGGTTAGTGGTTAGTTGTTAGTTGTTAGTTGTTAGTTGTTCTCCCTACTCCCTACTCCCTACTCCCTACTTTTGACATTGCTGAACTTAATTAAAAGGGCGATCGCAATACTGACAAGTAAAATTAACGTTGTACTTAAAGCTGAACCAAATCCCCAATTTTGGGTAGATCCGAGGAACTGATTATAAACTAATCGTGCCACTGTCATACTGGAAGCACCACCAAGTAATTCTGGATTAACAAAATCTCCTAATGCAGTGATAAACACCAGAAAAGAACCAGCAGCAATTCCGGTTAGGGTTTGGGGTAAGGTCACTTGACAAAAAGTTTGTATGGGATTTGCACCCAAATCAGCTGCTGCTTCTAGCAAACGCTTGTCTAGTTTTTCTAAAGAGGCGTATAAAATCAAAACCATATAGGGCAGCATGCTGTAGCTCATACCAATTAATACAGCTGGACTGCGGTTAAGTAAATCCAAAGTCGGCAAGCCTACACTGGTAAGTAAACTGTTCAGTAAACCAGTCGGACGGAGAATTGTAATCCAAGCATAAGAGCGAAGTAAGGAAGACGTCCACAAAGGCAAAACAAAGCTAATCAGGAGCAAATTTCGCGCCTTGGGCGGTGCTATCTGAGCAATCCAATAAGCAACGGGCAAACCTAATATTAAGCAAATTAGTGTGGTGTCGATCGCAAAAAAGAGCGATCGCCTGATGACTCGCAGGTAAAGAGGGTCAAATATGCGGATGTAGTTATCCAATCCACTAGGATTTACCACATCCCCTGGTCGAATTCCTGGTACTAAACTTAACTCAAAAATTAGCAGTGTTGGCAGTACCAGTAAAAGTAACAACCAAATGCCTGGTGGTGCAAGCATTACCAAGGGTTGCAACCAGTTGAAATGTGTGCTTTGCACTTCGGTAAGATCGCTAGGGGAGTTGAGTTGATTTGTGTGATTAGACACTAAATGGTCAAACTAATGTTCATGGACTTACTTAGTTTACTAAGTAGGAGGACAGAAATAAACATAAAATGTTGGTATGAATTGTGGGCGGGCAAGGATGCCCACCCTACAAGAGAATCACATATATTGTGGGGTGGGCATCCTGCCCGCCCTGTCTTCAGGTTTATGAATGCCTAGCGTTTATTAAACGTGCAGTGAAATCCAACTGCGATCAAATATTAATTGATAAATACGGTTATGGACTTTTAAAGAACCTTGTTGCTTGACTACTAGCCCCGATAAGAGCAATTCCCTTTCTTCTGGACTATCAACTGAGACAACTTTTCCTTGATGCAAAATTTGTCGATAGATTTCTAGGAGTCGAACTCTTTGGCGATCGCTCTTCAGGATGCGATCGCGAATTGTTCTCAAATGTTCTGGCTCATCCTGAGATTCCCAATTGTCTATTACCTGAGTGCGCACCAAGTTTTCCATCCACTCGGCTTCACCGTTTACGGGAATAGGAGATGAACAACTACGAATAAGTTTACAGAGCTTTTGAGTGAGAAAGGGCTGACCGCTTGTCCAGGTTAACAATTCTTTGAGTACTGCTTGAGGATTGCTAAATTTCTCTTTCAATCCCGGAAGTAAAGGTTGAGCTTCATGTAATTGAAAGCCACTCAGTTGAATTGCCTGACCAATGTTAAAAGGCGTTCTTTGGTAATCAGTAATCAAATCTGAGGGTGTGGCAACTCCTAGCAGGGCAAAAGTTAAACGCTGATACTCTGGATTAATACTGCGCTGGTTATAGCAAGAGCGAATCAAAGCAAAAAAGTCATTTACAGGGAACTTTAAACCTAAGATGCTATCAATTTCATCTAAAAATATTATTAAGTTTTTTGGCAGAGCATTATCCTCTATTCCGACTCGCGCCAGCAGAACTTCTTCAATAAATCGACTCAACCGCTGCACGGGAGAAATATCAAGCTGCTCATTCCACCAAGCTTTCAAATTCACCAATCCTTGCAAGTCAAAACTCTGCCATAACTCCACTGCCAATCCCTTGTACCATTGGTCAGGCGTGACGTTTTCGCTGCCAATGCGGGTCATGTCAATTGCTGCACAGATGAACCCCTCTTGCTGAAGACGGTGCATCATGTGTACCATCAGGCTAGATTTACCAATTTGCCGTGTATTGAGGATGTAACAAAACTCCCCAAGCTTCAATGCTTTGTAGAGGTGACGGTCTGCTGAGCGCACCACATAAGTGGGAGCATCCATTGGCAAACTTCCGCCAATTTGATAGTCAAAGGTCGAGGGATTTTCGTCACTCCTGAGCAAAGCGTTTTCAAATAGTAGTTCTGCTTGGGTAGCTTTGAGAATTTCTAGGGTTTGTGACAGTTCTTGCGTGCGTTCTTTAACTTTTTGTTCTAAAGTGCGGTTGGACTCGAAGAGTGCGTCTTTTGCCTGCTGCAAAGCGATATTCTTGAGTTCCAGTTCTTGCGTAAACTGAATCCGCTCCACTTCCGCCCGTTTGCGTTGGGTGATATCTTGAAAGGCAGCTATGGCATAGACAATTTGACCGTTATCATCAAAAACTGGAGTGGCGGACACTTCTAAAGGAATAATTCTGTCAGCGTGGTGGATCTCCATATCATCAACGGTTACACTTTCGCCTTTCAATGCTCGCATCGCCGGCATTTGCTCCACGGGGTACAACTGCTCCGTTCCCGCCTGACCGACTTTATAAATCTCACTTAATTGAGCAGTTGGAGATGTGGTGACGATTCCCTTGCCAAGTATCTGCTGTGCCATCTGATTGGCGTAGTAAGGTTGACCTTGGGCATCAAAGACAAATATGCCGACTGGCACAGCTTCCAGCAATTGAGCCAGCCTTCTCTTGCTTTCAGACAATGCTGACTCCGCTTGCTGTCGTACAATGACCTCTTGTTGCAGACGAGTCAATAATTCTGCTTGAGCTTGCTGTGCTAAACGTTCCTTTTCCCTAGCCGCTTTCATCCGCTGCACATGCTGCAGAGTTTTATTGGTAGTAATTTCTAAATCCTGAAGATTGATCGGCTTAGTCAGGAAGTCAAACGCACCGCGATTCATCGCCGTTCTGATATTTTCAATATCGCCATAGGCAGAAATAATGACTGCTTTAACGATCGGGTATAACTCATTAAGTTTAGTGAGTAAAGTTAGCCCATCCATTTCCGGCATAAAGATATCGGTTAATACCATATCTATATCCGGTTCGGCTTGTAGCTTTAAGAGTGCTTCTACACCATTGTGGGCAAAAATTAACTGGAATTGCTTTTCCCGAATTTTTTTTCTAAATTTCTGGCGGAGCAGGTGTTCTAAGTCAGGCTCATCATCGACTACCAGTATTTTAGCTGGCATAGTTTCTTTTTTGATTGGGATTATATGGGACCTCTCCCCAACCCCTCTCCTACAAGGAGAGGGGCTTTCCCCCCTTCCCTCATCGGGAAGGGGGTTAGGGGGTTAGGTGATGCAATATACTTTGAACCTCTCCCCAACCCCTCTCCTACAAGGAGAGGGGCTTTCCCCCCTTCCCTCATCGGGAAGGGGGTTAGGGGGTTAGGTCTTGATTTACAAATTCAATATTTTTTCTTTGAGTTTATCAAACTCAATTGGCTTTGTCATATATTCATCAGCTCCATAATCTTTGGCAATTTGATATTTTTGCTCATCGTCATAAGCAGTAATGATAAATACTTTTATATTAGGAAACCTTTCTTTAATAATTTTGAGTAGTTCTAGCCCGTTCATACCAGGCATATTAATATCTGCTATAATCAAGACCAAACAATCAGTTAGCTGATTTTGTAAGTATTCTAGCGCTTCCTCTGATGATAAAGTAAAATCTAATAATATTAGATTTTGTTTAAGTTCTCTTCTAAATTTTTGTCTAAACAAGAGTTGGACATCTTGTTCGTCGTCTACAACCATTACTTTCATTTTTGAACTTCGTGTTTATCGGTAATAATTTTGGGTAAAGCAATGATAAACTTCGTATAATTGCCCGTTTCGGTTTCTACCCCGATCTCCCCTTGATGCTGCTGCACAATAATATCATGAGTAATAGATAGACCCAAACCAGTTCCTTCACCGGGAGGCTTAGTGGTGAAAAAGGGATTAAAAATCTGATCTAGCACTTTCTGGGGAATGCCTTCGCCGTTATCTCGAATAAGGATTTCTACTTGCTCACCTAAATCTTTGGTGCTTACCGAAAGTGTAGGCAAAAAGGGAACACCCTCGTTCCCTGGTCTCGGGAAACGCATTTTCTTTTTATGGGCTGCATAGCAAGCGTTGTTAATTAAATTTATAAAAGCGCGACTAATATTTTGCGGCACGATATTCACTTGTTCAAGGTTACGATCGTAATCCGCTTTTATAGCAATGTTGAAGGAAGCATCCTTGGCATGCATTGCGTGACAAGTTAGATTAACAGCTTCTGCTAATAAAGCGTTGATGTCAGTTAGTTGTCTTTCACCAGTTTGCCCTCGAGAGTGCATCAGCATTCCACGAACAATATTATCAGCTCTTTTGCCATGCTCATTAATTTTTTGAGCGTTTTGGCACAGATCGCTGAGAATCTCTTCAATATATTCTCTGGTTTCTGGGTCTAATCGGTCTTGTTGATTGTCAATTTCTTCAAGCAGTTCTTGGGTTAACTCTACAGAAAGTTCGGCAAAGTTGTTTACAAAGTTTAAGGGATTTTTGATCTCATGGGCTATGCCGGCTGTTAAAGCTCCCAGAGAAGCCAATTTTTCTTGGGCGATAATCTGAGCTTGGCTGGCTTTGAGCTTTTGCAGGGTACTTGCCAACTCCTGATTTTTCTGTTGTAATTCCTGGGTTCTCGCCTTCACTTTCTGTTCTAGAGTCCGGCTGTAACCCTCTAATTGGTCGTAGAGACGGGAATTTTCAATGGAGATGGCGGCTTGGGCTGAAAGGATTTTTAAGACTTCGACGCGATCGCTCGTAAATGCGCCTGTTGTTAAATTATTTTCTAAGTATAAAATGCCACTCAGTTTGCCTTGATTAAGTAGAGGGGTGCAGAGAATCGATTTGGGTTGAGTGGCGACAATGTAGCGATCGCCTGTAAATTGTCCTTCATTAGCTGCATCATTTAACACTACATTTTCATGGGTGCGAGCAACATAGTTAATGATGGCGGCTGACAGGAGGGGGCGATCGCTATCTATGGAGTCTACTAATATTGATTGCAGTATGGTAACCTCATTAGAATCTACAGTCCCTTCTGCTTCAATCACCCAGTTACCTTCCTTCTCCAAAATCAGAAAGCCTTTTTGAGCGCCTGCATTCTCAATCACGTTTTTCATCAACTTTTCCAGCAACTTATCTAAGATGATTTCGCCGGAAATGGTTTGCGAAGCTTGCAGTACACTGTTTAAATCTAAGACATCGGATGTAGTTTTACCCGATTCGGTAGTTGAAGTATTTAAGCGAGTTTGAAGGATATCGGTTGAGGTTTTGGCTAAAAACTGTGGGTATCTTGTCTCCAAATCTTTTACCTTAGCCACAGCCCCCCAGCGCTGATAAGCATAGTGGGCATCTTGCAGGTAGTAACGAGCAACGTGTTTTTGATTTCTGGCTAAATAAAATCGCCCAGCCAGTTCGTAAGCAAGGGCTTCTTCGTTGAGATATTCGTTTTCGTGGGCTAGGGTAATGGCGCGATCGTAATATTCCCTAGCATCGTGATATTTGCTTAAAACGCGGGAGTGTTCCGCTTCAACTAGGTAATATTTATGCAAATAATTCATTGGGGCATGATCTGCCCAATGTTTCATTTTTTCCTGGTTTGCAGCTACTTTTTCGAGATTGTGCTGTTGTTCTAACTCTGGAGTATCAGCAAGTAAAGCTAGCCTAGCTAGAGAATCATAAAAATGGAAGATGGCAAAATTTGTTGTCGCTACTGCACTGTCTAAATACTTTTCTGTTATGGCGGCATTTTCAATTGCTTGAGTATATTCTTCAAATAAATAACAAAGAATCATTTTATTGAGATGTAACTCAAAAAGTCCGTTTCTATTATTTGCTTCAATATAAACAGAGCGCATTATTCTTTCATCGTAAATTTTACCGATTAAACAACAGGGATTTTCTGATTCTACCATTAAATTCAAAACCAATTGCCAAAACCCTTGATGTAAATTCAGTACATGTTGCTGCTTGATTTGAGCAATTGCATCACTATATTTTGCTATCTCCTGTTCAAGCCATGCCAATTCCTTACCACCACAGTATGCTAGGTAAGCGTAACAGTAGGCACTAATAGCAGCATATTGTAAATCTCCTGTTTCCATGCCGATTTGATAAGCTTCCAGAAAAGGCTGTAGTGTTTCCCTGATATGCTCCTTCCAATGTCGAATAAAACAATTTATAAAGAATAAAGTACATGATTTAAGTTCTTGAGCCTTAAATCTGTTGACTAGGCTTAAGGCAAGTTGACCAAATTGATAGCCAGTATTAATATCTCCTAATCCGCAGAGGATAAGTCCGTAAGTAACATAGCCTTGAGCAGACAGAAGGGTATTACCATATTTAACTGATAAATTTATCATCGCCAATACAACTAAGACAAAAAGCTTAGGTAATCGAACATAGGTTGGGTGAAATAAACGAAAAAGAATATTTATTGCAGCCAACTTGGCAATATCTGTCATTTCTGGGAGATTGATTAAATCCTCAATTTGCTTTTCTTTTAAAGCGGATTTGGTTTCTGATAAACTATTTACAATATCCGATTGATTTAGTTGTTCAGGAAAATTTATCCCCAACAGCTTCAGAACTTGCAGTCCTATATTCGCTGCTTCTGATAGTTTATGCTGTGCAGAATAAGCTTGAAGCTTTATTACATAGATTTTCACCTGATCCAACAAGGTTTTAGCTTGTTGCAGCACAACCGCAGCCAATTGTTCCATTAGCTCAAAGTTGCCACTGAGAAAAGCCACTTCTGCTGCTTCCACGTACAGTGCCAATGTTAGGTCATACTGCCGTTGCCAAGTATCTTCACTTAATAAGCTCAAACCAACTTGTAGATAATTCAATCCGGCTTGATATGCTGCCGATACCTTGGATTTCTTGCCAACCATCAAATTTAATTGAGCCAATTCATCCCGCTCTACCTGTTGATTAATTAACTGCCTACCCAAATTCAATTGGTTGACAATTTCAAAGATTTTCTGCTCTCGCTTGTCTGGGTGGGTATTTTGCAGCAGCAACTGTCCTATTTGCTGATGCACAGCTTGTTTGTCCTCTTCTAGAATCAAAGAATAAGCCGCTTGCTGAATCCGGTCATGGGCAAACTTGTATTCAACGGTGATTGCTCCTGCCAAGCCCTGCACATCAAGTTCTATCAGCTTGTAAGTATCACTAAGGGGCAAAATTAATCCCTCGGCGATTGCTGTCCACAGATCGGTTGCCGTTTCTTGGGGTAATTTTTCATATACAGTAGCCAAAGTTTGGATATCAAATTGATTACCAATACAGGCTGCCAACTTCAACACTTGTTGTGTTGCCGCCTGCAACTTTTGCACCTTACTAGCCATCAATTCAACGACACTATCGGTTATACCCCAAGATTGAATCTGCCCTAAATTCCAGTGCCAAGTACCACGCCTAAAGTCAAACGTCAACAGATCTTCGCTATATAGGGATTTTAAAAATTCATTAATAAAGAAAGGATTGCCATTGGTTTTGGTCAGTACCAATTCTGCTAGTGGTTTAGCAGTCTCTCGTGCTACGTTGAGGGTGTCACTAATTAACTGATTGACCTCAAACAAGTTTAAAGGTTTCAAGGTGATATGATTTACAATACCCTCGGTTTTACGAATCTCGTCTAGGGTAAACATCAAGGGGTGAGCCTGAGTTACCTCATTATCCCGATAAGCACCAATAATGTATAGATATTGGCTATAGCTTGCCGTCATCAGCAGTTGAATGAGTTTCAAGGAAGCCCCATCAGCCCACTGTAAATCGTCTAGAAATAGTACCAGTGGATGTGAGGCTTGAGTAAATACCCGGATAAAGTTTTGAAACACTAAATTGAAGCGATTTTCGGCTTCTGTTGGAGCCAGTTCTGGGATCGCGGGTTGGGAACCAATAATCAGTTCCACTTCGGCAATTACATCAATAATGACCTGACCATTTTCCCCAAGGGCAGCTAACAGTTTTTGCCGCCAGGTAGCTATCTGGACTTCGTTTTCCGTCAACAGTTGCCCGATTAAGGAGCGCAAGGCTTGCACCAAAGATGCATAAGGAATATTTTTTTGAAATTGATCGAATTTGCCGGAAATAAAGTATCCCTGCTGCTGCGTAATAGGCTTATAGACTTCTTGTACCAAAACCGACTTACCAATGCCAGAATAACCAGCTACCAGCATCATTTCCCTTGCCCCAAGGCTTACTCGCTTGAAGCCAGTCAACAATTGTTCAATTTCCTGTTCTCGTCCATATAAGCTTTGGGAAATTTGGAACTTATCCGAAACATCCTGGTGTTTCAGAGAAAAGGGATCGATGCGACTTGTTTGTTCCCATTGTCTGTGACATTCCTGCAAATCCGCCTTGAGACCATAGGCTGATTGGTAACGGTCTTCGGCGTTTTTAGCCATGAGTTTCATCACAATCTCCGACAAGGGCTGAGGAATGTCTGGCTTGAGTTCGTGAGGTGGAGTAGGGTGTTTGGCTATATGAGAATGAACCAACTCTATCACATCAGTTGTCTTGAAAGGCAATTGCCCAGTTAACAGATCGTAAAAAGTTGCTCCTAAGGAATAAAAGTCAGTACGGTAATCTATTCCCCGATTCATGCGCCCCGTTTGTTCTGGCGATATGTAGGCTAACGTGCCTTCCAACTGATTCGGGTTGCGTAGGGTGGGGTTTTCTCGTGAGAGTTCTGTCGAAAGACCAAAGTCAATGAGCTTGAGTTGACCTGTTGTTGGATTTAAAACAATGTTGGATGGGTTAATATCTTTGTGCATAATCTGCTGCTGATGCACTTGACCGACAATTTCCACAAGCTGAATAGCAATGGTGAGAAACTCAGTCAAAGTAAATTGTCTGCTCTGCATTTGCTCTAGGGATTCACCGCCAAAATCTTCCAGTACTATCACCCAGCAGTTTTGGTCATTTTCCAAGCTGTAAGCGTTTGGCACGCCTGTTAGTTGCAAGTTTTTGGTGATTTCATACTCTCGCTTGAACCAGGCTATTTTTTCTGGAGGTGGATAAGCTTGTTTCAGCATTTTGAGGATAACGGGTTGGCTATCTACTATCCGACGTCCGCGATAGACCAGCGAGTTGGTACTTTCATAGAGTTTTTCAAGAACCTCGTAGCCTGAGATAGTTGACATGATTTTTATTGCTCTATGTAAAGAAAGAATTTAGGACTTAGGCATTGACAGAAAAAAACAATTGTGTATTATCAATCGTTACAAGGCTATGCCTTATTGCTGATTCTCGAAATACTGCCGATACAGCTGACAACTCGGTGTCGCTTGATTGTGCTGTAACTTAATCAGCCCCATACTGCTTAACTTGTAAGCCTGAATCGGTTCTAACGGCACAGGTTCAGTAGCATTCATTACCTTGTGAAGAGCGATCGCCAATTCCGGCTGTTCAAGCAAAGTTACCCAATGACGCTGTAAGTAATTGGAATAAATTCCAGAGGATGTGGGGGCAGTTTCCAGCAGTTGTGCCAGAGTGAGTTCCCGACGATGGAGGTGATAGAGTGCCAAGTGTAAGAGTCTTGGATGTCCTCCAACCATGTCCATCAGCAGTCTTGCTTCCTCACCGTCCGTCCAATTGATCCCATAGCGCTGTGCCAATTGCAGGACTTGGTCTAAATTGAAGCCTGTTAACTGAATTGGTAGCCCTACATTGAAAGGGGACTGATGAAGTTGCAGGGGAACATAAATTTCCGTCGAGTGAACCACAATCAAGCGCAGCTTTTGCCAGATGGGTAGTCTTTTGCCTTCTTCGTACCAAGAACGCAACAGAGGTAAAATTTCTTTCGCCACCTCAGGATGCTCAAAAATTAGGTTCACCTCGTCCAACGCCAAAACCACAGGCGAGTCAATTTGCTTTAGCACATAACTGCCCAAGTAGAGGGAACAACTGACTTTGCTACCGATATCTTCATCCCAATACTCATCGAGTTTTGGTGACAACTGCAGCTGACGCGAGACATTGGCACACAGCCAGCGCAAAAATCGCTTCAAATCGCTCAATATTGCTTGGTCAATTTGCTCCAAGTTCAGGGTAACTGTACGGTAGCCCATGCGATCGGCATAGTCCATAACCCTCAGCAGCAAGGAGGTTTTGCCCATTTCTCTGGGGGCTTTAATCCGAATTAAGGCTCCTGGTTTACTGATTTCTGCATTAATTTGTGTGGCGATCGCAGAGTTTTCGATGTAAAAAGGAGAGTCAAGCGGGACTGAACCACTAGGGAAGCGAGGCGAAATATCCTGCTTGGCATTCACAGAAAAGTCTACAGGATTTTGTCTTGGCGGTGTTATTTTTGGTGCGGCGCTACTTTGAACATTCTCCTGTAGCCAAAACATTGGTGGTTCGGCAGGATTCTGGAATATGACTGGTAGCCAAGTAGCGCAGGGATATTCTTTCTCTAGTCCTTGCAGTCTTTCTCGTGCAGAACGCACTGCAGCATATAAAGACTTGCCAGAGGAAAATTCTGTGAGAAAATACTTCAAAAATTCTTGAGCTACCACATCCGGCACAGGTTCGCGCATGACAATCACTTGCGGAATCTGCAAATCCTGTAGCTGCTGCGCCAACCCCAAACCATCACAGGAGTTGAAAATCGCTAGCTTCAACCCACGACTAATAGCTTGTTTGAGAGCATACTTTAATTCTTCAAGAGTAATCGTGTCTCTTTGATTGATTTGCAGCAGCCCTTTGTGTTTACTACAACTATGACCTGCAAAAAAGACAATATCCCAACCTTGTTGCCAAAGCTGGTCGTTTAAATCACCTAAATTTGGCTCTACTAAAAATTTAATTTCTGCTTGAGTTGATAATTTCTCTAAAAAATTTCGATCCCGACTAATATCAATTTCTTTACTATTTCCAAAAATTGCTAAAATTTTAACTTGGACTTTCTGGTTATCTAAGATAATTTTATTCTTGTTTTGATACTCTGCAGGACTTAAGGCAACTTCTGCAAAGGGGTAATCCTCAAAGAAATTCCACACATGCCAAGGAAGCCGTCGTAATAAATTGTCGTCCGTTTCAATAATGAAGCGAATTTCTTCTGATGGTTTTAATTGTGTACGTAATTGCTGGTCAATTTTGCGAAATTTTGCTGAGTTAAGCCATGTATTTATCCTTTTTGATAACATCTGAGATAAATTGGTGAGATCAACTTGAGAAATATTAGTTATGTAAGCTTCTTCAATTTCAAATTCATCCTCTATTTCGATGTGATGACGGCAACTCAGACGTTGATTGAAAGCAGAATAAAGTAACTGCCAATTTCGGTAAAGTTCGGGAATTTTTGGTGCGGCTGGTAAACTAGCAGTAAATTTCATCCGGTAGGGGTTGTCTGCTTTTCCGATCTGTGCTGTAACAGCGGCAAACCCATCACCTAGGTTTCCCTGACCCAAGCTTAAAACAACTAACCTACTCATAGGTGTTTGATAAAACAATGATCAGGTTTTTATTATACTATTAAAGTTGATTGAGATTTTTACTTTTCTAATAAAATTAACTATGTCAAAAAAATCAATCATCATTTGTTCGTAGTTTCGCTGAACTCACGTATAAGCTAAAGGTAGCATTCATCACCTTGTAAAGAGCGATCGCCAACTCTGCTAATTGCTAATTGCTAATTGCTAATTGCTAATTGCTAATTGCTAATTGCTAATTGCTCTCTTGCGATTAGCGATTAGCCATTATGTGATTGAAATATAGTAAATATAAGTAGAAACACCCATCTTATGATTTTTGTCTGACAACCTACTAGAAGATACAGATGCCTGCTTTGATATATCAGGGGCATGGGGCATGCCCTATGCCCTATGCCCCATGCCCTATGCCCCATGCCCTATTTCCAAAATGAGTGCAGAAATTATTTGTGTTGGTACGGAACTGTTATTGGGAGATATCCTTAATAGCAATGCGCAATATTTAGCGCAGGAGTTAGCAAAATTGGGTATTCCCCACTACTATCAAACGGTGGTAGGAGATAACCCAGTCAGGCTAAAGCAGGTTATAGAAATTGCCAGTCAAAGAGCGCAAATTCTCATTTTCACTGGAGGTCTTGGTCCGACACCTGATGATCTTACTTGTGAAACCATTGCCGACTTTTTTGGTGTTTCCTTAGTAGAACGTCCAGAGATTATCGAGGATATTGCTCGGAAGTATGCCTTGCGCGATCGCGTCATGACCCCTAGCAACCGCAAGCAAGCTTTGATACCTCAAGGTGCAGAAATTTTACCCAACTCCACAGGAACAGCACCTGGTATTATCTGGCAGCCCCGGACAAAGTTAACGATTTTCACTTTTCCAGGTGTGCCAAGTGAAATGCAGCGGATGTGGCTTGAAACCGCCGTACCATACCTGAAAAGTCAAGGTTGGGGCAAAGAAATTATTTACAGTCGGATGTTGAAGTTTTGGGGGATTGCGGAATCTGCTTTGGCAGAGAAGGTCGCTTATTATCTCAACTTGCCCAATCCGACTGTAGCACCTTATGCCAGTAAGGGGGAAGTAAAATTACGAGTTTCGGCTCAAGCGACTTCCGAATCACAAGCCAAGGATTTGATTGCGCCTATAGAGAAACAGCTTACAGAAATTGCTGGATTAAACTATTACGGTGCCGATGATGACACTCTAGCTTCAGTAGTAGGTCAGTTGTTGCGGACGGCAGGGGAAACACTGTCAGTAGCAGAATCCTGCACAGGTGGCGGATTAGGGCAAATGTTAACAGAGATTTCTGGTAGTTCAGATTACTTCTGGGGTGGGGTGATTTCCTATGACAACTCGGTAAAAGTTGGGCTTTTGGGGGTGAACCCAGAAGACTTGGCGAAGTTTGGTGCAGTCAGTGCTACTGTTGCAGAGCAAATGGCAGTTGGGGTGAAAACCCGCCTGGGAACCACTTGGGCATTGAGTATCACTGGCGTTGCAGGACCAACAGGAGGTACGGAGACTAAGCCAGTAGGTTTAGTTTACATCGGTTTAGCTGGACCAAATGGGGAAGTGGAAAGTGCTGAGTATCGCTTCGGTGCAGGGCGGAGTCGGTCTTTAGTTCGTCACTTAAGTTCGTGTAACGCTTTGGATCATCTGCGGCGGAAGTTGCTGAGTAGGGTGCGTTAACCGATGAACCTCACCCCCAACCCCTCTCCGAAGCGGAGAGGGGAGTAGTTTTCTCGTTCCCATGCAGAGCATGGGAATGCCTTCAGTGGGCTGCTGCCTCCTAAAATCTATTCAAGGTAGAGCCCATAATTGGAATACGTTCCCACAGTGTAACCTAGAAGAAAGTAGCCAGCAATCCAAAATCGTATTCATTGAGATTTTGTGGCGATCGCACTGGCACAATGGATTCAACTGAGGGTATTTCCTTATTGCAGCTATGAGTAAAATTCCCATCCTCCAGCTTGGTCAGTCTTACACCTTTAGAAGCTACTTCGAGATGCCCTTTGAGCCAGACGACATACTGGCTGAATTTGGCTATTCCTTGAAGCGATCCTCTCTCAACCTGCAAAAGTCCACCGCAGAACTAGACGGACTTGCTAATCTCAAATCTAGAATTGAAGAGAGTTTACCCTATATTAGTCTGACTAGTGAGGCAGCCCGAAGAGAGTTACTGATTGCCCCCATTTTACTAGATGTCGTTCACTACACCCACGCCCAACTGAGAATTGAATATCCCTTGACAGTAACAGAGCAATTAAAAGGCTCCCTCGACTATTACCTTCATGCAGACCGTAAACTCCTGGTTGTAGAAGCCAAAAATGCAGACCTGGCAAGAGGCTTCACCCAACTTGCCGTAGAACTTATTGCTGTGGATGCATGGACTGACTCTGACCTACCTAACCTACAAGGTGCTGTCTCTACAGGAGATATCTGGCAATTCGGTCTACTGAACCGAGAGCATAAACAAATAACTCAAGATTTCAACTTGTATCGTGTCCCGGCTGACTTGGAAGAACTGCTTCGCATCCTTGTTGCTATACTGGGTTGCTGAAAAGGCTACCGAAGTTTTCCCGATGGTGCGATCGCAAACACACTTGAATTAATCTGAGTGGCGATTTTCTCCAAAGTAGGGAGTACCATTAGCTTTAGTTCGTGTAGATTTCTCTAACTTACCCACTAATGCCAATAAAGCGATCGCATAAGGTAGCATGACTAAAAATTGGTAAGGTATATTTGCCCCTAATGCCTGAATTCGCAGTTGTAAAGCTTCTGTAGCCCCAAACAGCAAACAAGCCAAAGCGCTACCTACTGGATGCCATCTGCCAAAAATTAATGCGGCGATCGCAATAAATCCCTTACCAGCACTCATTCCCTCGGCAAAAAATCTTACCTGTACCAGAGTTAAATAAGCACCTCCTAAACTCGCAAGACAGCCACTGATCACCACAGCGATATAACGTACAATTTGTACCGAAATTCCAGCCGTAAGAGCAGCTAATGGAGATTCTCCCACTGCCCGCAATGTCAGTCCAAAGCTAGTTTTAAATAAAACGTATGTAGTTAATATAACTAATACAAATAATAAATATACTAAAATATCTGACTGAAATAGTAGCCCAATTAGGGGAATATTAGCTAAACCAGGAATCATAATTGCCCCGATTCCAGGTAACTGCTGTGTACTACTGCCACTAAACACTAACCGTGCCAAAAACGATGTTAACCCAGATGCGACAAGATTAATTGCTAGCCCAGACACCAATTGGTCAACACGCAAAGTCACACACAAAACAGCATGGAGTAGTCCGACTAATCCCCCAGCAATTCCAGACGCGAGGATACCAAGCCAGGGATTACCAGTGTAGAAAGTGGCAGCAGCACTAGTAAAAGCACCAGTAAGCAACATCCCTTCCAAGGCGATATTTAACACCCCCGACCGTTCCGAGTACAATCCTCCTAGAGCAGCAAATCCCAAGGGGACAGCTAAACGCAAAGTAGCTGCCAAGTAATCAGATAAAAAGTTGAGATTATTCATATTTTACTCTGATCTCTCTTTCCACCGCGAGACTGATAGCAATAAACAACACCATCAACCCCTGAATCGCGTAAACAACAGTTACCGGCACACCTGCACTACGCTGCATCACATTCGCACCACTGCGAAGCGCCGCAAAAAACAGAGAAGTCAAGACGACACCGACAACACTACCACGACTTAAAAAGGCGATCGCAATGGCATCAAACCCATAACCTGGTGAAACTTGTTCAAATAGCCGATATTTCAACCCCATCACCTCACAACTCCCAGCCAACCCAGCTAAACCACCCGCACAAGCCATCACCAGCATAATGGTACGTTCAACAGATATGTGGGCATAACGGGCGGCAATCGGGTTAAATCCCACTGCCGTAATTTGGTAACCTAGAGGCGATCGCACTAAGCAATACCCATAAAATACCTGCGGCAATTAAACTTAATAAAATACCAGCATGGGCGAGGCTTCGTGGTAATATAATCGCTAAGCGAGATGTTTTGGCAATTAATGGCGAATAAGGACTAGGCGCACCTGTTGCCATTAATGGATTTTGCACGAGGTAGCTAACTAAATTCACTGCAATATAGTTGAGCAACAACGTCGTAATTACCTCATTCACTCCGCGCATTGCTTTTAGTTGTCCAGGAATCCAACCCCAAACTGCACCAAAGAAAAATCCTGCCAAAAGTGCTAAGGGGATATGAATCACCGCAGGTAATCCTTGCACGTATAACCCAATTAAAGTACTTCCCAACGCACCCAGATAAATTTGTCCTTCCCCACCGATATTAAATTGCCCAGCCCGCAACGCCACTAACACGCCTAAACTGGTGAACAATAGCGGTGTCATTTTGGTGAGGGTGTTACCAAATCCAAAGTAGGTAGAAAGAGATTCTTGAAATAGAATGCTGTATGCGGTGATGGGATTTGCCCCAGCAATTAGCATGAGGATAGCACCGACGATCAGGGCGGAGGCGACCGCAATTAGCGGTGATAAGATTGGTAGTAGGAATAGAATGCGATTTATTCTGGTCATTATACGATGATTGCCACCCCTCAACCTCAAAAAATGAGTATCGAGCAATACATAGATTGGGAACAGTTACAAGAATGTCGCTATGAATACCTGAATGGCGACATTTTTACTATGACTGGTAGTAAATTTACCCACAATAATATTGCCCTAAATCTCTACAGAGTATTGTATCCTCATTTGTGTTCTAGAGGTTGTCGCATCAATGTTACGGATGTCAATGTACAGGTAAATATCAATAATTTAATAGAGATTATAACTAGATATTTCACTTGCTTTTTACTGGAATTTACGGCAACCTATATATAGTTATTGCAAGCAGCATCTACGCTGTTAAGCCGCTATTACATAAATATAATGAGCAACAAACCGCAATTTGATGTTTTCCTGGCTCACAATAGTCAGGATAAGGCAATAGTTAGAAAGATCGCCAATGAACTGAGGCAACGCCGTATAATGCCGTGGTTAGACGATGAAGAAATCCCAGCAGGACAACCGATTCTGGATTTCATTGAAAAGGCGATTCAAAATGTTAAATCTATTGCTGTATTTATTGGCTCTGAAAAATTAGGAAGGTGGCAGAAAATAGAACTGCTATCGATCATGAGTATGGCAGAAAATATCCCTATAATTCCTGTTTTGCTACCAGGAGTTGACGACATTCCAAACGATTTGCCCTTCCTTAAAGACAGAATGTATATAAGTTTTACTCAATCAGGTGATGAGAGAGCGATAGATCTCCTAGTGAGGGAAATTACTGGACAGAAGCCAAACCTGCTAAAGCTTCCCTCTATGCAGCAACAAAAGGATAATTTGGATGGGTGAGCAACCAGAATTCGATGTCTTCCTGGCTCACAACAATGATGATAAGGAAGAAGTTAAAAAGATTAACCATGAATTGAAGCTGCGAGGTCTTAAAACTTGGCTAGATGAAGAGCAAATTCCTGGAGGAGCATCCTTTATAGAAGCCATAAATCAGGAAATAGCAAGGGTAAAATCTGGTGTTATCTTTTTTAGTTCAACAGGATTAGGAAATACCCAAAAAAATGAAGTGAATGCACTCACAACTATAAGCAACGACACAGGTATACCTTTAATACCTGTTTTGCTACCAGAACTTAATACAATTCCACAAGAATTGCGCTTAACCTTAATAAATGATAGGAATCCGGTTAAATTTACCAGAATCTATGATTTTGAGGCGCTCGATAAACTGGAAGCTGCTATTAAAGGAAGCAATAAACCTGAAAAATTCTTTCATGTATGGCTGTATTATGATAAAAAAGATGCGAAAGAAGTAAGGCAGATTGCAGAAAATCTTAAAGGAAAAGAAATTAATATTTTGTTTAATGAAAATGATAGTGAATTTCCTGCAGGTTCTAATGAAAGAGAGTTAATGCAACACTATATAGACAAAGAGAGGATTTATTCAGTAGCAGTTTTTATTGGCAGCCAGGGAAGTTATTGGATAAAGAAGAATGCAACTTTAACTGGATTTATGTTATTTTTGTCCGAAGTACTACATCATCCAGTAATACCAGTTTTTCTCAAAAATTACCAGCAGGAACCAGAGGAACTTATTTTCCGATATATCCAAAAACTCAAAGAGGTTGATTTTCGTGAAAGTGAACCAGACCCAATAGTGCGGTTGTGTGAGGGTATTAAGTATATTAAAGAGAAATAATTTAAAGACTTGGTATTTTATTCTCTATTTGTTCCTCCACCCATCAATAAACCAATTTCTTCCACCTTCGCCGTGGCTGCATCCAAAATAGCCAAAAACTCACCTCTGTAGATTACGGCAATGCGATCGCTCAAAGCCATCACTTCTTCTAAGTCAGTAGAAATATACAAAATTGCGGCACCGCGATCGCGTTCTGTTAATATTCGAGAATGGACGGCTGCTGTCGCCCCTACATCTAACCCCCTTGTGGGTTGCATGGCGATAATTAAAGCTGGTGTTTGCGCCAGTTCTCGTGCTAACACCACTTTTTGTTGATTTCCTCCCGAAAGCTGACTTACCTTGATATCAAACCCTGTCGCCCGAATGTCAAACTCTTGCATTGCAGCTTGGGCACGATCGGCGATTGCTTCAAGTTGTAACAAAAAACGGCGACAAAAGGGCAGATATTTAAAAGCTTTTAAAATCAAGTTTTGGGCGATGCTAAATTGCAACACCAATCCCATTGTCTGCCTATCTTCTGGGATGTAGCCCACTAAGGAATGGTTGTGCGTAAACTCAATTTTACCCTGCTTAATAGTCCGCACTAGAGCGATTGCATCAGCTAATTCTCGCTGTCCATTCCCATCTACACCAGCAATTCCTAAAATTTCTCCCGCCCGCAGTTCAAAAGATACATTATTTACAGCCAGAATACTTCTGTCATCAGCAACTTGTAAATTTCGCACCGACAGGATGATTTCTCCTGGTAATTTAGGACTTTTATTTAACTGTAAAGCTACTTTCCGTCCTACCATCAATGTTGCTAACTGCTGAGATGTCGTCGCTTCAGTTGATGTTGTTGCTACTACCTTTCCCTGCCGCAAAACTGTTACTGTATCACAGAGATTCATTACCTCTTCTAATTTATGACTGATAAAAATAATTGTGCTGCCTGTGGCTGCCAATTGGCGCAAGATAGCAATTAATGATTCTATTTCTGGCGGTGTCAAAACTGCCGTAGGTTCATCAAGAATCAACAATTTTGCTCGACGGTAGAGAACTTTGAGAATTTCTACTCGTTGTTGTGCCCCGACAGGTAAATTTTCTACTTTGGCAGTGGGGTCAATTTCTAATCCATAAGCTTGGGATAATGCAGCGATTTCTTGCTGTTTATATTCTAGATTCAGTCGCCAAGTTTTCTCCGTTCCTAAGATGATATTTTCTGTGACAGTCAATTGGGGTACAAGCATGAAGTGTTGGTGAATCATGCCAATACCTAGTTTAATTGCCTCAGCGGGTGAGGTAATTTTTATTGGTTGTTCTTGGAGGTAAATCTGACCAGCATCAGGTTGATAGATTCCATTAATGATATTCATTAAAGTACTCTTACCTGCGCCATTTTCGCCTAGGATTGCATGAATGGTTCCAGATGCAACAGAGAGATTGATATTGTCGTTAGCGATCAAAGAACCAAAGCGTTTAGTAATATTTTTTAAGCCTAAATAGTTCATGGAAAGAAAACTGTTTTTCCCCTTAACCGACAAGTATTGAAACCTATAGCAATCCTATTTGAATTGTGAAAATGCGTTGCCTCAGAAACCGGGTTTCTTTAAGAAACCCGGTTTCTCCGCGTTCACGAATCATTTAGGATCGCTATATGTTGTTATTTTATTCACGCAGCGTGTATCTTTACCAGTCTCTTTGCAGTCTGAAAAAATGATTTTTTTATTAACAATCTCTTGCGAGGCATGCAATACATGAAGCTTAACTGCCTCCGGTATGACAGCCCCAAATTTTCCTAAAAATAATATATCTGGTCTTTATAACCCGATTGTATATATTTGTCCTTTTATTTGTTTTTGTTTGGCTAATTCTGCTATATAAGCTATGGCTAAATTTAAGCGTTTCACAGCGCTGGTTAAGACAGCTTTTGGTGCAACTTCTAATTGATCGTTTGTGTTACCAAAAGCATAGACTCCTTTTTCACCTGCTGTTTGTAAGACTGCGGCTGAGGCATTATCTAACCATTGATAGATGACATCAGCCCCGGAAGAAATTAAGGCGAGAGTCGCTTCCTTGGCTTTGGCAACATCATTCCAATCACCCGTAAAAGTAGAAATAATTTGGGTATTTGGGTTAACAGACTTTGCCCCTAATTCAAATCCCCGCAGTTCTCCCTCGGTAGCGGGAAACTTCTCTCCAGCAATATAAGCTAATTTATTCGATTTAGTGACAGCAGCACCGATAATGCCACATAAATAACTAGCTTGTAGGTGATCTATTCGTAAAGAAGCAATATTCTCACCCTTAAGATTACCATTTACTCCAACAAAAAATGTGTTGGGGAACTGTGAAGCGACTTGTTCAATTGCGGCATCAAATTGTCCGCCATGGGCGAAGATGAGATTGTAGCTTTTACGAGCAAAATCTGTTAATACTTCTGTTTGATCTGCTTGTGCTACTTTTTCTACATAGGCGGTTTGGGCACTTAGCTTTTGTTTTGCTAAATTGATTCCTTCGTAACCAGATTGATTCCAGCCTTTGTCCGTAATCATTCCAGGCAGAGCGATCGCTATTTTAAACCCTTCAGCACCACCCGTTGTTGTAGCTGTTGGTGTTATTGGTTTACTACTGCAAGCTTTCAGCAGTAAACTGGTACCAAACGCTGCTGAACCAAACAAGATAAATTGACGCCGACTAAAGTTTGTTGTCATACTTCGCCTTCAAATCGATAGGTACGCATTTTGCTCCGACCGCAGTGAAATATAGGTTGCTTGTAGGGGCACAACATTGTTGTGCCCAAACCCGTGTATTGCATCCAATCGAGTTGCTCTCCTCCTAAAACTTGTATCAAGCGCGAAACAAGGGTTTCCCGATTTGAATCGATTTCATTCACGGGTATTGATTGTAAATGTACAATAATGCGGCGACGCGATAGCATAGAAGTGGAAAATATTATCATGGATACGCATGTCTGCTCAAGATGTCTTTCATGAGGTTGTAAAAATAGCTTTACAAAAAGATGGTTGGCAGATAACTCATGACCCGCTTTTGTTTAACGTGGGTGGTGTAAAAATGTCGGTTGATTTGGCAGCAGAAAAGCTGATTGCGGCGGAAAGAGAAAACGAAAAAATTGCTGTTGAAGTCAAGAGCTTTCTAGAGAAGTCACGCCCCCTTCGGGGAAATTCAAAAGCTAAGGTAATAAGTCAAAATTAAGC